>NZ_JBJODK010000001.1:0-483655 GCF_045900275.1 Clostridioides sp. GD02367 | reverse complement strand
AGATGAATTTGTTCAAGCAGCATATAAAGGATTAAAAGAAGCTGGAATAGATTCAGAAATAACTCAATACTCATTCTGTACAAATGGAAGCCATTATGCAGGTGAGGCTGGAATAAGAACAATAGGATTTGGTCCTTCTAAAGAAAATCTTGCTCACACAATAGATGAGCATATAGAATTAGACCAATTATTCAAAGGTGCAGAAGGATATTATGGTATATTAAAATCAGTTTATAAAAAATAATTAGGAGATGGTTTTGTGAGAACTTTAATAAAACATGGGCTTATAGTAGATGGAAGTAAAACACCAGCATATGAAGGAGATATTTTAATAGAAAATGAGAAAATATTAAAAATATCACAGGATTTAAATGAAGAAGCTGACAAAGTTATAGATGCAAAAGGTAGAGTTATATGTCCAGGTTTCATAGATACTCATAGCCATTCAGACCTAGTGATTTTAGTTAATCCATATAATGAGGTAAAGATTAGACAGGGAATTACAACAGAAGTGTTGGGCCAAGATGGTATATCTATGGCCCCTCTACCTCAAGAACATATATCTTCTTGGAGAAAAAATTTAGCAGGCCTAGATGGTGAAAGTGATGAAATTGATTGGAAATATGAAACAACAGAGAATTATCTAAAAATGATGGATAACAATGGGGTAGGTTTAAATGAAACTTATCTAGTACCTCATGGAAACGTTAGAATGGAAGCAATGGGGCTTGAAGATAGACCTGCCACTAAAGAAGAAATTCAAAAGATGTGTGAAATCACAGAGAGAGAATTAAAAGCAGGAGCTATAGGATTGTCTACTGGACTTATATATATACCTTGTGCATATTCATTGACAGAAGAAATTATAGAAATGTGTAAGGTTGTAGCAAAATATGATGGAGTATTTGTAGTTCACCAAAGAAGTGAAGCAGATACAATTTTAACATCAATGGAAGAAATCATAGAAATTGGAAAACAATCAGGAGTAAAAGTTCATTTTTCACACTTTAAGGTTTGTGGTAAATCAAATTGGAAGTATATACCTCAAGTTATAGAGCTTTTAGAAAAAGCTGAAAAAGAAGGAATAAGAGTATCTTTTGACCAGTATCCATATGCAGCAGGAAGTACAATGCTTGGAGTAGTTTTACCTCCTTGGGCACATTCTGGAGGAACTGATAAGTTAATAGAAAGACTAAGTGATGAAAACGAAAGAGCAAAAATGAAAAAAGATATAGCAAATGGAATAGAAGGTTGGGATAACTTTATAGAGTTTGCAGGGATAGACCAAATATTTGTAACAAGTGTAAAGACAGAAAAAAATAAAGATACAATTGGTAAGAGCTTGTTAGAAATTGGAGAAATGAGAGGAAAAGACCCATTAGATGCAACGTTTGATTTATTAAAAGAAGAAGAAAATGCAGTTGGAATGGTAGATTTCTATGGATTGGAAGAACATATAATAGGATTTATGAAAAGAGACGAGCAAAATGTATGTACAGATGGTCTTTTAGCAGGTAAACCACATCCAAGAGCATATGGTTCTTTCCCTAAAATACTAGGAAGATATGTTAGGGAGTTGAATGTACTAACAATTGAAGAAGCTGTCTATAAAATGACTAAAAAAGCAGCTACAAGCTTTAGTATAAAAGATAGAGGCGAATTAAAAGAAGGATATTTTGCAGATATAGTTATATTTGACAAGGATACAGTTAGTGGATGTGATGATTTTATCAATTCTATGCAGTACCCTACAGGTATAGATTATGTAATTATAAATGGAAATTGTGTTGTTGAAGAAGGAAAATACAATAAAATTAAAGCAGGAAAAGTACTTAAAAATTAAATCTTAGCTTTAAGGAGGAATAAATTTATGATTTTAGTGGGGAATGGGAGGCTAATAAGCCAAGATTCTTTAAATCCCTATATGGAAGATGGATGTGTAGTAATAAACGATAATCTAATTGAAGATATAGGTACTACAGAGGAAATGAAAGCTAAATATCCAGTACATGAATTTATAGATGCAGGCAAGAAGATAATCATGCCTGGTCTAATAAATTCACACATGCATATATACAGCTCATTTGCTAGAGGAATGGCAGTTCCAGGAAAACCTTCTGAGAATTTTTTAGAGATACTGAACAATTTATGGTGGAGACTTGATAAGCAACTTACACTAGAAGATACTAAGTACAGTGCATATGCAACGTATATAGAATGTATAAAAAATGGTGTGACAACAGTTTATGACCATCATGCAAGTCCAAACGCAATCGAAGGAAGTTTGTTTACAATATCAGATGTTGCAAAGGATTTAGGAATAAGAACATGCCTTTGCTATGAGGTATCTGATAGAGATGGTGGAGATACAATCCAACAAGGAATCAATGAAAACGTAAACTTTATAAAATACGCTCAAAAAGATGATACAGATATGATAAAAGGGATGTTTGGTCTTCATGCTGCATTTACACTATCTGATGATACATTAAATAAGTGTGCTTCAGAAATGGATGGTCTTGATACAGGGTATCATGTACATGTTGCTGAGGGTATAGATGATTTACAATACAATATAGACAAATATGGGAAGAGAGTTTTAGAAAGATTTAATGATTTTGGAGTACTAAAGGAAAAGACTATAGCAGTTCATTGCATATATATAAGTACAGATGAAATTAGTCTTTTAAATAAAACGAATACATTTGTAGTTCATAATCCAGAATCTAATATGGGAAATGCAGTTGGATGCTCTCCAGCAATAGAGTTATTAAAAAGAGATGTTACAGTAGGTCTAGGAACTGATGGATATACTAGCGATATGTTTGAATCACTAAAAGTTGCCAATATAATTCACAAACATCACTTAAAAGACCCAAGAGTTGGATTTGGAGAGTCACAAACAATGTTATTCGATAACAATAGAAAAATAGCTAAAGCTTATTATAAAAATGACCTAGGAGTACTTAAAAAAGGTGCTTATGCAGATGTAATAGTAGTTGATTATATACCACATACTCCATTGACAGAAAATACAATAGGGGGCCACACTATCTTTGGTATGAGTGGAAGAAGTGTAGATACAACTATTATAAATGGAAAAGTACTTATGAAAGATAGAAAGTTAGTAAACATAGATGAAGAAAGTATTTTAGCTAAAAGTAGAGAATTAAGCCAAAATCTATGGAATAGAATTTAAACATTGTAAAATATAACTTGGACAAAAATAGGAATTTAAATGAAATATATAGATAAAAAATATATGGAATAGAATATTAAATTAAATATAGAAGGGAGACCCAAAATGTCTCAAGATAAAAGCCCTAAAATAGCTCCAGTAGATGAAAGGTTACCCATATCCAAATCTTGGGTATTTTCACTACAGCACGTTTTGGCAATGTGTGCAGGAGCAGTAGCGGTTCCTATGATGATAGGAAGTGCTGCACGACTAGATCATGCTAGTATTGTTTTTTTAATAAATGCTTGCTTATTTATGGCAGGGATAGGAACACTCATACAAAGTGTTGGTATAGGAAATATTGTAGGTGCTAAAATACCAGTAATAGAAGGAACTAGTTTTGCCGCTGTGGCAGGTATGACAGCAATAGCCTCATCATATAGTGATTCTCAGGTTGCAGTACAGACAGTATTTGGCTCTGTAATCGTAGCTGGATTGTTTTGTATATTACTTGCTCCAGTGTTTGAAAAATTAATAAGATTTTTCCCTAGTGTAGTTACTGGAACAGTTGTTATGGTAATAGGTATTTCACTATTTCCAGTTGGGATAAAGTGGATAACTGACAACAAATTGGAAGCGGTTGAACCAAACTCATTAGCATTGGCTTTGGCAGTATTGGCAATAACTTTACTTTCATTTAAATTCTTAAAAGGAATTTGGAATAGTACAGCTATATTGGTAGGTATAGTACTTGGTACACTACTTTCCATGGCAGTTGGAATGGCAGATTTTAGTGCAGTAAATGGAGTTGGTTGGCTTAATTTAAATGTACCTTTAAAATTTGGAATGCCTAGATTTGAACCATCTGCAATACTATCATTGTGCTTAATTATGTTAGTACTTATGACAGAATCAGTTGGTAATATGATAGCTATCCATGAGATGGTAGATAAAGAAGTAACAGGTAAAAATATCAAAAGAGGTCTATTTGGAGATGGAATATCTACAGCTTTATCTGGAATATTCAACTCATTCCCAATAACTCCATTTGGTCAAAATACAGGGATAGTAGGTCTTACAGGTATAAAATCAAGATTTATAGCAGTTTATGCAGGGGTTATATTGCTAGTACTTGGTTTCTTACCAAAATTTGCAGCAATAATAGGAGCAATACCTAAGCCTGTTCTTGGAGGAGTAGGGTTTGCAATGTTTGGAATGGTAATGGTTGGGGGAGTAAAAACTCTAAGTAAAGTAAAGTTTGATGGAACTAAAAATGGAGTTATAGTAGCAGTTAGTGTTGGTTTATCTATGATACCACTAACAAATCCTGATTTTTATCATAATTTTCCAACTTGGGTACAAACAATATTCCATAGTGGAATAACAACAGGTAGTTTATCAGCAGTACTTTTAAATATATTCTTCAATGAATTAGGTTCTAAAAAAGAGAAGAATAATAAAGTTGAAGAAGCAAAATAGAAATAATATAAAAAGAAGATAAATAACAAATACAAATACAAATAAAAGAATATAAGCTAAATATTAAAAATATTTAATTAAGGGAGAGATAATAATATGGCTAATTTAAAAGTTAATTTATATGGAATGGAATTCTTAAATCCAATTATGACAGCAGCAGGTCCTGGAGCAAAAGATGGTGCTCTCTGTCAAGAAGCAGCAAAAGGTGGAGCAGGAGCTATATGTACAAAAACTATATCTGTATTACCAGCAGATGTACCAAGACCATGTATGGCAAAAACTAATAGTGGTTTCTTAAATACAGAATTATGGTCAGAGCTTCCAAAAGAACAATGGATAGAAGAAGAATACAAAAAAGTAAAAGAAACAGGGCTTCCAGTAATAGTAAGTATGGGATATTCAGCAGAGCAAATAGCTGAGGTTGCTCCTTTAGTAAAACCTTATGCTGATGCAGTTGAATTATCTACTCATTATGTAGGTACAGATGTTGCTCCAATAGTAAATGCTTTAAAAGCAGCAAAAGCTGTTTTAGATGTACCAGTGTTTATGAAAATGAGTCCTCATACTGATATTCAAACTATTGCAAAAGCTGTTGAAGAAGCAGGAGCAGATGGACTTGTAATGATAAACTCATTTGGACCATGTATGGCTATAGATGTAAATACAGGATACCCTATAATGGGAAGTAAAGCTGGATATGGATGGTTATCAGGTGCACCAATAAGACCTTTAGCAATAAGATGTATATATGAAGCTTCTCAAGTTGTAAATATACCAATAATAGGTGTTGGTGGAATCACTTGTGGAAAAGATGTAGCTGAAATGATGATGGCTGGAGCAAGTGCTGTTCAAGTATGTACAGAAGCAATTCTTAAAGGGCCTTCTATCTATGGAAAAATTGCTAAAGAATTAAATGAATTTTTAGATGAAAATGGATATTCTGATGTTAATGAAATAAAAGGATTAACTCATAAGAAAATGGCAGCTAGAGGATTTAGAACTCATTCAGTAGCTCCAGTTGTAGATGATAACAAGTGTATCAAATGTAAGCAATGTGTAACAAGCTGTGTATATGAAGCATTAGAAGTTACAGATAAATTAAATATAGATGCAGACAAATGTTTTGGATGTGGATTATGTGTAACTAGATGTCCAAAAGGAGCTTTAAGCATCTGCTACAATCAAGTAGAAGCTGTAAATGAATAATATTGTATAGAATTTTAATAATTAACTTAGAGTAATATGTACTGAAATGATAAATATATATGATTAGTAGACGAGCTATAGTAATAATCTAATATAAAGCAATATACAAAACTATTCTAGCACAGTTTAGGTGGTATAAGAGTTCTAGTAAAATTACTTTAAGTTAATTGTTTGAGATAAAATAAATTGATACGTTATAAGTAAGGTGGAGTCTATATGGGAATTGTTTTAAAAGGTGGGAAAGTAGTAACAAGTGAAAAAACTTACTGTGCAGATGTAAGAATAGAAGATGAAAAAATAGTCGATATAGGTTTTGATATATCAAAAGAAAATGACGAAATAGTCGATGTTAGTGATTCTTATGTTATACCAGGAGGTATAGATACACACACTCACTTTGACTTAGATACAGGGGTTACTAAAACAGCAGATAACTTTGAGACAGGAACAAAAGCTGCTATAGTTGGAGGAACTACTACTATATTGGATTTTGCTACACAAGCTAAGGGATGTTCTTTAAGAGAAGGATTAGAAGAATGGCATGAAAAAGCCAAAGATAAATCTTACTCAGATTATGGTTTTCACATGGCTATAACAGACTGGAATGACTCAGTTTGTAATGAAATGGAAGATATGGTAAAAGAGGGTGTATCTTCATTTAAATTGTATATGGCATATAAAGGAAGTCTCCAAGTTGATGATGGTGTCATATTTGAAGCCTTGAGAAAAGCAGAAGAGATAGGTGGAATTATTGGATTCCATTGTGAAAATGGGGATATAATATGTGAACTTGTGGATAAAGCGAGGGCAGAAAATAATTTGTCTCCAAAATATCATCAATTAACTAGACCAGCTATACTCGAGGCAGAAGCTACATCAAGGCTTATGAAGATAGCTGAAGTTGCAAATTCTAAGGTGTATGTAGTTCATCTAAGTTGCAAAGAATCCTTGGATGAAGTTTTAAAAGCTAAGCAAAGAGGTGTGGATGTAATAGTTGAAACTTGTCCTCAGTACCTTCTATTAAATGATAAATTGTATGATTTAGATGGATTTGAAAGTGCTAAATACATTATGTCACCACCTTTAAGAGATAAAGAAAATAATGAAATATTATGGAATGCTATTTCAGATAGTCAAATAGATACTATAGGAACAGACCATTGTTCTTTTAATTATAGGGGACAAAAGGAGCTTGGAATAAACGATTTCAGCAAGATACCAAATGGTTCTCCAGGTGTAGAACATAGGATGAGTCTTTTATACACATATGGAGTATGTAAAAATAAAATATCTATTAACAAAATGGTAGAAGTAACATCAACTAATGCAGCAAAATTATTTGGAATGTATCCTAGTAAAGGAACTATAGAAATAGGTAGTGATGCAGATATATTAGTCTTAAATCCAAACAAGAAAACTAAAATAGAAGCAAAGAAACAATTGCAAAATGTAGATTATACACCTTATGAAGGGTATGAAGTGGATTGTCAAATAGAACATGTTTATTTAAGAGGAAAAGAAGTAGTTAAAGAGGGAGAGTTAATCTGTAATACTCCAAGTGGGAAATATATAAAGAGGCGTCTAACAAAGGGGGCTAGAGAATGGTAGAATTTATATTAAATGGAAAGAAAGTTGTTGCAAAAGAAGGAAAAAAACTTTTGGACTTCCTTAGAGAAGATATGAATATAACTTCAGTTAAAAATGGATGCTCAGAAGGTGCTTGTGGAACATGTATGGTTATAATAGATGGCAAAGCAACTAAAGCATGTGTATTTAAAACTGATAAATTAGCTGGGAAAAACATAACGACTATAGAGGGATTATCAGAAAGAGAAAGAGATGTTTTTGCATATTCTTTTGCTAGCCAAGGAGCTGTACAATGTGGATTTTGTATTCCAGGTATGGTAATTAGTTCAAAAGCACTCATAGACGTTAACGATAATCCTACTGAAGAGGATATAAAGAAAGCTTTAAAAGGTAATATATGTAGATGTACAGGATATGTAAAAATAATTAAAGCTGTCGATTTAGCAGCAAAGATTTTTAGAGAAGATATAGATGTACCAAAAGTAAACTGTAAAGGTCTAGTAGGTGAAAATCTTCCTAGAGTTGATGCAGTAGGTAAAGCACTTGGATATTCTGAATATGTAGATGATATGAGAATTGAGGGTATGATTTATGGTTCAGCAGTTAGAGCAAAATATCCTAGAGCTTTAGTCAAAAAAATAGATATAGAAGAAGCAAAAGCCTATCCAGGAGTTGTTGCAGTGTTAACAGCTAAAGATATTCCAGGAACTATAAAAGTAGGTCACTTAAAGAAGGATTGGGACACTTTAATACCAGAAGGTGAAATAACTAGATATTTAGGTGATGGAATAGTCTTAGTAGCAGCAGAAACTAGAGAAGCATTAGAAGAAGCAAAAAAGCTAGTTAAAATAGATTATGAAGAATTAACACCATTAAGTACTACAGCAGATGCTCTTAGAGAGGATGCTCCAAAGATACATGAGACAGGTAATATACTTGTTAAGGAACATTTAGTAAGAGGAAACGCTGAAGAAAAGATAGAAAATTCAAAATATGTTGTAACTAAAAGATATACTACACCTGCTACAGAACATGCATTTTTAGAGCCTGAGTGTGCAGTAGCTGGTCCTTATGAAGAAGATGGAGTAATAATCTATTCAACAGACCAAGGAGTATTTGCTACTCAGCATGAATGTGCAGACATGTTAGGGTTACCACATGAAAAAGTAAGAGTGATAAATAAAATGGTAGGTGGAGGATTTGGTGGAAAAGAAGATATGAGCGTTCAACACCATGCAGCCTTACTTGCTTATCATACGAAAAGATTTGTAAAGGTACAGTTAACAAGAAAAGAAAGTATTATTGTTCATCCAAAACGACATGCCACAGAAATGGAATTTACGACAGCATGTGATGAAAATGGATATTTAACAGGGATGAAAGCAACTATAATATCTGATACAGGTGCATATGCATCTCTTGGAGGACCAGTACTACAAAGATTGTGTACTCATGCAGCAGGACCATATAATTATCAAGATATTGATATAACAGGAACAGCAGTATATACTAATAATCCTCCTGGTGGAGCATTTAGAGGTTTTGGAGTTACACAGAGTTGTTTTGCAACAGAATGTAACCTAAATTTACTTGCTGAAATGGCAGGCATATCACCTTGGGAAATAAGATATAAGAATGCAATAAGACCTGGGCAAGTTTTACCAAATGGTCAATTTGCAGATGAAGGAACAGCAATGGCAGAAACGCTAGAAGCTGTGAAAGAAGAGTATGAGAAGCACCCACGTGCAGGTATAGCTTGTGCAATGAAAAATAGTGGAGTTGGCGTTGGTATACCTGATGTTGGAAGATGCAGATTAGTAATAAAAGATGGAAGAGTTCATATAAGAACAAGTGCTTCTTGTATAGGTCAAGGTCTTGGTACTGTTATGACTCAAGTAGTTTGTGAAGCTACTGGTTTACCACCTGAAAGTATAGTGCATGAAGTTCCAGATACTCATCTTACACCAGATTCTGGTAATACTACAGCTTCAAGACAGACAGTATTTACAGGAGAAGCTACTAAAGTTGCATCAAATAAATTAAAAGAAGTTTTAGAATCTGGTAAAACTTTACATGAGCTAGAGGGAGAAGAGTTTTACGGAGAATATTCAAGTGTTACAGATAAAATGGGTTGTGATAAGGAAAATCCAGTAAGCCATGTCGCTTATGGGTATGCGACACAAGTTGTAATGCTAGATGAAAATGGAAAATTGGAAAAAGTAGTGGCAGCGCATGACGTTGGAAGAGCTATAAATCCAATCAGTTTAGAAGGACAAATAGAAGGTGGAGTAGTTATGGGTCTTGGATACGCTCTAACTGAGGATTACCCAGTAGTTAACTCTGTACCTACAGCTAAATTTGGTACATTAGGTTTATTTAAGTCTACAGATATACCAGAAATACAAGCTGTGATAGTTGAAAAGAACAAAGATTTACTGGCTTATGGAGCAAAAGGTGTAGGAGAAATTTGTACAGTTCCTACTGCACCAGCAGTACAAAATGCCTATTATGTATTTGATAAAGAGTTTAGAACTGAACTACCATTACAAAATACTCCATATAGCAAAAAAAAGTAACAAAAAAAAGAAATATTAAATAAAAAAATAGATGAAATTGTAAATAAAAAAAACCCTTTTGCATAAGGTATATTTTAAATGATAGAATATACATATACAGGAGGGTTTTTCTTTTATAAAATAAGTTTAATAAAATTGAGAGGTGAGCAGAATGAATTTTAATAATAGTCTAGAATTAACTCAGTCTCAGAAGCTAATAATGACTACACAACTCAAGCAATCATTATCAATATTAAATATGAGTAAGTTAGAATTAGAAGAAGAGATTAAAAGAGAGGCAGAGAATAACCCATTAGTTGAAGTTGAAAAAAGAGGGGAAATAAATTGGGAAGAATATATAAAGGATATGGACAAGTCAAGACGTTTAGACAGAACAGAGATAAGCTATAATCCTGATAATGAAGTTAATCTAGAAAATTTAGTTAAATATTCGTCAAATTTATATGAGGATTTGAAATTTCAGATAAGCTTATATAAACTGACAGATAAAGAATTGGAAGTCTGTGAGTATATAATTGACAGTTTAGATGAGGATGGATATTTAAGAACTGAGGAAAAAGTAATTGTTGATACTTTAAAGATAGATGAGGAACTTTTTGAAAAATGTTTGATTAGTGTTCAGCAGTTGGAACCTAGTGGAGTAGGAGCAAGAAGTCTTTCAGAATGTCTTATGATTCAAATGGCAAGTTTAGGAATATATAATGAAATTTTAGAGGAAATCGTTACAAAAGACTTAAATTTGATTGCAAATAATAAATACAAAGAGATAAGTAAAAAATACAATATGTCACTACAAAAGTGTGTTGAACTAATAAATATAATTAAAACATTAGACCCAAAACCAGGAAGAACTTGCTCAGTAGAAAAAAGTGTGTACATTCAACCCGATGTAACTGTAGAAAAAATTGATGATGAATTTATTGTATATTTAAATGAAAAAGATTCTTATCAGATAAGAATCAATAATTATTATAAAGACATATTAAAAAATTCACAGTCTGATGAAAGTGCAAAGGAATTTATAAAAGAAAGACTAAATTCAGCAACAGGACTTATGAAAAATATAGAAAGTAGGAAAACTACTGTACTTAAGATTGCAGAAGAAATAGTAAAAGCTCAAGATGAATTTTTGAGAAAAGGGACAAAATATATAAAACCTTTAAAAATGAAAGACATAGCAGAAAAATTGGAATTCCATGAATCTACTATAAGTAGAGGTGTAAATGGTAAATATATGCTGACACCTTTTGGTGTGTATGAATTTAGATATTTTTTTAGTAGTGCCATTGAAACTGAGAATAATGAAATGGCATCTAGTACAAGCATAAAAAAAATTATAAAGGAAACAATAAAAGACGAAAATAAAAAGAAACCTTTAAGTGATGACCATATATCTAAGCTACTAAAAGAAAAAGGAATCAATGTTGCAAGAAGAACAGTTGCCAAATATCGTGAAGAATTAGGAATTTTATCTTCAAGTAAGAGAAAAGAATACTAATAAGTAAAATACAAATATCAGTAAAACAAGGGGAAAAGGCTAATTAAAAGGGGAATGAAAATTAGGCTAAAAATGTTATGAAATAAAATACTAAAAAAATAGAAAACATAATTTAAATAAAAGTTTGGAAAGAATGATTAAATATTAGAACAAGAAGAATACTGGTATAAATAAAATATTATTAAATTTAATAATTACAAAAGGAAAAACACATAGAGTATAAATAAGACAAAAATATAAAAACATATATAAAAAGAAAAAATACTGTACTTTGAAAATGGTGGAGAAATATTCTACAAAACAAAAAAATAAAAAAGTTTTTGAAAAACTATTGAAATCTATACGCAAATCCTATAAAATAAAAATATCTTGTGGGACTTAAATAAACACTAGGGACACAAAAAGTCCCGAAAGGAAAGTAATAAGGAGTATGTTATGAAGAACTTATTAGAAATTCAAAAGAAATTAATTCCACAGGCAATTGAACTTATGGAAAGAAGATACTCTATTTTAAGACAAATATCTTTAAGCGAGCCAATAGGTAGAAGAACCTTATCAAATGTATTAGAAATTAGTGAAAGAATAATCAGGTCAGAGACAGAGTTTTTAAAAGAGCAAGGGCTTATAGATGTAGCTGTATCTGGAATGACCATCACTAAAGAAGGTTCAGATTTGTTAGACAAACTTAAAGACATCATGAGTGACATCATGGGATTGTCTAAGTTACAAGATAGAGTTAGAGAAAAGCTTGGAATAAAAAAGGTAATACTAGTTCCTGGAAGCTGTGATGAAAATGGAAGTTTACTAAAAGATGTAACTCGATATGGATGTGAGTATTTCTTAAACATCTTGAAAGATGGAGATATTGTTTCAATAACTGGTGGAAGCACTATGTTGGAGTTTTCAAACGTTATTAAAACTGATAAGAGATACCCTAACTCTACAATAGTACCAGCTAGAGGAAGTATGGGAACTGATGTAGAGATGCAATCTAATAACATAGTTGCTTCAGTAAGTAAGAAGTTACATTCTAATTGCAAACTTTTACATATACCAGATGAGTTGGATGAAAGTGCAATGAAAACTCTTAGCCAAGTGCCAGAGATTAAGACAACTTTGGAGTATATTAAAAGAACAGACATTTTAGTTTTTAGTATAGGTAGAGCAGATGTCATGGCAAAGAGAAGAAAACTTCCAGAAGATAAGGTTGATGAGATATTATCTAAAAATGCAGTTGGAGAAGCATTTGGATATTATTTCAATAAAGATGGAGAAATAGTTTATAAATTGAATACTGTTGGAATTGATTTGGAGACAGTTAAACAAGTAAAAGAAACTATTGCAATCTTTGCAGGTACTGAAAAAGTAGAAGCCTTATTAGCCATATCGAATATGCATAAAAACATGGTTCTTGTAACAGATGAAGAAAGTGCTTATAAGATATTGTCATTATTATAAAAGTCAAGACCTAGCACAGAGCTAGAAAACATACATTTACTTTATAGGAGGTAGCGAAAATGGTTAAAGTAGCTATAAATGGATTTGGAAGAATAGGAAGATTAGCATTAAGAAAAATGATGGAGCAACAAGATATGTTCGAGGTTGTTGCAATAAACGACTTAACAGACGCTAAAATGTTAGCTCATTTATTTAAATATGATACAGCTCAAGGAAGATTTAATGGAGAGATAGAAGTTAAAGAAGGTGCTTTTGTAGTAAACGGAAAAGAAATAAAAGTAACAGCAGAAAGAAATCCTGCTGACCTACCATGGGCTGAACTAGGAGTAGATATAGTATTAGAATGTACAGGATTCTTTACATCTAAAGATAAAGCTGAAGCTCATATACAAGCAGGAGCTAAAAAAGTTGTTATATCTGCACCAGCTACTGGAGATTTAAAAACAATAGTATTCAACACAAACAGTGACATATTAGATGGTTCTGAAACAGTTATATCAGGAGCTTCTTGTACAACTAACTGTTTAGCTCCAATGGCTAAAGTATTAAACGACAAATACGGTATAGAAAAAGGATTAATGACTACTATACATGCATACACTAATGACCAAAACACTTTAGATGGTCCTCATCCAAAAGGTGACTTAAGAAGAGCTAGAGCTGCTGCTGGAAACATAGTTCCAAACACTACAGGAGCTGCAAAAGCAATCGGTCTAGTAATACCTTCATTAAAAGGAAAATTAGATGGTGCAGCACAAAGAGTACCAGTTGTAACTGGTTCAATAACTGAATTAGTTTGTACATTAGGAAAAAATGTTACAGTTGAAGAAATAAATGCAGCTATGAAAGAAGCTTCAAACGAATCTTTCGGATACACTGAAGAAATGTTAGTATCTTCTGACATAATCGGAATAAGCTACGGTTCATTATTTGACGCTACTCAAACAAAAGTTATGGAAGTAGATGGAAAGCAATTAGTTAAAGTTGTTTCTTGGTATGATAATGAAATGTCTTATACTTCTCAATTAATAAGAACTTTAGGATACTTTGCACAATTAGCAAAATAGTCAGCTTTGAGAAAATAGAAAAGTAGATTGACAAAGTCCGAGTTTGTAGTTTAATACTACGGACTCAGGACTTTTTTTAAGAAAAAATATATAAAATACACCTAAATAATGTTACATACTATATATAAAAATATGATAATATGATATATTTAATAGGGTAAAAGTATGTACTATATTATACTTGGCAATAAAAAATTACTTTATTAAAAGGAGAGATATTTATGTCAATGCTTAACAAAAAAACTATAGAAGATATTGATGTGTGCGGAAAAAAAGTATTAGTGAGATGTGACTTTAATGTGCCATTACAAGATGGTGTAATTACTGATGAAAATAGATTGAACGGAGCTTTACCAACGATTCAATATTTGATTTCTAAAGGAGCAAAAGTTATATTATGCTCTCATTTAGGAAAACCAAAGGGAGAAGCTAAACCAGAATTATCTTTAGCACCAGTTGCAAAGAGATTATCTGAAATGTTAGGTAAAGAAGTGGTATTTGCAGCGGACGATAATGTTGTAGGAGAAAATGCAAAAAAAGCTACTGAGAACATGGAAAACGGAGATGTAGTATTATTAGAGAATACTAGATATAGAAAAGAAGAAACTAAAAACGAAGAAAACTACTCTAAAGAATTAGCTTCACTTGCTGAGATATTTGTAAATGATGCATTTGGAACTGCTCATAGAGCACACTGTTCAACAGTTGGAGCGGGAGAATTTTTACAAGAGAGAGTTTGCGGATACTTAATCCAAAAAGAATTAAAATTCTTAGGAGAAGCTGTTGCAAATCCAGTGAGACCATTTACGGCTATACTTGGAGGAGCTAAGGTTTCTGATAAATTAGCTGTTATAAATGAATTATTAGAAAAAGTTGATAACCTAATAATAGGTGGAGGAATGGCTTATACATTCTTAAAAGCTCAAGGTTATGAAGTAGGAACATCTCTACTTGAAATAGATAAGGTAGAATATGCAAAAGAAATGATGGAGAAAGCTAAAAATAAAGGGGTTAATTTACTATTACCAGTAGATGTTGTTATGGCAGACCACTTTGCACCAGATGCAACTCCAATAGTAACAGAAGATGCTAATGTAAAAGAAGATTATATGGGATTAGACATGGGACCTAAGACTATAGCAAACTTTGTAAAAACTATAAAAGAATCAAAAACTGTAGTATGGAATGGACCAATGGGAGTGTTTGAATTTGAGAACTTTGCAAATGGAACATTATCAGTAGCTAAGGCTATGGCAGAGTTAACTGATGCGACTACTGTAATTGGTGGTGGAGATAGTGCAGCTGCAGTTAATCAATTAGGATTTGGAGATAAGATGACTCACGTATCAACAGGTGGTGGAGCATCACTAGAATTTTTAGAAGGTAAAGAATTACCAGGTATTGCAGCATTAGATAATAAATAAACTAATATATAGAGGAGATTGTAAAATGAGAAAACCTATAATTGCAGGAAACTGGAAAATGCATAAAACAATAAAAGAAGCTTTAGAATTTGTAAATGAAGTTAAAGATAAAGTTAATTCTGATAAAGTAGAAGCTGTTATATGTGCACCATTTACTTTATTAAAGGATTTAAAAGAAGCTACTAAGGGTACAAATATAAAGATAGGTGCTCAAAATATGCACTTTGAAGAAAAAGGAGCATTTACAGGAGAAGTTTCACCTCTTATGTTAAAAGAAATAGATATGGACTATGTCGTAATAGGACATTCAGAAAGAAGACAATACTTCAATGAAACTGATGAAACTGTAAATAAAAAAGTTTTAAAAGCTTTAGAAGTAGAGATAGACCCAATACTATGCGTTGGAGAAACTTTAGAGCAAAGAGAAGCTGGAAAAACTAAAGATGTTTGTAAAGTTCAAGTTGAAAAAGCTTTAGAAAATGTTCTTAAAGATGATTTAGCAAAAGTAGTTGTTGCATATGAGCCAATCTGGGCTATTGGAACTGGAAAAACTGCAACTGCTGAAGATGCTAATGATGTTATATCATATATAAGAGAAGTTATAAAAGGATTATATGGAGAATTAGCTAATGAAGTTAGAATACAATATGGTGGAAGTGTTAAACCTTCAAAT
The DNA here is from genome assembly GCF_045900275.1 of Clostridioides sp. GD02367. NCBI lineage: Bacteria > Bacillati > Bacillota > Clostridia > Peptostreptococcales > Peptostreptococcaceae > Clostridioides > Clostridioides sp. GD02367. The sequence goes on along the minus strand of NZ_JBJODK010000001.1, from coordinate 467,509 downwards.
GTAGCTGAAATAATGGGTCAAAGTGACATAGATGGAGCTTTAGTAGGTGGAGCTAGTTTAGCTAGTAATGACTACCTAGACCTTGTTAATTTCTAAGGAGTGAAATGATGAAAAAACCAGTTGCTTTAATTATTATGGACGGGTTTGGATATAATAAGGATGTTAATGGAAATGCAATTGCTAAGTCCAAAACTCCTAACTTAGATAAAATAATGAAAGAGTATCCAAACACATTGATAAATGCTAGTGGTCTTGATGTTGGTTTACCTGATGGTCAAATGGGAAATTCAGAAGTTGGTCATACTAATATAGGTGCAGGTAGAATTGTGTATCAGGATTTAACTAGAATAACAAAATCTATAAAAGATGGTGACTTTTTTAATAATGAAGTTTTATGTGAAGCTATGGATAATGCAAGAGAGCATTCTCTTCATGTAATGGGACTTTTGTCTGATGGAGGAGTACATTCACATATAGACCATCTTAAAGCTATAATCAAAATGGCAAAAGATAAAGGTATAAAAAAGGTGTATGTTCATGCATTTACTGATGGTAGAGACACTGACCCTCAGAGTGCACTTGAATATGCTAAAGAAGTACAAGCTAGTATGGATGAAATTGGAGTAGGAGAATTTGCTACAGTTTCTGGTAGATATTATGCTATGGATAGAGATAAGAGATGGGAAAGAGTAGAGCTTGCATACAATGCTATGGTTAGAGGTATTGGTGAAAAAGCAACTTCTATTGAGGAAGCTATTCAAAACTCTTATGACAATGGAAAAAATGATGAGTTTATAATGCCAACAGTTATTATGAAAGATGATAAGGCAGTTGGAAGTATAAAGGAAAATGATTCAATTATATTCTTTAACTTTAGACCAGATAGAGCTAGACAAATAACTAGAGCTCTAGTTTGCGAAGAGTTTGATGGATTTAAAAGAGAAGATATTAAAAACTTCTTTGTGTGCTTAACAGAGTACGATATAACTATAAAAAACGTGCATATAGCATTTGGGCCTCAATCTTTAACTAATACTCTAGGTGAGTATCTAGCTAACAATGGAAAGACTCAACTTAGAGCTGCTGAAACTGAAAAGTATGCACATGTAACTTTCTTCTTCAATGGTGGAGTAGAAGAACCAAATAAAGGCGAAGAAAGATTATTGATACCTTCTCCAAAGGTTGCAACTTATGATTTACAACCAGAAATGTCAGCATATGAATTGACAGATAAAGCTTTGGAGAAATTAGGAGAAGATAAGTTTGACTTTATAGTGTTAAACTTTGCAAACCCTGATATGGTAGGTCACACAGGAAGTGTAGAGGCGGCTATAAAAGCTGTTGAGACTGTGGATACTTGTGTAGGAAAATTAATAGATAAAATAGTAGAATTAGGTGGAAGTGCAATAATAACTGCCGACCACGGAAATGCTGAATATATGTTAGACCCAGAAACAGGAAAGACTGTAACAGCTCATTCTATTAATCCAGTACCATTTATTGTAGTTGGTCAAGAATTTGAAAGTGCAAAGTTATTGGGTGGAGGAAGATTGTCCGATATAGCACCAACTGTTTTAGATATGATGAAGTTAGAAAAGCCAGAAGAAATGACTGGTCATTCACTTATCTCAAAATAATTAACTCTGATAAGTAGAAAAGAAAGTATAAATATAAGCAAAAATTTTAGAATCATTAGTTGTACATTTTATGTTTAATGTTTTAAATCTAGTTATAATGTTATATATTAAAGGTTACTTTTGAATTTTAGTCAAGTTTTTTAATACTATATAAGTTAAAATATTATAAAAAATAAAATAAAAATAGGAACTTTTACAAATTTACCCATCAAATAAATTTGTACCTAATTTTCAAAAAAGTCTTTATGTACTATAATATAAAAAGTAGAGTAAAATAGTAGATGTAAGTTTACAGCAAATGAAAATTTAACTAATAGAAAATCGAAGGGAGATATACAAATGTCAGTTATTGAATTAGTATATGCTAGAGAAGTATTAGACTCAAGAGGAAATCCAACTGTAGAAGTTGAAGTAGTATTAGAAGATGGAGCGATGGGAAGAGCAATAGTTCCATCAGGAGCATCTACAGGAGCTTTTGAAGCTGTTGAATTAAGAGATGGAGATAAAGACAGATACTTAGGAAAAGGTGTAGAAATAGCTGTTGCTAACGTAAATGAAATAATAGCACCAGAAATAGAAGGAATGGATGCATTTGACCAACCAGCTATAGATGCAATCATGATAGAATTAGATGGAACTCCAAACAAAGGAAAATTAGGAGCTAATGCTATATTGGGTGTTTCAATGGCAGTAGCTAGAGCAGCTGCTGATGAAATAGGTCTTCCATTATTCCAATATTTAGGTGGAGTAAATGCTAAGCAATTACCTGTTCCAATGATGAACATATTAAATGGTGGAGAGCATGCTGATAATAACGTTGATGTTCAAGAGTTCATGATATTACCAGTAGGTGCTTGTTGCTTTAAAGAAGGTTTAAGAATGGGTGCAGAAGTATTCCATTCATTAAAGAAAGTTTTAGGAGAAAAAGGATTAGCTTGTGGTGTTGGTGACGAAGGTGGATTTGCTCCAAACTTAGGTTCAAACAGAGAAGCTTTAGAATTAATAGTTGAAGCTATAACAAAAGCTGGATATAAGCCAGGTGAAGATGTTATGTTAGGACTTGACGTTGCTGCTACAGAAATGTACAACAAAGATACTAAAAAATATGTTTTAGCAGGAGAAGGAAAAGAGTTAACTGCTGCTGAAATGGTTGCTTTATATGAAGATTGGTCAAACAACTTCCCAATAATAACTATAGAAGATGGTTTAGATGAAGAAGATTGGGATGGATGGAAATTATTAACTGAAAAATTAGGAAATAAATTACAATTAGTTGGTGACGACTTATTTGTTACTAATACAGAGAGATTAGAAAAAGGAATTGAAAATGGAGTAGCTAACTCTATATTAGTTAAAGTTAACCAAATAGGTACAATAACTGAGACTTTAGATGCTATAGAAATGGCTAAGAGAGCAGGATATACTGCTGTTATATCTCATAGATCAGGAGAAACTGAAGATTCTACTATAGCAGATTTAGCTGTTGCAGTAAACGCTGGTCAAATAAAAACTGGTGCTCCATCAAGAACTGATAGAGTTGCTAAGTACAACCAATTATTAAGAATAGAAGAAATGGTTGGAGAGCAAGCTAGATACTGTGGATTAAAATCTTTCTATAATTTAAAAAAATAGTTATTGAAGATTAAAAATATGGTATTAAAGATTAAAAAGATAACATAAAAGATAAAAATTTATCTTATAAGGGATAAGTGATAGTTGATTTTTCAATTCACTTATCCTTTTTTTATGTTTCATTTCTTACTTTTATTCACAGCTTTAGAAAAAATACGAATAAAAGTTTCTATTTCATCTTTATCTAATTGATGTAAGAGATTTCTAAATACAATTATTTCTATATCTCTATGTTCTTGTTGAGCCTTTAAACCTAATTCAGTTAAGACTAAGTTATACCCCCTTTTATCTTTAATACAGGGATTCTTTTTAATAAATTTTTTTAATTCAAGACGTTTTACAGCACTTGTTAATGTGCTTTTTGGCAATTCTAAAATTTCACTAATTTCTTTCATCATACTATTTGGATACTGTTCAACTATTTCTAAAATGCTTAATTCTACTAAAGAAATACCATGAATAGTAGGATACTTACCACTACACATTTCTGTTTTCATCTGCATACTAACAATATGCCACAGGTTGTTTAGCTCTTTTACAGGATTCATTGACTTTTACCTCCATATATGATACGATTGTCGTACTAATATAGTACGATAATCGTATTAATTTGTCAATAGGATGGTGTTTTTATGAATTTAGAGATTATACGAGCTACAATTGAAAATGCTACAGAAATGGGTCTTATACATTCTTGTTCATGGAGAAAAGCGTATAAAGGAATTATTCCAGATAAGATAATAGATGAATTCACTTCTGAAAAAAGAGCAGAAGTTTTCCAAAGTGTTATTCCAAAAGCTGAAGAGGAATATTATCTTTTTAAAGTGAATGATATACCTGCTGGTTTTGCTTCATTAAATAGAAGCCAAGAGGATAATGCTCCAAAATGTATTGGAGAAATATATTCTATATATTTCCATACCGATTTTGGGGGAACATCTGTTACAAAAAAAGGATTACAATTTTGCATTGATAGATTAAGCAATTTAGGATATTCACATATAACGATATGGGTTCTAAAAGACAATACTAGAGCTATAAAATTCTATAAAAAAAATGGTTTTACTTGTGATGATTTTGAGAAAGAGATACATATTGGGAACAAATTATTAGAAGTACGTTATTCAAAAAAGATATAGTAATTGCATATTATTTTTGTTTGTTATTTATGGCTTAATAGTCTTGAAATGACTATATTATTGTGATACACTAAAGAGTAATGAAATTTAAGTAATAAATAGATAGGAGGGGCAATAATGAGCAACATTTTAATGGGTGTGCAAGTAGTACTAGGGATTTTACTAGTAATTAGCATAATGCCTCAAGATTCAAAGAATGCTTTGCCTTCAGAGTTTGGTGGAGAAGGAAGTCAAGCTTACTTTAAACCAAAAGGTAAACAAGCATTTCTTGCTAGAGTTACAAAGATAACAGCAGTATTATTTTTTATAAATGCATTGGCATTACTTATAGTTAAGAAGTAATGATATTGTTGAATAACTGGCCATTATTTAATTAGTGCATTTGGAAAATGTTTAAAAATTAAATTTAGTTTTTAATGAAAGTACGTAAAGTAAAAAATAAAACAGGACTAATAATTTTACATTGTTAGTCCTGTTTTTATTTTAAAGATTAAGTTAGATATTTTGATTATTTATATTTATGTGTATCTTTATCAAACCAGATAATTAGTTTATTACAACTTGGACAAGTGCCACAAAATAAGCCACAAATAGCAGCAGTATTTTCATAAGGTTTCATAAAATCATCTCCATTAAGTTTTATAGTATGGCTAGTATTTTGTAAATATAAACATTATTTTCATAGTATTTTATAAAATAATCTTCATTAAGGCTTATATCGTAAATATGATGTAGAAGTAAAAGCATACAACTATAAAATATCATATAAGCAAATTTGAACATTTAATAAGTAAATCTAAATATTTAGATAAGATTAATTTAAATAAGATTATTCTGTTTTAAAATAAATATTATTAAAAATACTGTAATTATAGAAAATGCAGAGGTAAATACCACAATTTGACCAGCTAGTTCACTATCAGAATCCATCTGTTGTGCCATTGTAAATGAAGAAACAGCAGTTGGAGCAGATAACATTATCATAAGTGAGGCTAATTCTACATTTCTAAATCCAAGAAGAATACTAATTGGCAAGAATATAGTAGGTACAAGTATAAGTCTTCCACATACCCCCAATAAAATGGGTCTTAGATGTCCCTTTATAGAAGAAAAACTAAAAGAGCCTCCTAATATTATAAGAGATAAAGGTGTTGCAATTTTAGATATATCTCCAATTGTCTTATGTAAAAATGTAGGAATATTAATATCTAAAATTAACATAATAAGACCTATTGCAGAAGCTATTATAAGTGGATTTGTTATAATACCTTTAATCATATGTTTTATGTTTACTTTTCCACCTCTAAAAATTTCAAGTATTACAACAGATAATACATTAAACATAGGTACAATGACTGCAATTAATAAAGATGTGACTCCAATGCTCTTATCTCCAAATAGTGAGATTGTTACAGGTATACCAAATATAACGAAATTGCTACGGAATATACCTTGTATTAATGCACCTCTTGATTTATTATCTTTTTCAATTTTAGGGATAATAAAAACTAGGATTAAGAAGGTTGAAAAAATGATTATAACAGCTACAATCATAAGTCTAAAATTAAGAGAGCCATTTAAATCTGTGTTATATATGTTAAAAAATAATAATAATGGCAAGAAGGATTTGAAACAAACATTATTCATTTTATTTAAAGTGTGTTCATCAAATAAGCCTAATTTTTTTAGAACATATCCAAGTGACATTGTGAGAAACAAAGGAAGAACAACATTTACTGATAAAATTAAATTTTCCAAAGTCTATTCTCCATAACTTGATAATTCAATTAAATTTCCATCAGGGTCCCTTAAATAAATGGATTTCATTTTACCAAAGACTCCTGTACGCTCTACAATTCCTTGTTCAACTTGAATATCATTTTGTTCTAAGTATTTTTTTGTCTCATCAATATTTTCATTTATTTCAAAACATAAATCAGCACTACCTGTTTGTACGTTTTTGCTATGTGGTGAAAGTTCATGACCTTTTATATGGACATTTATCTTAAAATCTCCAGCATAAAGCTCATATCTTTTATTCATTTCCTTAAATGTAAAACCAAGTTTTGTATAAAATTTGATACAATTTTCTATATTATTAGTAGTAATTACTATATGGTCTATTTTTTTTATCATAACAACTCCTTAAGATTTTATATATTGATAAACTTAACATAAATTTATTTGATTTTATAAACTGATATGATTTATCTTGATTATCTAATTTTATCTTGATTGTTGAACTTTATATTTATTATTGAATTTCATGTAGAGTGTTAAATTTTATGTAAATCGCAGGATTTAATGTAATCTGTTAATTAAAATATAAAAAATATTCTAATAACAATTAAGCTAATCATTAATCAAATGTAGACATTTAATTAATGATTAGCTATAGTCAATCTAATTAGTTAGAATAACTTCCTTTTAATGTAAATGTATCTAAAACGTGTCCATCCATAGCTTTAAAAAACTCATTCATATAGAATCCTTTTTCAAGGTCAAGAATAGTATCAAGTGCAAATACATGTATTTCATAAACATGAGGTCTGTCTGGAGGTGCCATACCACCATATACACTGGCTTCTAATCTGTCAAGACCTCCTAGTTTACCATGCCAGCTAGTAGTTCCTTGAACAAAATCAGTAGCTGTTATACTTTCATTTTCACTTAATTCATCTCTTGTTATATTTACAGCTAACCAATGTATCCACGCAAATCCACATACAGGGACAGAGTCTTTGTCTTCTAAAAATACCGCAAAGGATACTGTATTCTTTGGAGCATCTTCAAACTTTAGAGGTAGTGAGTATGTAGGCATACCACCTTCATTGAATTGAGTTCCTCTTTTTCCATATTTATCTTCTATAACGCCATTTACTATACCAGTACTAGTTACTTTCATAATAATTTACCTCCTAAATATATAATAAATTAATAGAATATTTCTGTAATTTAATTATATACCAATTGAAAATAATGGTAAATTACTTACTTTTTTGTGTGTATCTATTTAGGGGGTATCTATTTATTTTAAAATACCTTTTTCCTTAAGTATATCTTCCATGCCATTATCGAGCATAAAGTTAATTCCTATATCTTGCATTATAGCCAAAGCATCTAACATTTGCTTTCCTCGAATAGGTGTAAGTGAATACTCAACCTTAAGTGGGTAACCATCATATGTCTTTTTATCTACAAGACCAAATTCGATTAATTCTTTAAGCTGTTCAAGCAACATTTTTTGATTAATACCATTAATCTCCTTCTCAAGTTTTGATAGGGAAGTTGGTCCCATGCGTAATCTCCATAATATAATAGATTTCCATTTGCCTTTTATCATATCATGTGTTAATTCTAAGGGGCAAGTATATTCATCACGAAGTTTCAAATAAGGTCACCTCCAATTTATTTTGCTAATATACGTTTTGAAGCAAGCTTATATACAAACTCAACTTTTTTATTTGTGATATCCCATGAGTCTAATTCTTTTTTTATTAAATCTGGATATTTTTTACTTATATCTCTAAGAGCATTACCAACAGATTTTCTTAAGTATTCACTATCATTATCTTTTAAACTAGAAAGTAGAGATATAGCGACATCAGGATTAGATTTAAAATAATCTCGATTGGTCCAAATCCTAAGGCCTTCTGTGACAGCTCTTTTTACGTTTGGATTGTCAGAATTAATCCATTCTTTTATTACAGGAAGTGCTTTTTCATATCCTACCTCACTACAATAATAATCAAATGATTTAGCTAGTATTTCCTGTACTCTCCAGTTTTCATCTTTACTAACATTATCTTTTAAAAATAACAATGCTTCAGAAATTGTTATTGATATAAATCCAAGTATAAACACGGCCAATTCTCTTACTTGATAGTATTCTGATCTATATAAGTAGATTGACAGATAATAACATTTTTTTGATTCATTATTTTTTACAATCTTTTTAGCTATAGTTTCAATTTCTTTAAATCCATTTTCTATAGTAATAATTTTTGCAATTACTTCTTCCAATTTTATCTCCTCCAATAAGTAGATTAGTTTAAATTTCATGTATTTATTTGTAAAAAAAAGTTTGTTTAGTTTAGATAAAATAAAGACTTGTCAAAAAACGTTTGCAAGTCTTTAGTACTAGCATAAATAAAAAATAATAAAAAATCAACCTCATTTAACATATAAATTTACTTTTATTATGAGTTTTATATTATTAAGTTGTGTTTAAAAAATTAATTGAGTTATATAAATTTTACATGATTTGAGTATACTAATAGAATAAATTATTATATAGTAATACTTATATGAGATGAATATTTTACCAATCCTATCTGATAGTGTATAATTAGGTGATAAAGTAGATGACAAACAGTAATTTAAACAATCATAATGATATTTATACAGATAATTTATTCTTAAAGAATCAGCATAATAGTGTTTTAAGTTATTACTTTACAATTTATAATAAATACAAAATATAAATAAGTAATTTAACTTGTAGGAATAATAAAAAGTATAAAAAGTTATATGTAATTAATAAAAAAGCTTTGTTCTAAGGAATATAAAAGGTAATGTAATATAAACAATAATATAATGAAAGATTAAAATAGGAGGGAAAAATGATACCAGGACTTAAAGAGAGTTTGTTAGGATTAATAAATGAAAGCGCATATAATCCTCTAAAGAAAGAAGAATTAGCAGAAATTTTTGATATACATTCATCAGAAATGCCAATGTTCTATAATTTTTTAAATGAATTAGAAGAAGATGGTTATATAAGTTTTACTAAGAAAGGAAAAATAATATCTCCAAATCAAATGGGATATTTTGTTGGAAAATTTGTATCACATAAAAAAGGATTTGGATTTGTTGAGTCTGATGCTGAGTATACGCAAGATTTATTTATTTCAAGTGACAATATAAATGGAGCTATGCACAATGATAGAGTTATGGCAGAAATAGTTGTACCTGCGACTGAAGAAAAGAGAGCTGAAGGAAGAATAGTAAAAGTTATAAAGAGAGAGATAACTAGAATAGTGGGTACTTTTCAATCAAGTAAAACTTTTGGCTTTGTAACACCAGATAACAAGAAGTTTACTAAAGATATATATATACCTAAAAAACATTTTAGTGGAGCAGTAGATAATGATAAAGTAGTATGTGAAATTACAGTATGGCCACAAGAGGATAGAAAGCCAGAAGGAAAAATTATAGAGATACTAGGTCAAAAAGGTGAAAGAGGCGTAGAAATAGACTCTATAATAAGAGAACATGGTCTTCCAGAAGAGTTTCCAAAAAAAGTATTGCAAGAAGCTGAGGCTGTGGCTGTTGAAATTCCTCAAGAAGAGATAAAAAGAAGAAGAGATTTAAGAGATTTAAACATATTTACTATAGATGGAGATGACGCAAAAGATTTAGATGATGCTATATCAATAGAAATATTACCTAATAAAAATTTTAAATTAGGAGTTCATATAGCTGATGTCACACATTATGTAAGAGAAAAAAATAAACTCGATAAAGAAGCTTTAAAAAGGGCTACATCAGTTTATCTAGTAGATAAAGTAATCCCAATGTTGCCAAAAACTCTTTCAAATGGAGTATGTAGTTTAAATCCATTTGAAGATAAGTTAACTCTTTCTATATTTATGGAAATAGACCATAAAGGAAATGTAGTTAAACATGAGATATGTGAATCTATAATAAATTCAAAAGCTAGAATGACTTATACAGAAGTGTCTGACATATTAGAAAAAGATGATGAAAAACTTAAAAAGACTTTTGAACATGTTGCAGATGACTTTAAGAATGCTGAGGTCTTAGCTAGAATTCTTATGTCAAGAAGGGAAAAAAGAGGGGCTATAGATTTCAATTTCCCAGAAGCAAAGATAATTCTAAATGGAAATGGTGAAGTTGCAGATATAAAGCCATATGAGAGAAGAATATCTAATAAGATAATAGAAGAATTTATGCTTATAAGTAATGAGACAATTGCAGAACATTTTTATTGGATGGGGATACCATTTGTGTATAGAATACATGAGACACCATCTTTGGAAAAAATGGAAGAATTGAGTAAGTTTATATCTACATTTGGATATGTAATAAAGGGTGACAAAGAGGAAGTACATCCAAAGGCATTACAAGGTATAATAGAGAAGATAAAGGGCAAAAAAGAAGAAGGTGCTATTAGTACTATAATGCTTCGTTCTCTAAAACAAGCTAAGTATTCACCAGAATGTAGTGGACATTTTGGATTAGCAGCTAAATTCTACTGTCACTTTACTTCACCAATAAGAAGATATCCTGACCTTCAAATTCATAGAGTAATAAAAGAGTCTTTAAATAATAAGATAAGTGGAAAGAGACAGGAACAGCTTACTACTATAGTGGATTATGCATCTGTTCAATCATCTGAAAAAGAAAGAAAAGCAGAATTGGCTGAAAGGGATGTACATGATTTCTATAAGGCTCTTTATATGAAGGATAAAGTTGGTCAAGAGTTTGAAGGCGTTGTATCTAGTGTAACTTCATTTGGAATATTTGTTGAGCTAGATAATACTATAGAAGGATTGATAAGACTTGCAAATATGAATGATGATTATTATATTTATGATGAGAGTTCTTATAGTGTTGTAGGAGAAAGAACTAAGAAGTCATATAAGATAGGTGATTTAGTTAAGATAAAAGTTGAGGGTGTAAATGTAGATTTTAAAGAAATTGATTTTGAAATAGTTGAAAAAATAGAGGAATAAGTAAAACATCTAAAATAGATATGAGAAGTTGTAGTATTTATGGTATAACTAAATTTGTAATACTCAATGCGCAATGAAAATTAGAAGTTAAAAAATATTTAATGAGAATAGATAATATAAAAATATTTGATGAAAATAGGTAGTATAAAAATACTTAGTTAAAAACAGATATTTAAAAAATAAATTTTTAATATAAAATAAGTGTATCATTTAAAACTTGAGATACACTTATTTTTTTGTTCTACATAAATTTTTGTTTTATTTAATTTATAACAATATATTACTTTGTATAAATTTAGTGTTAAAATAAAAAAAACACTACTTAGGAGGAATAGAATTATGGGTATGATAGGATGTTATATTAGAATAAGTGAAGAAAATGTTTTGAAATTACAACAAGCAGAAGATAACTTACAAGGTCTTGTTTTTGGAGATATGGATGAAGATAATACTATCAGTATTGATAAAGCATGGCATGCTATTCACTTTACTTTAACAGGTTGTCCATTTGGAGGAGAGGATGATAATATATTTAGCAAACTAGTAATGAGTGGAAATGTATTTATGGAGATTGATGGAGAACCTCCTGCAATGCTGATTACTGCTGATGATGTAAAGAAGCTATCAGAAGCAATGGACAGTTTGGAAGAGCAGAAGTTTAGAGAAAAATTTAATATTAGTGAGATGTTAGAAAATAATATTTACCCTGTTATGGATGATGAGAATGAAGAAGAGTTTTTTGATTATGTATGGGCAAATTTGATTGAACTTAAAAAGTTTATAGAAGAAGCTGCTAATGAGAGACAAGCAGTAATATTTTATATAATGTGATGATTACTAAAAAACTATGAACGATTAATACATTTATATATCTTAGAGATGAGGAAGTATGATTTTATAAGGGAAGATACATATTAGCCTTTTAATTATTTATTTAATAGTAGCATTTTAAAATATATCAATTATTTTTGGATTCTTGTGGTGTGTAGCTACATATATTTTATTTATCTTAAAAGGCTAAATGATTTATCCTAAGTTAGTATCATTAGGATACAAGTATGTGATAAATATTTCTTAGAACAGACTATATAATATGATTCTGAAATATATGAGTCTACAATAAGCATTTAATAATCTTCCAGATTCTAATTTAATTGATAAAATAGAGGATTTTTTAATTATAGTCTTGAGTCTATTATATTTTTGAAATTTATCTATTGTGTTCTATAATTATCTTGTATATCTATAATATTTTTTCATTATGTGACTCGATTTATTTTTGAAGCTAACCTATCATATTCAATAATTCTTTTAATTAGATATTATGTTTTTTTATTATGTGAATTAATTTTTTAAAAAATTTATCTCTTATATCCAACAATTTTTTTGTATACTTATCTTATTTTTTCATTATGCAAATTAACTATCTTCTGAAGCTAATCTCTTATATCCAACAATTCTTTTGTATACTTATCTTATTTTTTCATTATGCAAATCAACTATCTTCTGAAGCTAATCTCTTATATCCAACAATTCTTTTGTATACTTATCTTATTTTTCATTATGCAAATCAACTATCTTTTGAAGCTAATCTCTTATATCCAATAATTTTTTTAGTTATCTGCAATATTTTTTCGTTATAGCAACTTACCATCATATTGAAAGCTATCCACTATAAATAATTTCTTTAGCCATCCACCATATCTTTTTATTATATAAAACGGACTCACAAATAAAGTAAGTAAAAATTAAAAAAATATATACTCTAATTAAAAGTAGAAAAATTAAAATCTTTAGGAAAAATTTAGAAATTTATAAATAATATCTTAAGTTTTAGAATTTATTATGAAAATACAATAAAAAATTTATAGAAATACAATTCTATAAAATTATTTCTGGGGGTGTATTTATATATGGAAATGAAAATATCAGTGTCTAATCTTAGTAAAAGATTTGGAACAAAAAGTGCTCTTGATAGTATAAATCTTGAAATTGACAGTGGGATGTTTGGGCTTTTAGGAAGAAATGGAGCAGGAAAAACGACTTTTATGAGAATTTTAGCTACCTTATTATCCAAAACAGAAGGTTCAATAGATATGTGTGGGGTTCCTATTGAGAATACTAAAGATATTAGGAATATGGTTGGCTATTTACCACAAGATTTTTCAATGTATCCCAATATGACAGTATACAAGGCAATGGATTATTTAGCAGTTTTATCAAATATACCACTAAGGAAAAGAAGTAAAGTTATATGCAAGTTATTAAGTAAAGTAAACCTTACTAATCATCAAAATGTTAAGGTAAAGTCTTTATCTGGAGGTATGAATAGAAGGCTTGGCATAGCACAAGCACTAATTCATAATCCAAGAGTTTTAATAGTAGATGAACCAACAGCAGGTCTTGACCCAGAAGAGCGTATAAGATTTAGAAATCTATTATGCGAAATTGCAAATGATAGAATTGTTATATTATCAACGCATATTGTTGGAGATATAGAAGCTACATGTGAAAATGTGGCGATATTAGATAGTGGAAAAGTTATATACAATGGCTCTACTGAGGCTTTAGCAAAACTAGCTCAAGGAAAAGTATATAGTATTGAAGTAGATAAAAAAGATATTGAAAATATAAAAAATAAATTTGTAGTTATAGGTATGCTGACTCAAGGTGGAAAGGCTACACTTAGGGTCATATCAGATGATAAACCTTTTGAAAATGCAGTAGAATGTAATCCATCTATTGAAGATGGCTATATGCTTATAATGGGAGGAGAGAAGATATGAATCTATTTTTAAAAGAATGTAAAAATATATTAAAAAGTATAGTATATTATGTCTTTATTATAGTTTTAGTGTTTTTCTATGTTTCTCAACTTGGGGGTTCAGTTTCTAAAGATGTAAGTAAAAATGTTCCTAATGATGGGAATCCATTAGTTGCTCCTCAAAGGGTAGAAGATATTGAAGAATATTATTCTATACACAATCAATATCCATATGGTCAAAAAGAATCTATGAAAACAGAAGAAGTCATTCCAAATGCAACTATAAATTTAATTAGAGAATATCAAGAAAACTCATATACAACATATCCAACAGGAATAGTTAAATCTATAAAATTGGACCAAAATAAAACCAAAACCATAGAACAATATATAGAAGAAATAACTGATAGAAGTATTGAGGAAATAAATTCACTATGGAAAAATGGAGATAGCATAAAAATAGATTATTCAAGAGTATCTATTGGAAGATTTGAAGAAATAATGCAAAGAGTAGATGATATTTTAGGTGGAGGGTCTGCATATACCTTTGATAAGTTGCAAAGATTTGGGGTAGTTCCAATTTCTTATAATGAAGCAATGCAGAATTATAACTATACAATAGAAAAAGATAAAGTTACTAATGGCTATGCAAGAATTTTTTGTGATTATATAGGTATAGTCTTAAGTATATTTCCAGTGTTTGTGGCAGTTTTCATGTCACTTAAAGATAAACGTTCAAGAATGAGAGAAATTATTTATTCAAAACAAGTATCATCATACAAAATAGTTTTATCAAGATATTTTGCACTTGTTTTTATGATGTTATTACCAGTATTAATTTTAGGTATAAAAGATTTGCTTCCTTTGATTGAATTTGGCAAAAATGAAGGGATATCAGTTGATAATTTAGCATTTATAAAATATACAATATGGTGGCTACTTCCAACACTTATGATAGCTACAGCTATAGGTATGAGCCTTACTATATTAACAGATACACCAATAGCAATTATTGTTCAATTAATTTGGTGGTTTTACAGTATAAATTCTACAGGTCTTAAAGGTGATTATCCAACAATGGGGTTAATGATAAGACATAATAGTGTGCTAAGTGGGAATATTGTTGCACAAAACTTTAATCAAATTATGAGTAATAGATTTATGATGAGTCTAGGTGCATTAGTGATTGTTTTGCTAACGATATTCTTATATGAGCAAAAAAGAAGGGGGAATCTTGATGTTGGGTCAAAGCTTTCAATGCTGTTTAGTTTTAATAAAAGAAAACTTCAAATTAAGCACTTTAATTAATTTGATATGTTCAATTATATTGTTATGTTTGATTCCTCTAATACAAGGAGTAGCTAATTTAGATAGAATTTCGTCAGCCATATGCTTAGAAAATTATGTTGTAATAGTAGGAATAATAATGTTGGTACCTATATTTTCACTAGAGCAATCAAAGGAGATTGATGAAATAGTATCATCAAAATCACTATCTCAAGTTATTGTACAATTAATTAGAATACTGATGTCAATTATAAGTATAGCTGTTTTAATCATAGGTTTTGTAAATGTTTTGATATATTTAGGTGGAGATTTCCCAGTAACTGAGTATATCGTTGGAAGCTTCGCATCAGCTATGTTTGTAGGAAGTCTGGGAATGTTTTTCTCGAATTTATTTAATAATACAATCATTGGATATATGGTGTCTATAGGATATTTAATTTTAAATATGATGACTAAAGATAAGTATGTTGGAAATTTCTTTATAATGTCTATGAGTCAAGGCAGTTTTGATGAAAAATATTGGTTGATATCTGGAAGTGTAGTGTTGATAATCATATCTCTATTGATAAAACCAATAAAAAGGAAGATTAGGTAATAAAATGAGAGCTTTAATAAAATGAAGGTAATAGAAATAAAAAGTACATTTATGAGATGCAAGTTTATTTTTATATACACAAGATATAATTTGATATTTATGTATGTAAATAGATGTATTTATCTATTGGTATAAGAATATATATATTGAATTTTATTAAAAGCTCTCAAATTTATATTTTATAGTGATTTCACAATAATAGTTTAATAAAATCTATAGTAATTTTATAAATTATATAGTGAATTCATAATAATAGTCAAATAAAACCGATAGTAATTTTATAAATTTCATAATGATTCCACAGTGATAGTCAAATAAAACCTATAACAATTTTATAAATTTCATAATGATTTAGTAAGTATTTATAAAACTACTATTTTTGTCTAGAAACTTTATTATTCATATTATCATTAGTAGGCATTGAACCAAAGCTTAATTTTTCATACATTACTTGAGTTGGTGCTAACCAAACTGTACCATTACCAGTAAACGTATTTAAGAAACCTTCACCATTTAAAGCAGAACCAATTAAAGACTTATCTGATTTAGTAACAGAGAAATTAACTCCAGATGTTCTTGCTATTGCAAAGTTACCATCTACCTTTAATTCTTCTCCATTTTTTAATTCATACTCTACAATTTCGCTTTGAGGGACAACACATTCTAGAACGATTACACCAGTACCACTTAATTCTATTTGGAAGAAACCTTCACCACCAAGTAAAGCAGATGAGAAGTTCTTTTGTGTAAATGCCTTTACTTCTATTGTATCAGAACAACAATAGAATAATCCTTTATCAACAACTATTGAATCATTATCAAGGCTCATAAATAAGTAATGTCTAAAAGAAGGTTCTAAGTAAACTTCGCCAGTACCTTTATATACAGGTTTCATCATTGATTCATTAGTAAGTGCTCCTGATATTCCTTTTTTGAAAAGGCCTCCAACGCCACCAATCTTAGTTTCAGAAGAGATATTACCTTTATAATAATATAATGCACCAGCTTCTGTTTTTATTGATGAATTATTTAACTTTATCTTAATTTGTCTAGCTCTTAAGCCAGCTTCTCTAGCAAAATATAATCCCATTGCCATCATTGGGCTAGAAGCACCTTCAAGTTTTTCAAATTCTAATATTTCAAATTCACTTTTACCATCTGATGCATTTTCTAAAATTCTTACTTTTTTGCTTAAATCCATACAAATTTCTCCCTACTATAGTTAATATTTATCTCTAAAATATTACAAGATATAATTATATATTACATTTTTTTTGGAAAAATGGCTACTTTATCATCAAATTTTTACATCTTTTAAGAAACTTTAAGATGGTTATAGCTGAAGTAGGATTGCTTAAGGATATGTGATTATTTAAATGGATATTTTGAGTATTATTTATTATTTGTGGGTATTATATTTTATGGGCATGTTAAAAGATAAAAGATAGATATTTAGAGTAGTTTTTGTTTTGAAGTTAATAAATTGATTTTAGCAGTTAAATTTAGCTTGGTATTGAATGTATTTGATATGGCTTGTTATTTATTTTGCTTTACTATTTATCATATTACTTAAGAAACTTAATATATTAGTGTAATCTTGACTAAAATTCCTAAATATGTTATTATACAGGTTAGTCAAATGATTTAGTAACATGAAAAATTTAGCAAATTATTAATATCAATTGAAGAAATTTCTAGCAAAGAAGGTGAGATTTATATGGCTGGTAAGAAAGTATTAGCAACAAACAAAAGAGCAAGACATGAATATTTTATAGAAGAAACTTATGAATGTGGAATTGAATTAAAAGGAACAGAAGTAAAATCAATAAGACAAGGTAAAGTTAACCTAGGTGATGGATATGCATCTGTAGATAATAGTGAAGTATTTTTGAAACAAGTTCATATAAGTCCATATGAGCAAGGAAATATATTCAATGTTGATTCTTTAAGAGTTAGAAAATTATTGCTTCATAAGCATGAGATAAGAAAACTTATTGGAGCAACTACTATAAAGGGGTATTCACTTATACCACTTAGTTTATATCTAAAAAATGGTAAAGTTAAAGTAGAAATTGCTTTAGCAAAAGGGAAGAAGTTATATGATAAGCGTCAAGATATGGCTAAGAAAGATGCACAAAGACGTATAGAAAGAGAAATGACAGGCAAGTATTAAATTAGATAAAAGTGTATTTTTTAGAATAAAATTCTTTATTATCTAGAACATAACATTGATTTTTATTCTTAAAAGTATTATATTATATATACATTAAAAATTTAATAAAAATGGTGATAAAGTTTGCGAAAAGTCTACTGGACTATAAACTGCTCAAGGGGGCGTAAAGGTTTCGACGTGGGTTTGGAACTTGAGGCTGCATGTCGTGTTACTCTGGGTCACGTAAAAACTGGGGAACTTTAAAATAAACGCAGACGATAATTTCGCGATAGCAGCCTAGTTGCTGCTCGTCCCTCTTAGTCCTCCTGCCGACTAAGACTGGACGTCATTATGCAGGGAACTACTTTAAGGGTGTCTCGACTTAAAGTAGATTAATTGGGACTGGCTAAGCATAGAGCCTGCCACTTGGCGTTATGTGAGGCGAGATACTAGTGAAGTTGGCTAAGCATGTAGATGCAACGAGGAAAAGACTTACGGACAGGGGTTCGACTCCCCTCGTCTCCACCAATTTTTAAAAAAGAATGATGAAATACTTGGAAATACTAGTCTTTATTGACTAGTATTTTTTATTTTGGAGATGAAATCCACCAACCGTACCCCAACCACAGAAAAAGAGGTTTTTTTGAGGGTATATTGGGGTGCATTTAGGGTGTATAAAAAACCTTTATTTATTATGATATTAGGTAACATAGAATTTTAATATCTACTTTATGATATAATATTTTTATAAATGTAAAATAGTTTAAGTTGTTAATTAATAAAAATATATATTATATAAGTTTGATAGGAGTTGAGGTTTGTAATGGATGAAAGAAAACTAGAATTTTCTATTTTTTGCATTGAAGCTTTAGCAGAAAAATTGGATATAGATTCAGAAGGAATTTATAAACTTCTTAAACATGATACTGATATTTTAGATAACTATATAATACCTTGCTATGAAGCACTACATTCTCAAAGTAAAAGTTATATAGTGCAAGATTTAATACAAGTACTTAAAGAAAAGGGTGTGATGTAATAATTGTATATCATGATTCATACTGTGTGGCAAAAACGCCTAATATTATCTTCTCAAGAGATTCTTTAGATTTTGGAAAAGGATTCTATTTAACTAGTATAAAAACACAGGCACTTAACTGGATAGAACGTTTTAAGAAAAGGGGTAAAAAAGCATATTTAAATAGCTATTCTTTAGATATTGATGAATTAAAAAAATTTGTAATGTAAAAATATTCGATAGTTATAATTTAGAATGGCTTGACTTTATATTAGAATGTAGAAATATGAGTGATGTATATATGAAATATGATGTTATAATAGGTGGAATTGCTGATGATAAGATTTACAATACAATAGAACTGTATCAAGATAATCTTATTGAAAAAGATGAAGCTTTAAAAAGATTAAAATACTATAAACCAAATGAACAAATATGTATAACCAATCAAAATGTAATAGATAAATATTTAAAGTTTAGATGTGAAGAGGAGGTATAGTGCTTATGGAAGCAAATAAAACATTATTACAGATACTATATAAAAAAATTATATTAGAATTTTCTAGGCAGACAGGCAAGAGTTTGGAAGAAAGTATGGATTATTTATATACTTCTGAAACATATAAACTTATAAGTGAGGGTGTATCAGATATGCACTGTAAGAGTCATATATATTTGGCTCAGGAATTGATGCTAGAAAATGGATTAATGTACCATATAGGTTATCCAAGATAAATAGTTAAAAAATTAGATAAGAGTAAGGATACAAGATAATATTAAACTAATTTGTATCCTTATTTTGATTTTGTAATTAACTATATGAAATCAGAGTATTTTTATATATTTGATTTTTACAATGAAAATATTTTATCTAACTTTTCTACAGCTTCAACTTTCTTATCTTCCATAACTTGAGTATATATATTTAAAGTTATTGATATATCATAATGACCCATTAAAACTTGTACAGTTTTAGGAGGGACATCATTTTCAAAAAGTCTAGTTGCATAAGTTTTTCTAAGACCATGGAACTTTATAGGCTCTATATCTAAGCTATTTAATATAGACTTTAAATTCCTTAAAGGTCTTTTATCATCTACAGGGATACCTAATTCATTGCAAAATACATAATTATCATTTCTATATAATTCTCCAGCCTTTAATATATCTGTATTTTGATTTACTTTATGTTCTTTCAATTTATTTAAGACATCCTTTGGAATAGGCACAGTTCTGTAAGAATTTGATGTTTTTGGTTCTTGTTCTAATACTTTAAGCTCTCTATTTCCAGTTTTATCTATAAAATATGTTCTTTGAAGAGTTCTCTTAACTGTTAAATTAGAATTCTTAAAATCAATATCAAACCATTTAAGTCCTAGTAATTCTCCTAATCTAAGTCCAGTACCAAGAGCAAGTAAAAATAATACCTCTAATTTATGGTCCTCTATAGCTTTTATAAAACTCTTTTGTTGTTCAAGAGTCAATATTTCAAGCTTATTTTCTTTTTTCTCAACTGGTATATTTACCATAGTACAATAATTACGTTGTATAAGACCTTGTTTTTCAGCTTCTGATAAGCAGGTTTTCAGTTTAGTGTTTATTTGCCTTATAGTAGGTATACTTTTATTGGAATCAAGCAATCTATTGTAATATTTTTGCATGTGAGATACTCTTAAGTCCTTTAACTTAACATTACCTAAATCAGTATCTTTAATATAATTACGATAGATGCTTTCATATCTTTCAAATGACTTTGGTTTTAAATCTTTTATTCTATATTCAAACAACCAATTGTAAAACCAATGCTCTAAAGTTATTTTATCATCTGAAATATCAGAACTTAAATAATATTGTTTTTTATAAGCATCTAATTTATCTTTAACTTCCTTTTGAGTCTTACCATAAAATTCTTTTCTTATTGGTTTACCATCTTCATTGTAACCAATCATTATACGGGAACGCCAACCATCTTTATATTTTCCAATAGAGCCTTCTCCATTAGCTCTTTTAGTTGCCATTTTTAAACAGCTCCTTATATGATTTATAGTTATATCCATCAAAGAATGTAATACATTTCTCTAATAAGAATTTTATAACTTCATCAGCTTCTAGTGTTTCATAGAAGTTTAGCATCAATGTGTTGTACTCTTGTTTATGCTTAGCTGGTATTGATAGAACTCCTATATCATTACTTATAAGTATTAGGTTTGAGGTAAGTCTAGCAGTTCTTTTGTTGCCATCATAGAAGAATTGGCAATAGGACAACCATAAATTTATTATTATAGCCTTTTCTAAGGGGTTAGTTATTTTATTTATGATATTTATGTCGCTTACAAATAAATCCTTTAATAGAGTGGCTTCTATGCACTCATATTGAGTAGTACCCGCTATACCTATGTTACCGTTTCTAAAATCTCCAACGATTAGAGCTTCATCTTTTGCAACTATTTTATGTATAGAGCAAATTGTATCTTTATTTAAAGATAAGTTTTCTTTGTTACTTAATTTTATTACATAATCCCATGATGATTTTATATTTAGTATTTGATTTTGGTCACTTAATTTATGGCCACCTACTGTTATACCATCAAGCAATGTTTGTACTTCTGGGAATGTGAAGGGGTTATTTTCTAGGTTACCCATATCATATACAAATTCACTTATCATTCGTCTAATGTATGTTAAAGTATATTTTTTATCTCCATGAGGTAGGTTAGTAGGGAATTTATATATGTATTTTGGTATATATGATTTATTCATGATTGTAGCTCCTTCCTTATTTAATTCTTATCTAATTATGACTATATCAAAATTAACAATTAAATTTATATTGTGAAAATGCATAGTACTAATATTCCTCATCCTCATTTTCAATAAGACCATTAGAATTTTCTTGTATAAAATTTTCAACAAGACCATTTATCACCCAATTTAGATTTTTGGAGAAGTCTTTGAAGTCAGAGAAGTTTAGGTTAATTGATTTTATTGTATCTGCATTATCTGTAATTTCAAACTTTTTTTTATAGTCTGTTTTTATATCATAACCATAATTTTCTAATATGTGAACTACTAAATCCAACTCTTTATCAAATACTTTTAAATTAATATTATTATTTGTTAAAGTATCTAAATCATTTTCTTCAACAATGAGTTTATTTATAGCAATTGATAAAGTAGTAGCTATTTTTCTTATCATATCTAGACTAGGTATTCTTTGATTTTGCTCATATTTAGCTATAGCATGAACTGAACAACCAATCTTGTTGGCTAGCTCATTCCTTGACATATTTATCGATTTCCTATATTGTTTAATCTTTTCTCCGATTGTATTATTTATCATAATTCCACCTTAAATATATCATCAAACAATGATTGTATTTTTACACATATAAAGGAGTTATTTTCTAGATTATCTATATCATATACTAACTTACTCATAATTCTTTTAATGTATGTTAGAGTATATTTTTTATCTCCATAAAATAAATTAGTAGGGTATTTATATGTGTATTTTAGCATATATGCTTTATTAATAATTGTAACTCCATTTGTAGCTTTTTATCATTGCTTTAGATAGTATTGATATTATTTTATATTTTAGTTAGTAGTTTTTTTATTTCTTTAAGTGTATTTTCAAGCTTTTTATTTTTTTCCTTTAATTCATTATTTTCTTGTAATAATTTAAAGTAATCATTATTTTTAATAGTCATATTTTCTTTTTGAGATATTAACTTTTTTAGTCGAATGTTACTCCCATTATCTGTTGCCTCACTAAAGTAATCATAGATTGCTTCTATATTTTCTTCTGATAGACCAATATCTAATAATTCATCAATTGATTGTTTTATAAGAACATCATTTTTAATAATTTCTTTTATATCATCAGGATGTAATGAAAAATCTAATTCAGTATTAGATACACAATCTGAAAGTATCCAATTATAAACTTGATTTTCATTTAGTTCTAATTTTTCACCAAGTTTATAATATTGGTCTTTATCAGACCAAGCACCTAGTAATAAACTTGAGGTAATCCTAATATCATCATCTTCCATAAGATTTGAAATAGCATTTAAAAATTCATCAAAAGAATAGTATTCTTCTGGGAATAAAGACTGTAAAAAGTATAAAATATCTTCATTAGTCATTACTTCATTTTCAATATCAAAATAAAAGATAGTCTTTTCAATTTTCAAAGCTTTAGCGAGTTTTGATAAGGTATCTATACTAGGTATTCTTTTATCATTTTCATAATTTATTAGAGCATTTCTTGAGATGCCACTAATTTCAGCAAGTTGAATCTGTGTTAGTTCTTTTTGTTTTCTTATCTTTTTTAAGTTTTTTCCAATTTGCAATATTATCACCTCGTATAAAGTATATCCCAAAAGTACACAAATGAGAACAGAAAAATAATATATTCTTATTGACAGCACACATATGTCGACATTATAATTAAAATGTAAAGTTTACGAATGTGAACTAGAAAAAAGGAGGAAAAAGTATGGGAATCAATTTAAAAATATTTAGGATTAAAAAAGGTTTAAAGCAACAAGAACTGGCAGATAGAGTTGGTATATCAAGATATTATTTGTCAAACTTGGAAACAGGTAAGGCTAATAATCCAAGCAATGATTTGATGATTAAACTATCTAGAGCTTTAGATACAACAGTAGAAGAATTATTTTTTAGTAAGGAGGAGTAAAATATGAAAGAGAATAATAATTTAGAAGTTTTAAAGACATTACAAGCTACTTTAAACATTATTGTAAAGAATGAAGAAGAAGCACAAGAAAAAAAGCAAGGATATAAAATTATTGAAAATGCGAAAAGAAATAAAGCTGAACTTATAACATGTAAAGAAGCATCGAAGCTTTATCCTATAGGAGAATCAAAATTTAGGCAGTTATGTCACTCTAAAAATAAAGGTTTCCCTTGTATATGGATAAATAATCGAGTATACATAATAAAAAACAAATTGGATGATTGGTTTATTGAAAATGCAAATGGTATCAAGTTATAGTCTTAAAGTAGGTGTTTGCAATTGAGCAATAAAGGGTGGATAAAGCTTTATAGGGAGTTGTTGGATAAATCAATTTGGAAAGACATTAAACCAGAAAGAAAAGTAATATTAATAACTATATTACTTATGGCTAGTCATAAAGAAAACCATGTTTTTATAGATAATAAAAGGATAAAAATAAAGTCTGGACAATTTATTTCTTCATATAGCAAAATAGCTGAAAGATGTGGTAAAGGAGTTAGTTATCAAATGGTTAGAAGTTGTTTGTTGGTTTTTAAAAATGCTGGTTTTCTAACATACGAAACAACAAACAAGTATATAGTCATAACTATTGAAAACTGGGAGCTTTACCAAGAGAACATAGAAAATCAACAACCTAATCAACAGACGATTAACAATCAATCAACAACAATCAAGAATATAAAGAATGAAAATAATATTATATATAGTGAAATTATAAGCAAATTTAACTCAACTTGTATTGAACTTTCAAAGGTCAAGAAACTAACAGACACAAGAAAGAGGAGAATAAATTCAATAATAAGAGAATATGATAAAGAAACTGTATTAGAGGTTATAAATATAGTTAGTAATACAAGTTTTCTAAATGGAAACAATAATACAGGATGGAAAGCAAATTTTGATTGGATAATGAATTCAAGTAATTTTACCAAGATACTAGAGGGCAATTATCATAGCAAGGAAACTGACCTAAATAAAGATGAAAAGGTATATAATCCAGATGACTCTCAATTAAAGTGGTAGGGAGGTTATATTATAAATAATTCAAACAACTTAATTAAAAATACAGAAGCAGAGCAATCAATATTAGGAAGTATTTTATTAGACTCAACAATAGTAGAAGAGTTAGAGCAAATGTTAAATGAAGACATGTTTTATCATGAGGAACATAAATACATATTTAAGGCTATAAAAGAAATAAATAAGAGAAATGAAGTAATAGATATAATAACTCTTACAGATGAATTAAAGAGAAAAGGTCATTTGAATAATATTGGAGGTATAAGCTATATTACCAGTTTGTCAACAATAGTCCCAACAGTATCAAATTTCACGAGTTATGTCAGTATAGTTATTGAAAAATATAAAAATAGAAATATAATTGATAAATTCAATAAGTTCAATCTTGGAGAAATAGATGATAATACTCTTATATATCAGTTAGAAAATGATATAAATAAAGCCAATCAGAAATTAATAAAAAAGGATTCAAGTATAACAGCCATATCAGAGAGAGCCTTTGAATATATAAATGATGAAATGAATGAAGGTATTAAGACTGGAATAAAGTTCTTAGATGATACTATAGGAGGTTTATATGGAGGTGAACTAACTACAATAGCAGCCAAAAGTGGAAGGGGGAAAACAGCATTAGCTTTACAAATACTTAGAAATGTAATATTTCAAGGAAAGAAAGTACTTTTTATAAGTGGAGAAATGAGTGATATACAGATTCTGTTTAGAAATATAGCCTCACTAACTGGAATATCAGTTGTAAAAATGAAAAATAGAAATCTAAATGATGATGAAATAGTCAAATATATACAAGCTTTAAGCATAATAAATCAAGAAAATAACCTTTATATAAATGACTCTGTAAATACAGTATCAGGGATAAAGAGAGAAATAAAGAATATTAAGCCTAGTTTAGTAATAATTGATTATTTGCAAATTTTGGATTATGAAGGTAAAGAAGTAGGAGAAGCTAAATTTGCTGACTTATCAAGGCAAATAAAAAAGATTACTTTAGATTTTAATATACCAGTTATTCAGCTTGCTCAATTAAATGATGAATTGAAAGATGAAAGACCTAAAGGGGATAGAGTAATGAGAAGCTCAAAGCAGATATATATGGATTCTAATTCAGTTATATATATTCATAGACCTACAGAAAAAGAAGCTCTTAATTATTGTAAGACAATGGGAATTGAGGATATAAGAGAGCTGAGACGAAGAGAAAAAGGTTTTGGTGCTAATTTAAGTGAGATTATTGTTGCTAAAAATAGAGATGGTGAGTCAGGATTTAGGCCATATTGGTATATAGGAAATTTGTTTTCTTTTGAAGAATGTAAGAAGATACAAGAGATATAAAAAAGAAGTATGATTTATTAAGTAATAGATAAATTATGTTTCAAGAAGTATTGAATGGTAAATATATAAAACTTAATTAGATGTAATAGAGATTTAAAATATATTGAGTTTAGATTTAAATGCTTATTAGAAAAAGGTAGTTGCCATATAAATATAACAACTACCTTTATAAATTAGGTACTTAATGTACACTAACCTAGCAACTTAAGTATATATTAAGTACCTGATGAAAGTCAAGGAGGTACTAAAATGTATGATGAAATTATAGAAATATATTTTGATTATTGGATAAATGAACATATGTATAGAAGTATTTTAGAAAAAGATGAGTATTATATTGAATGTTGGAAAGAGGTTAAAAAAATTAATGAGTTATTGGAAATAAATTTGGAAGATGATAAGAAATATCTGTTGGTTGAATTAAATGATTTGTTTAATTCATTAATAGAATTTGAAAGAGAACTTAGTTATAAATTAGGATTTAAAACAGGAGCAAAATTTATAATAGAGTTGTTGAAGTAATTAATTTGTGTATCTCAATAGAATAATTAAATAGTAAATCGAGATTATTAATAAGTTGTACTAGAATATTTTAAGTGAAGTATATATTAATTATATTGTTTAAAATAAATATATTTAATAAAGAGGGGATAAGTATGCCCTCTTTTATTTTTATGCAATCAATGACATTGTAGGATTTACGTATTTTGATAAATAGCACAATATATTTTAATAATAAATATATGATACAATAATTTTATTAAAATCTAAAATAATCAATTGAGGAGGAGAATATGATAATACCTAAGTTAGAGCCTAATGATAGAAAAAGAGAGTTTAATAAATACTCATCAGAGCAAATAAACAAAGTAGTTTATAATTATTTATTTAAAAATAATATGAGTAATAGAAAGATAGATGATGAGATACTAGATTTATCATCAAAACAAAGTAAAGGTTATCAATCAATGGGTATAGTACATCATTTAGGAATAAATAAAAATCATAAAGGTATTTTTACAGGATACACAATAGATAAAGCAATTGAAGTTCTTAAGGAAGATGAGATACATTTCAAGCAGATTATTAATATACTTTTAGAAATTAGAAATATAAATGAGTATCCTATAATAGTTGACTCTTGGGAGTTATTAGATGAGAAAATAGCTTTAAAAACAATTGATAAATCTACATTAAAACATAATGGGACAGGAGTTCCAATAGAAATAAGACATTTTTTTGAGATAAATAATTTAGGAAAGAATGAAAAGAAAAATGTGAATTTTAAATATAATGATAATTATTATAGTGCAGTTATAGAGATGGATAAATTAGAGAATCCAAGAAGTAGAATAATTTGGAAATCTAAGTTTAGAGATTTACTAAGAACTAGATTTCCTAAGTATTATGAGAAATTCTTAGAAGGTAAAATAGAAGAAAATACAAATTTACCTAAAATAAGATTTGTAAAATTTGATAGTAATAATTTTGATATAGAATTTATTTTTACTACTGAAATAGAAGATGATGTATTAGAGGAAATAAGTCAAGATAATACTTTAGATGCTGATACTATTAATGCAGAATTAGAAACTGAAATCAGAAAAGAAGGGAAAGTTAAATATGTTTATGGGAAACAATATGAGCGTAACCCTAAGAATAGAATAGAAGCAATAAAATATCATGGAACAAAGTGTATTGTATGTGGGTTTGATTTCGAAAAAACATATGGAAACAGAGGTAAGGGATACATAGAAATTCATCATATCAGACCATAAGTTCTGTTGGCAAAGAAAGTAATATAAATCCTAAAACAGATTTAGTGCCAATATGTTCAAATTGTCATAGAATGGTTCATAGGAAAAAAGATAGTGTTTTAAGTATAGATGAGTTGAAGAAAATTATAAAAAATAGTAAATAATATTTAATTAATTTATTAATACAGTGAAATGGTATATAATTTATCTCGAAGTTTAAGTTAAGTGATAATAGATATTGATATGAAAAAGCGTACCTTTGATGATAATATATTTAAAATGTATTTTTTTATAATCAAATATACAATTAAAAATATAAAATAATCTTAATATATTATAATAAAATGAAGGAATACACTTATTTAAGTAGGAAAAGAGTTTATATTATTTGTTTTTATAACTAAGCAATTATTTATTTTGAATATTATTAATGAAAGAATATAAAATATGCTATAAATAAGTAATAAAATTAGAATTATATATTGAATTAACTTAATTAAGCCTAGTTTTATGTATAAAGATATAATATCATAATTAATATAAATAAAAAATTATTGTTTAATTATATAGATAAGAGAGTAAGATTTATTGTGAACAGTAAAAGAACAATAAAATATTATATAATTTAAGTATAGTAATAAAATTATATTTAAAGACAAAATTTAAGGTATTAAAGGATGGAATAAATTATGAATGAAAAAATATATAAAATTGAAGATGATATAGATAAGTGGCTTATTGATGAGTTAGATAAGTCAATACCAAGAAATAAATACATTTATCATTGTAATTTAGCTTTTATAGATATTATAGTAGATCAAAAAGTATTATTTACACCATTTGAAAAACATTATTTATTTTCTTTAACATATAATACTAATATTGCTCATAGAAAGTTACAAGAAGAGGAAGACTTTGATTATATGTTTGATGAAAAATTGTATATTTTATCATTTAATAGGATAATACTAGGATTTTATTACTCAATACTATGTGATATTTTTCCGTTATTACATTCTAAAAAAGGCATTATGGAGATTAAAGATAGAAATATATCTTTCAAATTAAATAATATACCCAAAAAGAATTTTAAATATATTAATGATTATAGCATAAGAAAAACATTAAGCTATACATTACAGATAGCTA
Source organism: Clostridioides sp. GD02367 (assembly GCF_045900275.1). Lineage (NCBI taxonomy): Bacteria > Bacillati > Bacillota > Clostridia > Peptostreptococcales > Peptostreptococcaceae > Clostridioides > Clostridioides sp. GD02367. Next base: position 438,489 of record NZ_JBJODK010000001.1, on the reverse strand, counting down.
ATAAAAAACTTGAAAATTGTGATGATGAAGAAATAGCAATAAAGCTTTCTGAACTGTATATGAATTTTTGGAGTGAAAATATGGTTTATGAAGATTATGAACCATATTCTAGACTAGATTGGTCTGGAATAGGATTTTTTTTTATAGTTGCTTCTATGCGTAGATTTAATAAGCTTTATAAAGAAGATTTTGATATTGTATCTGTGGGATCACATAAAATGATGATTATATTGTCACCAAATGGAGTGAAAAAATTAAGGGAATATGTCCCTGCAACTAATGAGGAACTTTATAAACTAGCATTAGAAGATAACATTTATAAGCCGATTGAAGATGGTTATTTTCCTAAATTAAACATTTCAGAGGCACCACTAAATATGACTAAAGATGGATATATATTTGTAAATCCATTAGTCATGTTATTTAATGATTCTATGGAAACAAGATTTCTAAACTATCTAAGAAAATGTGATAATAAAAGATATTTAAGGATAAAAGATAAAATAAAGGAGCGTGTTATTCCTCTAATAATTGAAATGATAAAATATAAACTTCCTAATGTGAAATATATTACTAATTTTCATGTAAGAATTCCATTACAAAGGAAAAATGAAAGAGAGTGTGACTTACTTTTAATTGATAGAGATGGATTTGTATTATATCTTGAAATTAAGCATTTTTATAATCCTCAATCTTTTTGCGAGACTAAAAAAGTTGATGGTGAATTGAAAAAGGCATTAGATAAAATGCCAGAACAATTAAGTGCAATTAAAACAAATTGGGAAAATATTAAAAAATCATATGAGATTAGTGTTGATTTAATGGAAATACAAGGAGTAATAGTTTCACATTATTATTTAGGCTATGATTTGGATATAGATGAGAATACACCTATTGTTAATGCTTCTAATTTGTATGAAAGTATAGCAGAATCAAATAATCTTAAAGAAGTATTTTTAGGTTGTAAGGAAATTGATGATATATATCCTAAAATAGAATTTGTTGAAAGAGAATTAAATTTTGATTTTGCAAAATATAATTTTACTGTTGGAATAGAATGTTTGCACCCAAGATGGGAAATATTATTAAATAAATCATATAAAGATCAGATATGTAAAAAAGTAATGTATGATGAACCAAAGGAATTTAAAAATCTTGCAGATTTAGCAAAAGCATATTTAGTAAAATCTTAATTAAGATTAGATGTAATTAATTACATTAATAAGAAGTAAAGATAATATATTATAAATAATGTTACTTGTCTTTATATTAAGAAATGTTATATAAAATGTTGTAATTAAATTACATAAATAGAATATTAAAAATTATATGAAATATATATAAGGTTATAATTTAATTCATAAGCATTATGCTATTTTACATAGAAAAGTAATCTTATAAGATACTAAAGATTAATGTATGCATAAGAATATATGATTTAAAAAAACAGATAGCAAAGAGAATAACTATATAGAATAAATAGGTAACACTGTACATGATAGACTTTACTTTTATGGTTAACAATCAATATAAGGAAAAGTAGATTAATTAGTGTGATTCAAGGCAGAGCAATTTTTTATGTTAATAATCAATATAAGTATTAAAATTGCTAATATTTTGTGCGTTTGAATTAGAATAAGTTAGCTGAAAATAAATCATATATCTTAGAAGAGATAATTTAATATCATATGTAAACTTCATTAAAATGTATATAAATAATTAGCTATTTTTCTTGAAAAAGCGTGATTATAAGCTTAAACTATGATATAAAAGGAATAAGATTTTCATAAAGTTGAAAGAACATACCCCAATAATACCCCAATTACAAAAATAAATACTAAAAAATATTCAAAAAAATCAGTCTAATATCATAACTAAACAGCTATATACCTATATTTACAAAAACCAACAAAACAATCAAATAACCACTTATAGACTCCCCTCGTCTCCACCATTAAAATCCACGAAAAAGATATTGATTGAAAAATCAATATCTTTTTATTATATGAGGTAATAAAATGAAGATATTTGAATTAAGCAAGATTACTTTTAATACAAAATAATATATAATATATTTAGTAAAATAACTAGATATTATTTGTGTATATAAAAAAATTATATAAAATAATATTTAAGAAATAAAATTTTCTGTTATACAAGGAATATGATAATTAATCTGATAAAATTGTACAGTTTGTTTATAATCTTATTTATATGTTGTATAAAAACTTATATCTTAAAATTTACTATGGTAGTCAAGGTAGATTTTATTATTGACGCTATATCTATTAATGATATAATGAAAACATAAATTTTGAAAGTAAATGAATACGATTTTGAAGTAGACTGAAAAGAAGAACAGAATATGGCAAAATATAGATTCAAAGTACATAAGATTAAATGTACGGTAGATGAATAAATGGAGACTTGAATAGACAAAAGATTGTAGTGAAAATTATTATTACTGAATGAGTATATGTACCTATAGATAAAACTGTAGAACTGATGACGCCTGTTCAGATATATATCATAAAGGATATGAAAAAAAGATTAAAAACTTATTGTGTATTTAATTATGTTAGAATGAAAAGTATGTTGAGAAATATACTAGATGAGTTTTTGAAATCTAAAGGGATTTAATTAATTCATGATATAATTTTAAGGAGGAATTAAAATATGGCTAATATTCATGCTGTGATTGAAGAAGTTGCAAAATTAAATCCTGCATTAGCAAGGGAGATTCAGAAATATGTGAAGACGCATTCTTATGGTCTTGTATATGAGAATAACTTACCAGATGCAGTAAGATTATATAAAAAATTGCCTGGAGTTGGTGATAATGTTAATATTTTATCCAAACGCGGACATGAAGAAACAGATGTAAACAAAGTGGTATGGACTGTTAAAGAAATTAAAGATGGAGTTGCAATTATTCAGAATAGTGACGAATTTTGTGAAGTACTAGTGGAAGATATTGTTCCAATTGTTGGATATAGAGATGTTATTTATCCAGGTTTAAAAGAGGTTGACCGTGTAGAGAATGGTAAACCTGAAGATCCATATCATATGGTAATTAATTCTGAGAACTATCATGCATTGGAAGCTTTGACTTATGCATATGCTGGTAAAGTTGATTGCATATATATTGACCCACCATATAATTCAGGTGCTACTGATTGGAAATATAATAATGATTATGTTGATGAAAATGATAAATATAGACACAGCAAATGGTTAACATTTATGGAAAGACGTTTAAAATTAGCAGCTCAATTATTAAATCCTAATAATTCCGTTCTAATTGTTACAATAGATGAAAAGGAGTATGCTAGATTAGGATTATTGTTGGAGCAAATTTTTCCAGAAGCTAAAATTCAGATGATAAGTAGTATTATCAGTAGAAAAGGTACTGCTCGTGCGGATGAATTTTCTCGAACAAATGAATTTATTTATTGTGTCCGTTTTGGAAATTGTTCGATTGAGAAATTAAATGATGTTAAATCTGTTTCAAAAGATTCTGAAGTGCATTGGCAACCATTACGTAGGAGCGATTTAGCATCTAAACGAGGTACAAAAAAAGGTGGAACTGCACAATTTTATCCTATTTATATTGATTCTAAAGAAGGGAAGATTGTTCATATAGGAGAGCCATTAATGCCAAGTGATAGTTTAGATTCAATTCCAATGATTGAAGGTACAATTCCTGTTTTTCCAATTCGTGATAATGGTATAGAAATGAACTGGGGGCTAACTGGGGATGGATTAAAAGCTCGTTTAGAGAAGGGATTTGTCAGAGTTGGTAAGTATTTTAAAGACAAACCTCAAAAATATGTAATATCATATTTGACAACAGGAACCATTGAGGATATTGAAAAAGGAGAAGCAACTGTTACGGGTTATGCAAAAGATGGTAGCGTAAAAGCTTTTTATTCTACTGGAAAGAAATCATTGCCAACAACTCAGTGGGATAATATTGCATATGATGCAAAGATATATGGAACAAATGTTAATTCGTGTTTTATGCCAGATAGAATATTTCCATTTCCTAAGTCAATATATGCTGTAGAGGATGTTATTCGTTTATTTGTTACAAATAAACCAGATGCACTTATTGTAGATTTTTTTGCGGGTTCAGGTACTACAGCAAATGCAGTAATGCTTCTAAATCATCTTGATGGAGGAAATAGACGTTCAATTTCTATTACAAATAATGAAATTGGTGCAGATGAAGAAAGAACATTTATACAAAAAGGTTTACAACCTTATGATGCTGAGTGGATGGAATATGGAATTGCGAATTATTTCACGTGGCCTCGTATTAAGTCAGCAATTACAGGTATCAATACTCTTAATGAACCAGTTAAAGGTGACTATAAATTTACGGAAGAATTTCCTATGTCTGATGGATTTAAAGAGAATGCCATATTTTGTGAGTTAACATACGAGTCAGCATGGCCTATTCGACTGGATAATGCATTTGATGCAATTGCTCCTATTCTTTGGATGCAAGCAGGTTGTCGTGGACCAATTATTAGAAAAATAGGAAAGAGTTATTTAACAACAGATTATTATGGTGTATTGTTTGATTACAATCAAGCGTCAAAATTTTGTGAGAAGATTAAAAATACACCATCAATTAAGACAGTATTTGTTGTAACAGATGATCAAAGAAGGTATTCTAATATGTGTAAAAGGCTGCCAGGAGTAGAAGTACATAGATTGTATGAAACATACCTTAGAACATTTGAAATTTATGGAGAAGGGGGTATTGACTAAATATGAAATATGAGTTATTTGATTTTCAAAAAACTGCAGTAAATACTCTTTTAAAGAGATTAGAATCAATGCAGAGAAGCTATGAATCAGATGGTTCATTATCTGCAGTTCCGTTAATTGCACCTACAGGTTCTGGTAAAACAGTTATTGCTGCAGCTGTGGCAGAGGCATTGTTTTATGGAAATGATATCTATGGTGGAGATAGTAGTGCGACTATTTTATGGTTGTCTGACAGTCCGTCCTTGAATGAGCAGACATTAAAGAAGTTTGCTGACGCGACAGATTTACTGTCAGATGCAAAAACTATGGAAGTTATTGGTCCAGATTTTGCAAAGAATCATCTGAAATTACAGCAGGGACATATCTATTTTTTAAATAGACAGCTTCTTGGTGAAGGAAAAAAGTTATCAAATCCATCAGAAGTTGGGCGTACTTTTTATGATGTTCTTACAAATACAATTGAAGACGATAATATTCGTTTTTATTTATTTATTGATGAAGCACATAGGGGTCTTGGTAGTAAAGGTGATAGCAAGGCTACATCTGAAAATACTAGTAAGACTATTTATGCTAAATTGATTGATGGTCAGGAAGGAAATAATCCACCTGTACCTGTAGTGATTGGTATTTCTGCTACTCCTGAAAATTTCAACAAAGCAATGAATGGTAGAAAAGAACGTGATATTAAAGCTGAAGTGAAAGTTCCAGTATCACAGGTAAGAACTTCTGGGTTGGTTAAAGATTCTATTGAGTTAAGAACACCCCAAAAAGCAGTTGATACAAAACATCAGGATTTGAAATATGCTTGCGAGAAGTTAGCTGAATCATCAAGTCTTTGGAAAAAGTATTGTGAAGAGAATCATATATATCCAATTATTGTGCCACTTATGGTTGTACAGGTTGAAGACAAGGTTAGTAAAGAAACATTGGCTGCATTATGTAGCCAGATTTGCAAAACTTTACCTTGGCTTGATAGTTCAACATGCTTTGCTAATGTATTTGGTGGACATGAAGATATTATAACCAATGTAGGGAAAATTCCTTATGTAAAACCTGAGGATGTTGCAGAACATAATGAAATTAAAGTTCTATTCGCTAAGGATGCAGTTTCAACTGGTTGGGATTGTCCACGTGCTGAAGTAATTTATTCTAGACGTAAACGTAGTGATCCAACATATATTGCTCAATTAATTGGTCGTATGGTTCGTACACCGTTGGCTCGGAGAATTCGTGATATAGAGGAGTTAAATACTGTTTCTTGCTACCTCCCACAGTATGATGCATCAACAGTTGAAAGTGTTGTTAAAAAGTTGAAAGAAGATAATATAGACCAGACTTCTAATATCACAGTTAACTCTGTTGATGTTGCATTTTTTGGTAAAACAAAGAAGATGTTAGAGGAAAAATTGGAGAATAAACAGAAAAAAGAAAGTGGACAGAATGATATATCTTTATGCAATGAGGATACAATTGTGCAACATGTATCTAATGCAACGGAAATTTCAAATATAGTTAGTTCTGGTATGTTAGATATATCTAATTTAGAGGATGAATTTTATGTAAATATGGATGATGATTTTTCAGTTAATTCAGATGAGGCTCAAGAATTTATGCAGCAGAAACTTAATGAGATACTTGAACGTATTCCTAAGGTCGATAGCGAAGCTATACGTACATGTTTTGAGAGTATTATTACAAGGCAAGTACGTCATGATAAGCCAAATCATTTTTTAGATTTGTGGGATTGTGTTGATATAATTGAAGCAGATCTTAATCCAAATGGAAATCTTGATGCTGATATTCAGGAAGATTTCTATCATAATATTGAGGCTGAAATTAAGAGGAATCCAGCACAATACAAGCGTTCACTTGGTGAAATTCGTAGTACACAGATGTCTATTAAAAGAGTTGACCCATTAACTGGTGAAGAATTTGAAGATCGCATTGAATTGGCTGAAAATGATGCAGATAGATTATTCGCTTACTATAAGAATACAGTGAGAGTTTTCTCAGGTGCATCTGATAAAATTAAATACTGCATTAATAAAAGAATGAAAGATGAACTTGATACAGAAGAAGATGCTATTCGTATGATGTGCGCAGTTGGATATTGTATTGAAATTGTTCAGGCTATGGAAGTTTGGGCTGAAAGCAAAACAGAAGAACTACTTGACATATATGGACCATTTAGAGCTTCTGTATCTGAAGAGAATAGAGGAAAATGGGATAGAATTGAAGGTAATACAAAACCTTATGTTGAAGATTATTTGAACATAAAATCTACTAATACACATCAGAATAAAGATTATGATAGATATGAAAAACATATCATCAGTGATGATGATGGATGGTCATATCATAAGTTAAATGAATTAGAGCAGAAAGTTCTCAGAACAGAAATGAGTCATGCATTGAATGTTGCTTGGTATAGAAATCAACCAAAGAATCTTCGCGCATCACTATCTATTCCAAAATGGATGAATAGCGAAGGAAAGCAGCTCGATAACTGTTATCCTGATTTTATATTTTTTCAGAATGTAGGCGGAAAAATTATTCCTTCAATTGTTGATCCACATGGAGGCTGGTTGGGTGATAGTGTTGGTCGATTGAAAGGATATGTTTCATATCTGAAAGATCATCCAACAATGTTTGCAAGAGTACTTGCTGTTACAGATGAAAAAAATGGTGAGATTCGTTATCTAGACTTAATGAAATCAGAGGTACAAGAGGCAATTGATAAGTTTACTGGTAGTCATGCAAAAGAATTGTTTAATGGAACATTAAGTAAACAGTATAAGATTGTAGATGAGGATTAATTTAGTGAGGCTGTAGCGTAACTAATTTTAAAATTGGGGGCGTATGCAGCCATCTTTTTTAATTAAAAAAGATGAATAATTAAATACTTAAATGTGCTTAAAACGGTCGGTAAACAGAATAAATATCTGCAAGATTTAAACTGCAGGATAAATTTAATATCTTATTAGTATATAAGTAATATATTAATTATACCATATAGATTTGAAGAATTAAAAAATTATGAAAATACATTAATAGACCTAATTATAGTGTTAACAAATAACATATTTGAAAATAGGAACAAAATAGATTATATAAGAAATCAAATTTTGATGTAGATAAAATAGATAATATGTTAGAAGCTATAAAGAAAGATATTTTACAAATAGATGGTAGGCTAGAAAGTCGTATCAAATTGTTTTACAACTATATATTATATATTTGATCTATATTAAATAGATAGCCTACTATAATAGGAATATAAAAGCTAAAAAAGAGATGTTGATAAAAATATTAACATCTCTTTTTTAGTATAAAAAATTAAAAGGAGGAAGTTAATATGATTAACTTATGTAAGAAAGAAGATTTAAACTTATTATCAGAATATCCTAAAGAAATTGTTGATAGTGTAGATAACATTATCACGATATTGAATGGATCTTACGAAAAGGATAGAAAATTAACAGATTATGGTGGATATGTATGTGTAATTGAGGAGATTGAAGAAGTAGAGTCTCTAAAAGTAAACATACTAAAGGGATTAATTGAAGAGTTTAGTGATGTTATACATGAAGATGGTATTGATAAGTATAGTTCAACATTATACTTATTATCTATTGATTATTCTATTACCATAATTACTAAGAATAAAGCAACTGATGAATTACTAAAATAAGCATTTATACTAGCAAAGTATAGATGCTTATTTTTATTTAGCATTAAGAAATATATTAACTATTGATAATTTAAAGGAGATTAGAATATGTGGACATTAATAATAGCATTTGTTTTAAGTCTTATAGCAGAGGGGATAGATCCAAGCGAAGCAGTAAGTAAAGCTTGTTCAAAGTATGGAGTTTCATCAAGTGATATATAGGGTAGATTATAATAAATAAAGGTATGGATATATAAGGAGAGATAAAAAAGGAGGAGGAAGTATCAGCAAAGAGAGTAAATATTATATCTCTTAAAATAGTTAAAGAAAGTTCAGTACTATATGAAACTAGAAAAATAAGTAATCCTTATGATGCATATAGATTAGCAAAAAACTTTCTAATAGATGGTGATAGAGAAAAGTTTATAGTGGCTTGTTTAGATACAAAGAATCGACCTGTAAGTATAGAAGTAGTAAGTGTTGGCACTGTAAATTCAGCCATAGTACATCCAAGAGAAGTATTTAAGACAGCAGTTCTTACTAATGCATCAAAAATATTATGCTTTCATAATCATCCATCTGGGAGTATTAATATTAGTAAATAAGATGAATCAATAACTGAGAGATTAAGAAAATCAGGTGAAATATTAGGAATTGAATTAGTAGACCATATTATAGTAGGTGATAATGATACATGCTTTAGTTTTAAAGAAAATAATAAGATATAGGAAGTCTTAGCTTAGAGATAGAAGCTAAGATTTTTTCTATGTACCTATGTAATTAACTAGGGCTAACAGATCTAATAAAATAAAGACCTAGAAGCCCTGATAAAAAATATAAGAGTAGTGGAGGATAGCATGATAAAAATAAAATCAGAGATTTTGAATAAATTGTTTTTCAAAGAACTTCAACAACTAATAAGAAAATACAATGAAATAGAAAGTAGTACATAAGAAGTAATAGAATCAATAATGAATCATCTAGATGATGAAGAATTAGGAGAATACTTATTAAATAATCCTAGTAAGTTAGATGAAGTAGTAAGTACAATGAAAATTAGAGATATAGATATGGATGTTATTCTATTTTTCATTTGGTACAACTCAGAGATAAAAGATATGAGTATAGAAAATGCGATTATTAATTATGAAATATTAGATATAAATGGATACATAGAAATAGAAGAATACTTAATATACAAAAGTGATAAATACTTAAAAAAATATTCTAAAGAAGCTTTAGAAACAATGCTAGATGATGAACATATCATAGATAGATTGTTTGACAAGGAGATGATAATAGACTTTTGGTTAAATAAAACTGATAAGCATGAGGTAATGAATGAGATACTTGAGAATGATGATTTAGAAGAAGTGTTAGATATTAATCCAGAGTACGCATTTAAAATTAGCAATGAAATAGAATATAAGTATACAAATAGTAAATAAAATATGTTTAATAAAGAAAATAGATATATAACTAACCACTTATAGACTCCTTCTCGTCTCCACTATTGAAATCCACAAAAGATATTAGCAAATTGCTAATATCTTTTTTTGAAAATTAATCTAATAACCTATATAATTAACTTATAAAACACACATGAAGAGGTAAAACTATATGGCTAAAATTGATAATATGATGTCCATATTATGGATGCTAAACTCAGATAAAAAAATAACCGCAAAACAAATATCTGAAAAACTAGAAATAAACATAAGAACTGTTTACAGACACATTGATGCATTATCTGCTAGTGGAATACCTATAATTTCAGATACAGGTCATAATGGTGGATATACACTTTTGAATAATTTCATCAAAGCACCTCTTTTTTTCGATACAGAAGAGCAAACTGCACTACTTCATGCAGCTATATTTGCTAAAGAAGAAGGGTGTTTCTTAGATGAAACACTAGATAAAGCAACGTCAAAGTTAAAAATGTATTCAAATCAAAAACAAGAAGAAATTTTAACAAAACATTTAATAGGTTTTGAAGTAATAAAACCCACTGGAAAAATATCCATAGAATCTGTACTTAAAAAGTTGAAAAATAGTATAGCAAATGAATCATCTGTAGAAATTAACTATCGTACAGCTCATGAAGAAAAATCAAAATGTAGGATTATAAATCCATATGGAATTGTTCGTTGGAATAATAATTGGTACATAGTAGCATTTTGCCAAATGAGAAATGAGATTCGCAGCTTTAGGTTAGATAGAATTAGTAGTGTTATAGAAACATCAAATACTTTTAATAGACCAAAGGAATTTTCAGCAAGTGAATTCTTTATAAAGGGGATTATGGACGAAACAAAAGATGAAGATAATACTATACAATTAGTTATAGAAGGAAAGATAAATGCATTGGACAACTTATGCCAGCATTGGCTTCTAGGATATTATTTGAAAGAAAGGACTTCAAATAAAGTAATATTTAAACTTCAAGAAGAGATAATATTTACATATGTACCAAATATACTTATACCTTATAGAAAATCTATACAAATAATTGAACCATTAAGTCTTAGGGATAAAATGGTTGAAGATTTATTCGAATTAATTAATCATTATCAAATTTAATAACTTAACTGACAGAGTATGTCAGTTAAGTTATTTTACAATGTAGGTATATTAATTGATAAGATAAGGAGTAAAAGATGAAAAATAGAAAAGTATATATGTATGTATTCGATACTATGTCAGATTGGGAAGTTGGATATTTAACTGCTGAATTAAACACAGGAAGATATTTCAAAAAAGGATTAAAGCCACTAAAAGTAATTACAGTAGGAGTTGATAAAAATCCTATTATAACAATGGGTGGATTAAAAGTTTTACCTGAGATTATAATTGATGAGCTTAATATTGAAAGTAATGATTTATTAATTTTGCCAGGGGGAAATACCTGGATGTCTATGGGTCATGAGAAAATATTAGAAAAATCTAAGGGGGCTTTGGAACAAGGGGCTATAGTTGCAGCTATTTGTGGTGCTACTTTAGGGTTAGCTAAAACAGGTTTACTAGATTTTAGAAATCATACAAGTAATGATTTAGAATTTCTAAAAATGGCGATACCAAGTTATTCTGGAGAAAAATATTATAAAATGGAATCTGCAGTTAGTGATGAAAATTTAATTACTGCTTCAGGAATTGCACCATTAGAATTTACGATACAAGTTTTAAAAGTTTTAGATGTCTTTAAAGAAGAAGCATTAACTTCTTGGCTAAATCTTTATAAGACACATGACTCTAAATATTTTTTCGAATTAATGAATTGTAATAAATAAATTTAAGATTTATTTTTAAATTCAAATTCTAAACCACTTTCTCTATGGCAATAGATAAGTGGTTTTTTATTTTGATTATGAAATCCAAAACCATACTCCAGTCGCCCAAAAAGGTATTTTTGAAGGATATTGAAGTGAATTTAGGTTGTATAACTATACATTTCAATATTTCATATTAATTAGGATAATAGTTATTAAATGATATGATTGAGAGAATAGATACAATAAACTAATTTAGTACTGTACTGCTTACTAAAGAATAAATTTTTATGGTATAAGAATTTTTTAGAGCGTCGGTTATATAGGAGTGAATAAAAAAGTTATTTTATAATATTATTTGTAAGCATTAGATATCTATTATGAAATCTTTTATGGACTATACTTGTAAAAATATTATTAAGTATTTACAATATTTTCTTGCAATTTATTTGGAAAAGTTATATATTTATAACATGAAGTGTTATAAATATATAACTTTTAAGGGGTGATTTTATATGTCTAGATTGAAGCTTGGTGTTAAAGCAAATCTTGTTTCAGAATTTCTGATGCTATCCTATTTCTTTATAGACTTATTATTAGAAAAGTTTATTTTTAAAGGAGAAGGTATTTGGATTACTTTTATAATCTTATTAGTTTTTTGGGTATTTGACTCAATGTATAATAAAAAATATAATGATTTAGTCGATGAGGCATCAAAACTTATGTTATTAAAGGTTGATCAAATTGCATCAAAAATAATGCTGTACTCTATGTTTGTAATAGCTGTTCTCTTTTCAGCTAATCATACAAGAGCTTTGGATGTATCAAATTTGGATATAGGTATAATTCTATTAGCAGTTTTATTTATACAATCGTTATCTAAATTAATTCTGTATATATATTTTGATAAAAGAGGTATATGTAATTAAGTAATTATATTAATGAAAACAAAAACTAAAGAATATATAACTTTTAAGGAGGATTTTTATATGTCTAAATCAGAAACTGGAGTAAAATCAAAGCTTATCTTAGAATTACTTGTAATAACTTATTTTTTTATAGCAGTATTAGCGACTAAGTATATTTTTAAAGGTCCAAGTACGGCTTCTCTTCCAGGGCTGAGCTGGTTAATAGTTTTTGGTTGTTATCTAATTTATAATAAAAAATATAATGATTTAGTTGATGAATCATCTAAATTTATACTATCAAAGGTTAATCAGATTGCAATAACAATAATGATGTATTCTATAGTTATAATTGCTATTTTCTTTGCAACTCCTTATACAAGGAATATAAATATATCAAACCAGGACACTGGCATAATTCTTATTGCAGTATTATTTATACAATCATTATCTAAATTAATTTTGTATGTGTATTTTGATAAAAGGGGGATATGCAACTAAGTGGCAATATTGATGAAGACAAAAATTAAAGAATATAGGGAAAAACTCCTTATGACACAAAATGAACTTGCTAAATCGGTTGGAGTAAGACGTGAGACTATTGTACACTTAGAAAATGGAAAATATAATCCTTCTTTAAAGTTAGCTATGGATATTGCTAAAGTATTCAATACTACAGTGGAAAATTTATTTGAATTTATTGAGGAAGAATAGTGGATAGGTTATAAATATTTATAAGATGGTTAATGAAATATAGCTATTTAATTATTAAGTTTGCTAAAAATATTTGCATGTAACATAATGTGTGATTAAAGTTAGATTATAATTATTTTAAGATAAAAAGAGTATTGTAAATGATAAAAATAATAAGTGATTTAAGAAAATATCTCATATACCATAAAATCATTAGTTCAGATGACCTATTAATAGGTCATTTTTTATGTATATAATGATAATACTAATACTTAAAATATGTCTTGAAGAAATACAATACTAATATTAAAAAAGGATTAATGTGAATACAAAAATTATATGTATAAAAATAAACATGGATATAGAAAAAAACAATAACAAAATAAGTAATTATAGAAAAATACAATTATATGGATTGTTGTCGAATCGTTGACTATAAGAATAATAACATTTAAAATGAACATGGAGAATATGGGGGGAGGAGTCAATATGAAGAGAAAAATAGCAGCTATTTTATTAACTGTAGTGATGTCATTATCACTGGTAGCTTGTAGCAATGATAAGGCAGCAAAAAGTGATAAATTAGAGGATACATTAGTAGTATATACTACTCATGGTGAGGATATGCTAGGAGCGATTTCTGAAGAATTTACAAAGGAAACAGGAGTTAATGTTGAATTTATAAACTTAAAGGGTGAACTAGCAGATCGTGTTAGAAGTGAAAAAGATAATCCACAAGCAGACATAATGTTTGGTGGAGATACGTCTACATATATGCAATTAAAAGAAGAAGGATTGTATGAAAAGACTGAACCAAGTTGGAATAATGAATTGGATAAGTCTTATAAAGATTCAGAAGGATATTGGTATGGAACTATAAAAACACCAGTAATGATGTTTTACAACACAAAATTATTATCAGCTGATAAAGCACCAAAAGATTGGAGCGATTTAACAAAAGAAGAATATAAAGATTTAATAGTTACTAGAGATTCATTATCATCATCTATGCGTTCTACTGTTAGTAACTTAATCAATTACTATTCAACTACTAAGAGTGAAGCTGAAGCTTGGAAGTATCTTGAAGATTTAAATAAAAATATAAAGAACTACTACAATAGCGGAAGTGTTATGTATTCAGCAATAGGTAAAGGTGAGGCTGCGATATCTGTTGCAGTGTTAAGTGATATAATAGATAATAAAGAAAAAAATAATATGCCATTAGAAGTTGTAGATGCAGAGAGTGGTTCTGTAGTAATTACAGACTGTGTAGCAGCTCTAAAAAATGCTCCACATCCAAATGTAGCAGCTAAATTTGTAGATTTTGTTGGAAGTGCTAAGATTCAAGCTATGATTGCAAATGATTTTAACCGTATACCAACATTAGATTCTGCACTTAAAGATTCACCAAAGTGGATGTCGAAAGAATATAAAGCTATGGATGTAGATTGGTCTGTAATTGGAAAAAATCAATCTAACTGGATTGAAAAGTGGGAAACAGATATAATAGATAATAATAAAACTATAAAATAGTCTAGTTAGATAATTTAATATTATATACAAAAATAGTGAGGATTTTCCTCGCTATTTTACGTATAAGGGAACTATAGTATATCATGGTTTTTGTGTAATTCACGCTACCTAATGATGCTAATACTCTGATATTAAATAAAATAGCTTTTGAGTAATTAATGAAGTAGTCGATGATGTGAAGTGATTCATCATGTGTATATTTAAAATTTATAAATATTAGATAATTTGTGGGGTCGATATGAAGAATATAGAATTAAAGGAAATTAATCATTATTATGGAAAAGAAAAAGTATTACATGATATTAATATATCCATCAAAGAAGGCGAATTTTTTACTTTATTAGGACCTTCTGGATGTGGTAAAACAACCATTTTAAGAATAATTGGTGGATTTATAAAACCTTCTTCTGGGAGTATTTATATTGATGATAAGAATATTACCAACCTAGAACCAGAAAATAGAAATATGGGAACTGTTTTTCAAAACTATGCATTGTTTCCAAATATGACTGTAGAAGAAAATGTATCTTATGGATTAAAAATAAAAAAATTATCTAAAAAAATTATAGTAGAAAAATGTGATACTTATTTAGAACTGGCAGGAATGAAAGATTTTAGGAAAAAAAAGATTGATGAATTATCTGGTGGACAGCAACAAAGAGTGGCAGTAGCAAGAGCATTAGCTACTGAGCCTACGATGCTTTTATTAGATGAACCAATGTCTAATCTAGATGTAGCTTTAAGAGTCAAAATGAGGGAAGAAATAAGAGAGATACAGCAAAAAATTGGTATTACTACTTTATTTATTACTCATGATCAACAAGAGGCCTTGGCTATTTCTGATAGAATAGCTGTAATGGATAAGGGTAAAGTTCTTCAAATTGGTATGCCAATGGAAGTCTACAAAAGACCATTGAATGATTTTGTGGCAAATTTTGTAGGCACTTCAAACTGTATTGAAAAAGAGGATTATGTTAATTTTAATATTGAAAAAGAGACAAAGCCTTATATTTATAAAAGACCTGAAGAAATGGTATTGTTGCAAAATACTAACCAAAGTGGGTTTGTAAAAGTAAAAGTAGAATCTAAGCGTTTCTTAGGGCCAATTTTAGAATATACAGTATCAAATAATGAGAAAAAATATCAAGTGACTGAACTTAATAGGCTGAATAATAGTAATAAATTAAATGTAGGGGATAGGGCATATTTAGGTGTGCTACAGGGTGAATAATATGATTAAAAAAAGAAACCATAGTAAATTCACATCTAAAAATATTATTTCTATTATTTTATACAGTATATTATTTTGGATTCTGATTGGATATATTATCGTTCCAATAGCTAACACCTTTGCACAAGTATTTCAAGGTGAAGGTGGATATTCTTTTGAAGTATTCAAAGAATATTTTTCAAATACTAATAATTTAAGGGTAGTAAGCAATACTATAATTTTGGGATTGGGTTCTGTACTTGTATGTGGAATTATGGGTATATCACTTGCCTTGTATATGACATTTGTTTGTGATAAACACAAAAAAATCATACATATTCTTTTACTAAGTCCGATGATGATTCCTGGAGTAATTATGGTAATTGCATGTATTCAGCTTTATGGAGAAAGTGGGATAGTTACAAAATCTATAGAAATTTTACTCTCATTTATCAACAAACCCTATGATTTTAGTGGATTAAAGGGAATTTTATTTGTGGTTGCCTATACTCAGTATGTGTATTTTTATTTAAATGTATATGTTGCCTTAAAATATGTGGATTACTCAACAGTTGAAGCTGCAAAGGGAATGGGAGCATCAAAGCTAAGAGTATTTTTTGATGTAATATGGCCTGTTATTACACCAGCTGTTATAACTTCTACTATTATAACTTTTGCATCAGGGATTAGTTCTTTCTCAGCACCAAATCTTATAGGTGGTGGTTTTAAAGTTTTGAGTACTCAGATTGTTAGGTCTAAGGCTAATAACCATATGGATATAGCCTCAGTTCAAGTGATTACTTTGTTACTAATGGGGATTGCATTTATGCTTTTGTTACAGTATTATGGCAAAAAATATGGAGTAGTATCATCCCTAAAATCTCAAAGCTATAAAGTTAATAATAGAAAAAAAGACTTATTTACATTTGTATGTAAGATTATTATTGAAATACAAATTATTATTATTATGCTCCCTATAATTACTATTGTATACTTATCATTTGTAAGTACACATTCAATTATGACGACCATATTTCCTAGAGATTTTACACTGGAAAACTACCAGATGATTTTCCAAAAAACACGTGTATTACAGCCTATTTTAAACAGTTTGAAAATGTCTTTAATGGCAGTAGCATTAGGATTGATAATTACAGTACCAGTATCATATTTAGTAATTAAAAAGGATAATACATATAATCGACTAGCAAAATTTATTATAATGTTACCTTGGAGTATGCCTGCAAGTGCTATTGCAGTTAACCTAATCAATACATTTAATCAAAAAAGTATATTTGCTTTTAATGAGTCCTTAATAGGTGGTTTTTATATTTTGCCTATAGCATATACAATTTATGCCTTGCCATTACTATTTTCATCCAATGAGGTTGCTATGAAGTCAATAAATTTAGGACTAGAAGAATCATCAAGGAGTTTAGGTGCTGGAAGAATACAAACCTTTTATAATATAATAATCCCAAATATGATGCCAGGAATAATTTCAGGGGCTATATTGGTATTTATTCGTACAATTGGAGAATATACAATGTCAGCCTTGCTTTATGGCGTTTACAATAGACCTATTTCAATATCCATTGTAACTAATATGCAAGAATTTAAGATAGGAGTATCTATGGCTTATGGTGTATTAGTAATTGGGATATGCTATATAGCATTAGGAATGATTTTTAAATTAGATAGAAAAAGATTTACATAAAATAATAGAGACTAACTTATAAATTAGTGATTAGAAAACCAAGTTTCTTTATTTCTTAGAAATGAACTCAAGAAGTATGATTTTGGTGTGTTATGTCAAGCTTATGACATCTAAAAATTAGATAATTGTGAGTATGATTTCTATAAATCATCTCTACCATTGAAATGTACAAAAAGATATTGGCTGTCTGGCTAATATCTTTTTGATTTTTTGATATCAATATAACATTAACTATAGTGCTAGTGTTTTAAAATTTATAGCTATAGGTATGTAAAATATAACATCTATGTAAGATATGCTATTATTGAATGTTAATTTTCAAGTAAATGAAAGTAGGGTATTTGATATGTTTGTATCTTTTGATAAATTGATGATATAGCTAGAGGATAGAATTTAAATGAAGATTTACAAAGTAATCACAATTATTAGAGTCAGCTTTTGAGCTTATTGAGTATTGATAATAAATAAGTTTAAGAAATATAATTAACTGTGATACAGACTTCTAAAAGCTCCTTATTGAAAAGGAACTAAGAATATATAATAAAAGTTCCTTTTCAATAAGGAAAACGATTGTTATTTTCTGACTTTTATTACCCTGATATTATTTAAATATAAACAACAACAAAATCAATAACAAATAAATCAAAATTAAAAATATCAGGAGGTACAATATGTTAATAAATATGAAGGAAATGTTACAAGTGGCACAAGAAAATCAATTTGCAGTACCAGCATTTAATATAGGGAGTGGGCAAATACTTAAAGCGGTAGTACAGAGTGCTAATGAAAAAAATGCACCAGTAATCCTTGCAATTCACCCAAATGAGTTAAGTTTTCTAGAAGATAGTTTTGTAGCTAGTTGTATAGAAGAAGCACATAAGAGTAAGGTACCTATGGTAATACACTTAGACCATGGAGCAAATAAAAGTCAAATATTAAGAGCTATAAGATGTGGATTTACATCAGTAATGATTGATGGGTCACATTTACCATATGAAGAAAATGTAGCTATATCTAGAGAAATAGTGGAAATAGCAAAAGGATTAAATGTATCTGTAGAAGGAGAACTTGGGACAATAGGGACAACTGGAACATCAGGAGAAGGTGGTTCTGATGAAATAATATATACAAATCCACAATTAGCTAGGGATTTTGTTGAAAAAACAGGAGTAGATACATTAGCTATTGCAATTGGTACAGCACATGGTATATATCCAAAAGGCTTTAAACCAGAACTTAGATTAGACTTATTAAAAGAAATAAAAGAAGTAGTAGAGATACCTTTAGTACTTCATGGAGGCTCATCAAATCCAGATGAAGAAATAGCACAAGCAGTTAAACTAGGAGTTTGTAAAGTAAATATTTCAAGTGATGTTAAATCAGCATATTATAAGAAGTGCAGAGAAGTATTAGAACAAAACCCAAGTCTATATGAACCAGATGCTATATATCCACAGTGTATAGAAGCTGCAAGGGAGGTTATAGAGTTTAAAATGAATTTATTTAATGACATAGATAAATTAAAATGTTTTTCACAAAAAGAAGAATTAGTAATTGGATAATAAATTACGAGGAGATGAGAGTCTATGATAGAGCAAATATTACGTAGTGATTGTATTGTATTAGATAAACAGTTTAAAACTAAGAAAGATGTAATTGATTATATGGCAAATCATTTGTATCATGGAAATTATATAAATGATAAAGAAAAATTTATAATTGATATTAATAAACGAGAAAAAGAATCACCAACCAACATGGGAAATTTAATAGCTATTCCCCATGCCAAGTCAAGTGCAGTAAATCAACCTGTAATGATGTATTTAAGAACAGATAGGGAGATTATGGATAATGATGGTCAAAAACTTAGGTCATTTTTTATGATAGCAATTCCAGAATCAGGTTTAGACATTCATCTTAAGATTATATCTAAATTAGCTACATATTTAATGGATGAAAATCTTATTAAGAATCTACTAAATGCAGAAACTCCATATGAAATATTAAATATATTTAATTGTAAGGCAGTAGAATCAGGAGATTTAAGTAACAATCAAAGTAAAGGTCTTATAGTTGGAATAACAGGGTGTCCAACAGGGATAGCCCATACTTTTATGGCAAAAAAAGCGTTAGAGGAAGCAGGACAAGAGCTCGGATATGAAGTAAAAATAGAAACACATGGAGCTATAGGTATAGAAAATAAGTTAACTAAAGAGGATATAAAAAGAGCGGAGTATGTGATAATAGCTTGTGATAGAGAAATTCAGACAAGTAGATTTATAGGAAAGAAAGTATTACAAAAGAAAGTAGCAGATGCTAAGAATGTTCCATTAGCAAAAAATTTAATTATAAATGCTGAAAATGGCATGGCTAAAGAAATTAAGCCAGGTGGAAAAACTTTAGAAGATTCAAAAGAAATACTTCAAGGAGCAGAGAAAAAAGGTATTTATAAACACTTAATGAATGGTGTATCTGAAATGATTCCATTTGTAGTAATAGGTGGGATTGGTATAGCTATAGCATTTATGTTTGGTATATTTGCATCAGACCCAACTCATGAAACATACAATCCTATAGCTGGATTCTTTGGACAACTTGGAGGCGACTCAGCATTTAAGTTATTCATACCAATACTTGCTGGTTTTATAGCTAAATCAATTGCTGGAAGGCAAGGTTTTGCTCCTGCTATGATATCTGGTTTTATGGCAGTTATTGGAGGCTCAGGATTTCTAGGTGGTATGGTAGCAGGATTTGCAACAGGATATATAGCTTTAGGAGTAATGAAGATAACAGAAAACTTACCAGATGTATTAAAGGGAGTAAATGCTGTACTGATATGTCCACTATTGATTGCATTCACGAGTGGAGCTATAATGTTCTTCATAGTTAACACGCCAGCATCATGGCTAAATGAAGCTTTACAGTCTTGGTTACAAGGTATGTCTGGAACTAATAAAATATTATTAGGTGCAATATTAGCAGGAATGATGGCTTCAGATATGGGAGGCCCTATTAATAAAACAGCTTCAGCATTTGGATTGGCTATGTTCTCTAGTAATGTATTTGAACCATCAGCAGCATTAATGGTAGGTGGAATGGTACCTCCATTAGCAATAGCATTAGCTATGTTAATATTCAAAAATAAGTTTACTAAAGAAGAAAGAAAGTCAGCACTGCCAACTGCTATAATGGGTGCATCTTTTATAACAGAAGGAGCAATACCATTTGCAGCTGCAGACCCATTAAGAATGATTCCAGCAAATATAATTGGTTCTTGTATAGGTGGAGCAATATGTATGAGTTTAGATATAACTTTGATGGCACCACATGGAGGAATATTTGTAATACCATTTGCATGTAGTTCGCCAATTGCGTATATAGCTTGCATATTAGTTGGCACAGTGATAACAACATTAATTATAGGAATAACAAAACCTACTATAAAGAGTGAAAGTAGTGAATTTGAAGTACTTAGTGCTTAAATTATAAATAAGATTGAAAATAAGGATATTGAAGAAGTAGTTGGCTACATCTCAATATCCTTATTTTTTATTTTGAAATTATATTATATGAATTTTGCAAAGTGTATCATAAATTCTTTTATGATACAGAAGTATCTTAGTATTCTTACATAGCTATGAAATATGCTAAAATAGTACTTAATAGAAATATCAAAAAATAGGTAGGGGGCATAAGTATGCTTGTATCAAGACAAATTGAATTTCTTAAATTGATATTAAATGAAAATGAATATAGACCTATAAAATACTTTAAAGATAAATTAAATGTATCAGATAAAACATTACAGAAAGATTTGAAGGTTATTGAGGTATATTTAGAAACTTTTAATATAAAAATTGATATAAAAAGAGGTTGTGGAATACTAATAGAAGCTTCAGCAAAGAACAATATAGACCTAATTAATAGTTTAAATATACAACCAAAAGGAAATAAATCTTTATCAGTAGAGCAAAGACGAATGGAAATTTTAAAATATCTATTATTAAATTCAAGTAATATAACTTCAATAAATCAGTTATCGGATAAATATTATGTAAGTAAAACCTCTATAGTAAATGATTTTAAATATATAGAGGAATGGATAAAGGAATATAATTTAAAACTTAATAAAACCCTAGAGGGAACTAAAATTATAGGTAAAGAAGTGGATATAAGGAAATCGATTGCTAAGATGGTGGACGACTTATTAGATGAAAATTATGAACAGCATGATATATCTGAGTTAACAAGATTAGATTCTGCTACATTTAGTGCATTGATAAATTTATTTGATATTGATTCCATTATATTTGTAGAAACTATAATTACAGAATTGGAAGATAATTTAGGATATGTTATAAGTCAGCCCTACTATATAAATTTAATTACACATATACTTATATGTTTAAAGAGAGTTGAAGAAGGTAATCAAATAGAGTTTCAGGAGGAAAAGGAAGTTTCTATATGTAATTTAGATGAGTTAGTATATGAAAAGGTAACTACACTTATAGGAAAAATAGAAAATAGATATAGAGTAAAAATAACTAAAGATGAAATTAAATATATTTATATATATTTAGTATCATCTGGATTTAGTAGCGAAAGTAATAAGAGTAGTAATGATGAATCAGAGATATTAAGTGATAGTGAAAAAGTATCATCTATAATGATAGAGAATATGTCACAGTTTTTAAATATAAATCTTAGAGATGATGAATTATTACAAAAAAGTCTAGCATCTCACGTAAGACACATGTTAAACAGATTAAGATATGATATCCAAATAAAAAACCCATTATTAGAAGAGATACAAGAGCGATTTTCAGATGTATTGGGGTTGTGTATGATGACTTTAAATATTATGACAGAGTATTATAATTTAAAAAATATTAGTATAGATGAAGTTTCATATCTAGCTACATATTTTCAAGCAGCTATAGAAAGAAATATGAGTGATAAAAGAGTAATAGTAGTTTGTAATACAGGGTATGGAACATCTCAGCTTCTTGCAGCTAGATTAAAAAGAGAATTTGCTGAGTGGACTATAGTTGATATAATCCCTATGCATCAATTGAATAAGCGAAATTTAGATGATGTAGATTTTGTAATATCTACTGTAAATTTAGACTTGAAAGACAAATTACATATAGTTGTATCAGTACTATTAATGGAAAGTGACATTAATAATATAAAAAATGCTCTACTTAATAAACCTCAAAATAACAAAGACTTAGATACAAACTTATTAGGAGTATATTTAAAAGATAATATATATTTTAATTCTGATATAAGTCAGATGAAAAGTCTAATAGGTATGAATTTAAGTAGTAAATATGAATCTATCTCATTAGGAAAAGATTTAAATATATATATATGCAATCAAAGCAAAGTAAATAGAGGAATAATGAATGTCGATAATATTAATAGAACGATTAATCTTTATTTAGAAACTAGTAATCGTAGCTTTTTAAAGCATATTCTGATTGAAGTATCAAATCTATATAGGCAAAAGAACTATATAAATTATATAATAGATTGTGAGAGAAAAGAGGATATCAAAATATTATTTAATAACAATGTACTGGAGAAAATAAATGGAAATTAGAGATATATTAAGCGAAGAAAGTATTATCTTAGACTTAAAATCAACTACAAAAGAAGGCATAATACAAGAATTAGTAGATAAATTATACGATGAAGGAAGTATAACTTCAAAAAGTAAGTTCATAAAGGCACTAAAGCATAGAGAGAAAATAGGCTCTACAAGTATAGGTTATCAGATGGCGATGCCACATGGAAAAACAAAGTATGTAAAGAAAGCATCTGTGGTAATAGGTAAATCTAGAGAAGGTGTAGATTGGCCAAGTATAGATGGGTTGCCTGTAAAAGTAATAATTATGTTTTCTATGCCACAATCTGAAGGAAATGAAGATATAATATTAATATCTAAAATATCTTATATTTTAGGTGGTAAAGATATAAGTAAAAAGCTTTTAAATGCACATACTAAAAAAGAAATATTAGATGTGTTTTATGAAGCATAGATATTGTATAAACTAGAGATTTGAATTTACCTTGGGGTATTGAATTAATCTAAAAAAATCTAGCGAAATCTACATGGATTATAATCTTTATAAAAGATATATTTATTTAAAATGTGCATCTGATTGGGGATGTGCTTTTTTGTTATTTGTTATAACTACAAATAAAAGAAAGTTATTATATGAAAACCATAATACTTTAAAATCTATGAAAAGATTGTGTAATATAGATGGTAAAAATTTAATGGTAATCAAATTCTTTACCAATGAATATAAAAAATATCTACATGTTATAATAGTTTAAACTAATGAACGAAAGGTAGATAAAAGCATATGAGATATAAGCATATAATTGAAGTTAATAAAGAACTCTGTATTGGATGTGGACTTTGTAAAAATGATTGTCCAGTAAATAATATAGATATAAAAAATAAAAAATCAGTAATAAAAAATCAAGATTGTCTAATGTGTGGACAT
Organism: Clostridioides sp. GD02367; assembly: GCF_045900275.1. Lineage (NCBI taxonomy): Bacteria > Bacillati > Bacillota > Clostridia > Peptostreptococcales > Peptostreptococcaceae > Clostridioides > Clostridioides sp. GD02367. Next base: position 414,198 of record NZ_JBJODK010000001.1, on the reverse strand, counting down.
TGTTCAGCAATCTGTCCAAAAGAAGCTATTACACTAACAGGATTTGATGAACCACCAATAGAACTTACAAAGAAGCCAAATCTGGACCCAGATGAATTGCTAATGGCAATAAAATCAAGAAGAAGTATTCGTAAGTTTAAAGATAAAGATGTTTCTTCAGAGATTGTAAAGCAAATTATAGAAGCAGGTAGATATACACCTAGTGCTAAAAATTCACAAGATGTTTCATATATTGTTTTGGATAATAAAAAATCAATATATGAGAAGGAAGCAGTAAAGTTTTTTAGAAAAATAAAACCTATTGCAAATATTACTGTTAAACATTCAAAGGAAGTCTCGATTGATGATAACTTTTTTTTCAAGAATGCTCCTATTGCAATAATGATAATTACAAAAGATAAGATTAGTGGTTCACTTGCAGCATCAAATATGGCACTAATGGCAGAATCTTATGGATTAGGAGTTTTATTTAGTGGATATTTTTCAGATGTAGCAAATAATTCACCAAAGTTAAAAAAACTTTTAGGTCTAAAATATAGGGCTCATGTACTTACAACACTAGTGATTGGATATCCAGATGTTAAATATAGACGTACTGCACAAAAAGAACCAGCAAATGTTAGATACTTATAAGAGGTGGAGAATTTTATGGAAAAAGAATGTCAGCAAAGAATGCAAGAAATAACATCTAGATTTAAAGAATGTCGCAAAGCTATCTCTGCTATGGGTGATGAAACTAGACAGTTAATTTTAATTACGCTTTTAGAGAGTGATTTTAATGGAATACGGGTGGGCGAGATTACAGAAAAAACACATCTTTCTCGTCCTGCTGTATCTCATCATCTTAAAATATTGAAAGAAGCAGAAATTGTTAATGTACGTAGAGAAGGAACAAAAAACTATTATTATCTTGATTCAAAAAAATCACAATGGAAATCACTAACAGAACTAATAAATCTTATATTTATTGGGATACAACATATTGGTGAAAATGATATAAGAAAAGGTGAGTAAAATAATTTAACAAAAAGGGAGTATCTCAAAATCAACTTTTTAGTTCATGAGGTTCTCTTTTTTGTATGAAATCAAATATATTTCTATGATTTTAACAATGAAAAAGGGGCTTATCTCAATTTTGAGACTGCCCCTTTTATAATGGTTTAAATAGCAAAAATATATTATTCTAAATAGTATCTTTCTTTATTCTGAGTATTATTTTTATACTCAATAGCTTCAGTAGGGCAACCGCAAATACATGCCATACAATGAGTACAGTTATTTCCCCAATTTGGTTTTTGATTTTTTAAGTTAATATTATTTAAAGGACATAGTTCTACACATTTTCCACAACCAATACATTTATCAGTATAGTGAAATCCTTTAGCATTAATAATCATTTTATAAAAAACTATATTTGTTATCCCACTTTTAATTGTACCTCCTAAACCACTAGGGGTAATGATTTCAAATTCATTTTCATTATTTATATCAGAAATAATTTTATATATTTGTTTATCTGCTTCTTTAATAATTTGTTTTGATGTTTCTTTATCTGGTGTAGGAAATAAAGCTATATAGTTTTCTGGCATTTTAATTTCTGCCATACCTTTTAGTTGCCAATCTTTATATTCACACAATTTTTTAATATAGTTTATGGATTTTGCTGTATCACCACCACAAGTCATTATAAAGTAAACTTTTTTGTTTCCCAAAAACTTTGTTTTTTTTATAAAATCTGTAACAACTATTGGTAATCTCCATGCATAAGTAGGGCATACGAATATGAATGGCTTGTTTGTTGATATTAAGTCATCTGTTTTTTCTTCTTTTATAAGTTGATTTAATGATATTAACTCATCGCTTAATTCTTGTGCAATTTTGCGAGCTATATATCGGCTATTGCCAGTACCACTAAAATATAAAATCATAATTATATCTCCCTAACTATTTTTTATTTTAATTCTTAATACTTTTGTTCTGATAAAGTATTTTATGGATATATTGTATTATAATAAGCATAAAATTTACTAGTTAAAGAAATTATAGCACATTAATCGTTCTTATACTTATTGGTAAAGAATTTGATTACCATTAAATAATAGTCATAGAAGATGAAATATATAAAGAAAACGTTGACAAAATATGTCTAATGTTTTATCATAATAATTGGAATTAGGTAGTAATTGTTTAAGTACAAGCTAAGCTTATTCATTAATAATAGCAGTATCCTAGGAAGGAGTATGCCCATTATTATGGATAAGCTTTTTTTATGCTTAAAAGGAGGATAATCATGATAATTAATAAGATATTAAACAATAATGTTGTAATCACATTAGATGAAAATGATGAAGAAATTATCGTCATGGGTAAAGGCATTGGTTATCAAAAATCAAAAGGTAGTCTAATAGATAAAACTAAAGTAAACAAAGTATTTAGAATATCGAACAAGGAAATATCAAATAAGCTACAAGAATTACTTAATAACATTCCTATAGAACACATGAAATTATCAAGTGAAATTATAGAGTATGCACAGACAAAGTTAAACAAGAAGTTAAATGAAAGTATTTATATATCACTAAGTGACCATACATATTCTGCAATTCAAAGAATGAAAGAAGGAATAAACGTAAAAAATGCAATACTTTGGGAGATTAAAAGGTTTTACAAAGAAGAGTTTGAAATTGGAATGAAAGCACTAGACATTATCGAAAGCAAAACAGGTGTAAAATTACCTGAAGATGAAGCTGGCTTTATAGCTTTTCATATAGTAAATGCCCAGCTAAGTGAAGGTCATACTTTAGCATCTGATATTACAAAGTTAATACAAGAAGTACTTAGTATAGTTAGATACCATTTTAGGATAGAATTTCATGAAGAATCAGTATTTTATTATAGATTTATAATGCATCTTAAATTCTTTGCGCAGAGATTACTTTTAAATAGTGCACATGAAGGTGAGACAGATAAAGAGTTATTAAGTATTATTAAGTCTAAGTACAATAAAGAGTTTGAATGTGTAATCAAGATTAAGAATTTTATTAAAAAACAATATAATTACATATTAACAGATGATGAACTTATATATTTAACTATACATTTAGCTAAAGTAGTTAAAGATTCAAAAATATAAGTTGAATAATCTTGTAGTAGTTTATATAGGAATAGCTATTGAAAGGAAGTGATACTAAAAAGATATACCTATGGTTGGATGGTAACATTGAGTTGGCCAAACCTTCAAATTTCAAAAATTTAATTTAAACGAAATATGGAGGAGAAAATGGGAAAATACAAACAATTAGCACAAGACATAGTAAAAGATGTTGGAGGAAAAGAAAATATTAGTGGATTAGTACACTGTATTACGAGATTACGTTTTACATTAAAAGATGAAAGTATAGCAAATGACGATGTGTTGAAAAATATGGAAGGTATTGTTACTGTAATGAAAAGTGGAGGGCAATATCAAGTAGTTATAGGAAATCATGTTGAAGCTGTATATAAAGATGTAGTTGAAATAATTGACTTAGATGACTCAAGTGAAAATTTGGAAACAAAGAAGTCAGGTAGTATGTTGGATAAATGTATAGATATAATATCAGGAATTTTCCAGCCAGTACTAGGAATAATGGCAGCCTGTGGTATGTTAAAAGGTTTTAATGCTTTATTTGTAGCAATGGGACTATATAGTGATGTATCTGGTGTATATCTGGTAATAAATGCAACAGGAGATGCATTATTTACATTTCTTCCTTTATTTTTAGGATATACTTCAGCCAAAAAATTTGGTTTAAAACCAATGTTGGGATTAGCACTAGGAGCTGCAATGTGTTATCCTGCTATACAAGGTAGCAGTATATCAGCAGGTACAGATGCGATGTATACTTTATTTAAAGGGACTATGTTTGCATCACCAGTATATATTGATTTCCTTGGATTACCAATAATATCAATGGATTACACTGGAACAGTTGTACCAATTATATTTATAGTGTATTTTGCATCTAAGTGTGAAAAATTATTTAATAAGTTTATTCCAGACTTAGTTAAGTTCTTCTTTGTACCAATGCTCACATTATTAGTTACATTACCTGTTGCACTTATAGTTATAGGTCCTATAGCAACATTTGGTTCTACACTTATTTCACAAGTTGTACTTTCAGTAAGAGATTTTAGTCCATTATTAGCAGGTGCTATAGTAGGATTTACTTGGCAAATTCTTGTTATTTTTGGTATGCACTGGGGATTTATTCCTGTATATATAAATAATGTTATGACTTTAGGATACGATAATGTTATGATGCCATTCTTTGCTTGTACATTTGCAAGTTCGGCAGTTGTATTAGCTATATTTTTTAAGACTAAAAATAAGAAATTAAGAGAGATGGCAATACCAAACTTTATATCTGGTATATTTGGAGTTACAGAGCCAGCAATTTATGGGATACTACTACCTTTAAAGAAACCATTTATAATAAGTTGTATTGCTAGTGGTATTGGAGGAGCTTTCTATGGATTCTTTAATCTTAGAAAGTTTATAACTGGAGGGATGGGAATATTCGAACTTCCAGCAATGATTGAACCAGATGGAGGAATGGGCAACTTAATAGTAGCTCTTTCTGGTATAGCTATATCAATAGTTGTAGCTTTTGTATTAACTATGGTTTTATATAAAGATGAGAAAACAGAAGAATCTAAAAAGGTAAACAATAAAGTAGAAGAAGAAACAAAAGGAGTTAAGTCTGTTAAATTAGAAAAAGAGATAATAGCAAGCCCTATAAAAGGAGAAGTATTAAATTTAAGTGATATAGAAGATGCAGCATTTGCATCTGGTGTACTGGGTCAAGGTGTAGCAATAATACCTAGTGATGGAAAAGTAGTTGCACCAGTAGATGGAGTGGTTACGACCTTATTCCCAAGCTTGCATGCTATAGGAATTATTTCAGATGCAGGTGTTGAGGTACTTATTCATATTGGATTAAATACTATTCAATTAGAAGGAAGAGGTTTTGAGGCATATATAAAACAAGGTGACAGGATTATAAAAGGTCAAACAATACTAAAATTTGATATTGATGTAATAAAAGAGTCAGGATATAGTGTTGTAACTCCAATTGTTATTACAAATTCATCGCAGTTTTTAGATGTGGTAGAAACAGAAAGTAAAAATACTGAATTAAAAGATAATCTAATTACAGTTATATTTTAGTAAAAGATTAAGGAATTAATAAAATACTAAGGTATTAATAAAAGACTAAAGTATTAGCATAAGTTAATGCTTTAGTGTAATTTTAGGAGGCTTAACTATGAGTTTTAAAAAAGATTTTCTCTGGGGAGGAGCTACTGCTGCTAATCAATGCGAAGGTGGATATAATGAAGATGGAAGAGGTCTAGCAAATGTAGATGTATGTCCAACAGGAAAAGATAGAACAGCAGTTATTACAGGAAAATTAAAAATGTTTGATTTTGATGATGAACATTATTATCCAGCTCAAACTGGTATTGATATGTACCATAATTATAAAGAAGATATAAAGTTATTTGGTGAAATGGGATTTAAAGTATACAGAATGAGTATTGCATGGAGTAGAATATTCCCAAAAGGTGATGAAGAAACGCCAAATGAAAAGGGTCTTCAATTTTATGAAAATATATTTAATGAATGTAAAAAGTATAATATAGAACCATTAGTTACTATTACACATTTTGATTGTCCTATGCATTTAATTGAAAAGTATGGTGCATGGCGTAATCGAAAGATGATAGGTTTTTATGAGAAACTATGCAATGTAATCTTTAGAAGGTATAAAGGATTAGTGAAGTATTGGTTGACTTTTAATGAAATAAATATGATTTTGCATGCTCCATTTATGGGTGCTGGTATTTGTTTTGAAGAAGGAGAAGATGTTGAAAGGATAAAATATCAAGCTGCCCATCATGAACTTGTGGCTAGTGCGGTCGCAACTAAAATAGCACATGAAGTTGATGAAAATAACTCAGTTGGATGTATGTTTGCAGCTGGAAGTGTATACCCTTATAGTTGTAATCCTAATGATGTATGGGAAGCTACAAAGCTAGATAGAGAAAACTATTTTTTTATAGATGTACAATCTAGGGGAAAATATCCTAATTATGCCTTAAAGTATATGGAACAAAAAGGTATTACACCAGAAATGGAACCTGGTGATATTGAATTATTAAATAAACACACTGTAGATTTTATTGCATTCTCATATTATAATAGCCGTTGTGTTAGAACTGATAAAAGTGTAGATGATGTAGCTGAAGGAAATATATTTACATCTGCTAAAAATCCATATCTTTCATATAGTCAATGGGGATGGCCAATTGACCCACTAGGTCTAAGAATTACGTTAAATCATGTATATGATAGATATGAAAAGCCATTATTTATTGTAGAAAATGGATTAGGAGCTAAAGATATAGCTGATGAAAATGGTTACATAGAAGATGATTATAGAATCGATTATTTAAGAGAACATATAAAAGCTATGTATGATGCAGTTTCTATAGATGGAGTAGATTTACTAGGATATACTATGTGGGGTCCTATTGATTTAGTAAGTGCTAGTACGGGTGAAATGGAAAAGCGTTATGGATTTATATATGTAGATAGAGATAATAGTGGTAATGGAAGTTTGAAAAGAAGTAAAAAGAAAAGTTTTGAATGGTATAAGAAAGTAATTGCTTCAAATGGTGAAGATTTAGATTAAATAAAAAAATATGAAACTAATAATGGGCATAATTTTTTAGTTTTGTATAGACTATTTAAACTAGCAAAAATGTATTGGAGAAATAACTTATAATTATTATGCTAGATTGATTGAGATGAAAATTCATTTTAATAGACATAAAAAGTCATGAAAATAGAGTTAAATTAAAATGTACCCTATAGAGTAGATATATAATGTCTATTTTGTAGGGTATTTTTAAAGATTTAAAAGATGAAATAGATTAGTATGTTTATGACTATAATAATTAAAAGAATTAATGAGTACAAAAAAGATGGTTCCTACTCAATATAGGAATCATCTAATTAATGTTGTATAGATTTAAAAAAATTATTTTTGATATTTATTTCTTACTTTGTTGTAGGCAAATATCTATACAATTACTTAGCCATTTAATTTGACCTTCTTCTCTTATAATCGCCCCATCTAATACAAGATAATCACCAAAATAATCATCATAAAAGTCAGGGATTTCAGCATAAGCATCTTTTTGGCTCATTAAAAATTCAAGTCTTTTACTATGCTGAATAAGTTGATGTTTAAGTAAATCAATTCTATTTTCTAAATCTAGATTATTATAAAAATATACTCTCAGTCTAAACTTATTTTTAGGAGTAGGCTCCATTGGGATGTCTTTAGATAGCCAAGTTAAAAATTCATCCTTTCCTTTTTCTGTTATGTAGTAAACCTTTTTTTCTAACACATCACCACTAATTTCAACTTCATGAACTATTAAATCTTCATTAGTTAATTTTTTTAACTCTGGATAAATTTGACTATGTTTTGCACTCCAAAATTCATTTAGTTGAAAATTAAATTCTTTACTTAAATCATATCCTGTCATAGGTTTTCTGTTTAATAGTCCTAATATTGCATATTTAAGGGTTCCCATATTTCACCTCTTTAGTTTTATTATCAATAAGTCTATTATATCATTATTTATAAAAAAATAGGTTAAATAAAAAGAAATGTAAATACAAACATGTAATTAATTACATGTTTGTATTTACATGAAAACATTATTATGATAATATTAACCTAAATAAAAGGAATAGATTGAATTGTTTGGAGGGGAAAAAATAATGAACTATACTAAAAAAAGATGGATTATATTAATCGCAAGTTGTTTTATTAATTTGTGTATTGGGTCAATCTATGCATGGAGTGTATTTGCTACACCTATGGCAGAATACTTAAGTGGAATTAATGGAACAGCATTTACTGCAGGCACTTTAGCAATAGTATTCACAGTTACTAATTCAGTTGGACCTATAACTATGATTACTGGAGGTCGAATAAATGATAAGTTTGGACCTAAGAAAGTTATTTTTGTAGGCGGTCTTATATTTGGTATTGGTATGATTTTATCTGGATTTTCAAAAAGCTTACCAATGTTAGTATTAACATATGGAATCGTACTAGGTCTTGGAGTTGGAATGGTATATGGGTGTACAATAAGCAACTCTGTTAAATTTTTCCCAGATAAGCGTGGATTAGTAGGGGGAATAACAACTGCTGCTTATGGATTTAGTTCTGTAATTATACCACCAATAGCAAATAGCATAACTACTAGTTTTGGTATTACAACAGCATTTAAGTCAATTGGGATAGTATTTCTTATAGTTGTATGTGGAGCATCATTTTTTATTGAAAAATGTCCAGATGATTTTGTACCAGAAGGATGGACATCACCAGTTATGCAAGGGAAGCAGTCAAAAAATAAAAATTGGAGAGAAATGCTTTCTTCATCAATATTCTATGTGATGATTATTTTACTAACATGTGGAGCTTTTTATGGATTGATGTGTACATCCATGGCATCTGCTTTAGCACAAAATATGATAGGCATGACATCAGCAACAGCTGCAATGGCAGTTTCCGTTTTAGCTTTATTCAATACAGCAGGTCGTATTGTAGCAGGTTATATATCAGATAAGATAGGTAGAATAAATACCTTATCAATGGCATTTATAATTTCAATTGTAGGTTTATTTTGTTTATCAACTTCAGTACAAGGAGAAGTAGTGAAGTTTTACATAGGAATTTCTATTATAGGAGTATGTTTTGGGGCATTTATGGGGGTATTCCCAGGGTTTACAGTAGACCAGTTTGGTCCTAAAAATAATAGCGTTAATTATGGAATCATGTTTATAGGATTTGCATTTGCAGGATACATTGGACCTACAGTAATGAAAAATGTTTACGCAGTGGATGGTAATTATACAAGAGCATTCACAATAGGAATTGTTATGGCGATAATAGGCTTAGGATTAACCTTTGTTTATAGATTTGTAAATAATAAAGAAATATCAAAATATCAGAGCAAAAAAATAAGTTAATATGGAGGAGATAATATTATGAAAAGAAAATATCCAAATTTATGTAAACCAATTCAAATAGGAAATGTAATATTCAAAAATAGAATGTTTTCTGCACCAATGGGTGGAACAGATATAACAGCCGACTGTACAATAGGACCAAAGTCAACAGCATTTTATGAATTAAGAGCAAAGGGTGGGGCTGGAGCTGTAACTATAAGTGAATGTATGGTTCATCCAGAGACTGATGGTTCACATGCGTATCACTTAGATTTAAAAATAGTTGATTCTTTAGCCAGTTTTACATATACAGCAGATGCTATAAGACGTCATGGTGCAATACCAAGTGTAGAACTATCACATTCTGGTCAATATGCAGGAACTTACCTAGTGGATAAAAACAAAAAGCAAGGTTTGTCACAGTATGGAGTAAGTCCAAGTACAAGAGCTGATGGTCTAGAAATAAAGGAATTAACTCAAGAATTAATAGATGATATAGTAAAGTCTTATGGAGAAGTTGCAGGTATTGCCAAAAGAGCTGGATTTGAAATGATAATGGTTCATGGAGGACATGGATGGTTAATCAATCAATTCTTATCACCATACTTTAATAAAAGAACTGATAAATATGGAGGTACTTTAGAAAATAGGGTACGTTTTGCACAAGAAGTATTAGATAGTGTTCGTAAAGCTGTAGGTCCAGGATTCCCAATAGAATTTAGATTAAGTGGCTCTGAATTATTTGAAGGTGGATATGATTTAGCTGAGGGTATTGAAATATCTAAGCTATTAGAGTCAAGAATTGACTTGCTTCATGTTTCAGCAGGAACATATCAAAGAGGGTTTGGAATAACACATCCATCTATGTTTGTACCTCATGGATGTAATGTTTATCTTGCAGCGGAAATCAAAAAACATGTAAGTGTACCAGTTGCAACTCTTGGCGGACTAAATGACCCAGCTCAAATGGAAGAGATAATAGCAAGTGGAAAAGCTGATGTAGTTGAAATGGCAAGAGCATTATTAGCAGACCACGAACTTCCAAAAAAGGTAATGTCAAATAGAGATGAGGATATAGTCAAGTGTTTAAGATGTTTCACTTGTATGGCTGAAAGAGCTGCAACTTCCACTAGAAGATGTACAGTAAATCCACTTATAGGTCGTGAAATAGAAGGTATGGAAATAACTCCAGTATTAAAACCTAAAAAAGTTTTAGTAGCAGGTGGAGGGCCAGGAGGATTAAAAGCAGCGATAACAGCAGCACAACGTGGTCATAAAGTAATACTTTGTGAAAAAGCAGATGCATTAGGTGGAATCTTAAAAGGAGAAAAAGCTATACCATTTAAATATGAAATGTATGAACTTGGAAATACTTTTAGCAAATTAGCAAAAGATGAAGGTGTAGAAATACGTCTAAATACAAAAGTTACTAAGGAGTATGTAGAAAAAGAAAATGTGGATGCCCTAATAATAGCAGTAGGTTCATCTCCATTAGTTCCTCCAATTCCAGGACTTGATGGCGATAATGTAGTAGTTGTAAACAATTATTATCTAGAAAGAGATAAGGTAGAAACTGTGAAAGAAATAATAGTACTTGGTGGAGGTCTTGCTGGATGTGAAACAGCGATACATTTAGCTAAAGAAGGTAAGAAGGTTCATATAGTGGAAATGAGAAGTGAACTTGCTCCAGATGCAAATATAAGACACCGTCCAATACTTTTAGATGAAATAGAAAAACAAGGTGTTGAAGTACATACAGAATTTAAAGGATTAAAAGTATCAGAGGAAGGCGTTCTTTGTGCTGATAAAAATGGTAATGAAATTTTAGTACCAGGAACACATGTTATATGTGCACTTGGACAGAGAGCTAATAGAAATATAGTAGAAGAGTTAATAGATTGTGCTCCATATGTAGCACAAATCGGTGATTGTGTACGTCCATCTACTATAACTACTGCAGTATATCAAGGATATCATGCAGCACTTGATATATAATATATGTGAAGTTTATAAAACAAAAAATATTTAGGAAATCGTTGACAGATTTACATAGATAGTATACTATATAGAATATAAAATTAAACAAAAAAGAATTCTAATTATGGCGATGTAGTCATAATTTTGAGTATGTTACTGATTAGCAGGCAGAACTCAAGTATATATGTGAAAAATAGAGGAATACTCTATACATATATGCTTGGGTTCTTTTTATTGAAAGGAGGAATATATGAAAATAATTCAGATTTTAAATAATAATGTAGCCTTAGTAAAAAGAGGTAAAAATGAAATTATTGTATTTGTCAAAGGAATTGGTTTTAAAAAAAGAGTGGGACAAGTAATAAATGAAGATGAAATAGAAAGAACTTATATACTAGATTCATATGATATGTTAGAACACTTTAGCTATCTACTACAAAACTCAGATTCTAACAACATAGTCCTTATTAATGAAATAATTGAATATGGTGAGAAAGTTTTAAACATAAAATCAAGTGACTATCTAAGTTTAACTTTACTAGATCATCTAGAGTTTTTGCTTAAAAGATGTGAAAAAAATCAATTTATAAAAAGTCCTTTGGTATGGAATGTTAAAAGATTTTATCCAAAGCACTTTGAAATTGGTATGCATGCATTAAAATTAATTGGTGATAGTAAGAAAATTAATCTTCCTGATGATGAAGCAGTATCAATAGCGCTTCATTTTGTAAATATGGAGGTAAATAAAAAATCTCATGATGATACAGTTGTGGAATTAAGAACTTTAGGAGATATAATTTCTATAATAAAATATCATTTTAATGTAGAGTTAAATGAAACTTCAACAAACTATATGAGATTTACGACTCATCTACAATACTTTATACAAAGAATTATGTCAGATGAAGCTTCAACAGATGAAGATGGTTCAATAGACCTATATAAGCAGGTGAGTAAACTTTATCCAAAATCATTTGGAAGTGTTCAAAAAATAAGAAAATACGTAAAATCACAATTTAATGTTGATATATCTATAAGTGAAGAAACTTATCTAATGTTACATATAAATAGGGTGACTCAAAGATTGGAGGCAAAATCAGATGAAGTATAAAGATTTAAATGAAAATATAATAAGACTCATAGGTGGAAAAGAAAATATAAAGTCTGTAGCACATTGTGTTACTCGTTTAAGACTTACATTAAATGATAGGAGTATATCTAAAACAGAAGAAATTAAAAAACTAAAAGGAGTAATTGATGTAGTTTCTAATGATGTTGCTTATCAAATTATAATAGGAACTCATGTTGTAGATGTATATAATGAGTTTATGTCTATGATAGGTTTAAATTCAAGTGAATCAAGTATAAAGAGTGAAAGCAAAAAAGGAGTTAAAGGTATCAAAGGTATATTTAATTCCATACTTGTGGTAGTTTCAGAGACTATGACTTCAGTAATTGAAGTACTACTTGCAGCTGGGATACTTGCAAGTATACTAGCACTTTTAAACATGTCAGGTATAATTCATAGTGATAGTCCTACATATCAAATATTGGACACATTAAGAAGTGCTACGTTTCACTTCTTACCAGTATTAATTGCAATAGCATCAGCAAAAAGACTTAATGTAAATCCTTATATAGCAGTAGTATTAGCAGTTACATTATTGTCCTCATCAATAGATGGCGTGGAAGGGTTAAGTCTATTTGGTATAAATTTACAAACAACAACTTATGCAAATAGTTTTATTCCAATACTTTTAGGAGTATGGGCAATGGGAATTGTAATTGAATGTTTGAAAAAAATCTTACCTAAAGCACTACACTATTTTTTAGTTCCAGTATTATCTTTAATAATAACTTTATCAGTTACATTAACAGTATTTGGACCTATTGGTATGTGGATTGGTGATGGATTAAACTATGTATGTATGTTTTTAATTGATACATTAGGAAATTGGAGTGTTGTTGCTTTATATGCAGCTTTACAACCACTCTTAATAGTATTTGGTGCAGCAAATTTTACTATGCCAATAGCTTTAAATTCTGTAACAGCATTAGGATATGACCCAATTTTTATGGGAGCAGCAACAATATCTGATATTGCAGTTTGTGGTGCTATGTTTGGATATTTCTTAAAAACTAGAAATAAAGAACAAAAGCAATTATTTGGTACAGTAAGTTTTAGTGCACTTATGGGAGTCACAGAGCCCTCAGTGTTTGGGGTATTTATGAAATATAGAAGACCATTTGTAGCAGTAATGATAGGTGGAGGCTTAGGTGGTTTAATAGCAGGATTAGCACAAGTTAAAACATACGGAATGGTTTGGGGATTAGCAGCATTACCAACATATCTTGTTGGAGGAGAGATGTCTAACTTTATATTTATGATAATAGGTGTAGTAGTAGCATTTGTGGTAGCAACAATAGCCTCTTATTTATTAGGAATACCTTCAGGTGAAAAAGAAAAAGTTGAAAACGATAATAAAAAGGAATTAGAACTAATAGTTAATGAAAATAGCTCAAGAACTATTAGTGTTGGAAATGTTGCCAAAGGTCAAGTAATTGCACTTGAAGAGGTTAATGATAAGGCGTTTTCATCTGGAGCACTAGGCAAGGGGATTGGAATTATACCTAGTGAATCAAAATCAATGGTTATGTCTCCTGTGGATGGGACTATAACTATAGTATTTCCAACTAAACATGCCTATGGTATAGTGACTGATGAAGGACTAGAAATCTTAATTCATATTGGGATAGATACTGTAAATTTGGATGGAAAATTCTTTGAAAGCCTTGTAACACAAAATCAAAGAGTTAAAAAAGGTGATTCTTTAGCAATATTTGAATCTGATAAGATTATCGAAGAAGGATTTGATTCAACTATAATAATAGTAGTTACAAATACTAGTGATTACTTAGATGTAATTTCATCAAATGATGAATCAGAAGAGCTATTAACTGTAATAGTATAAATTTTAGGAGGAGAAATTTATGAATTTTGAAGATACATTTTTCTGGGGAGGAAGTATTGCAGCACATCAATGTGAAGGTGCATGGGATGTTGATAATAAAGGAGCTGCAATTATGGATTTTGTAACTAAAGGCTCTTATGAAACACCAAGAGTAATTACTGATAAAATAGAAGAAGAATTAGATTATCCTTCTCATAATGGAATTGATTTTTACAATAGATATAAAGAAGATATAGCTTTATTTAAAGAAATAGGCTTTAGTGCATTAAGGATATCTATAGACTGGTCAAGAATTTTTCCAAATGGGGATGATAATAATCCTAATGAGTTAGGTCTTAAATATTATGAAGATTTAATAGATACTTTAATAGAAAATAATATAGAGCCTATTGTAACACTCTATCATTTTGAGTTACCTATTAATTTAGTACATAAATATGGTTCATGGAATAACAGAAAGCTTATAGATTTATATTTAAAGTATAGTGAGACTATAATGAGAAAGTTTGATAACAAAGTAAAGTACTGGGTTACATTTAATGAGATGAATCATATTGACCCTCAGACAGAGCACTCTGATATTTTTACTTATATGATAGCAGGGATTAAGTATAGTGAAATGCAAGACAAGGTTCAGACATTGGCAAATGTAGGGTATAATATGACATTAGCAAGTGTAAAGGTTACAAAGTTGGCTAGAGAAATCAATCCAAATAATAAAGTTGGATGTGTGTTTGGATTAAATCCAATTTATCCATATAATTGCAATCCTAGTAATGTATTAAATGCGTTCTTAGATAATGACTGTGACTATTATCAAATTGATGCAATGTGTAATGGAAAGTTTCCTCAATATAAACTAAGAGAATATGAAAAAAATAATATAAATATTGAAGTAACTAATGAAGATAAAGAAGCATTTAAAGAAGGTAGATTAGATTTTATAGGACTTAATTATTATTTTTCAAGTGTGTCTATTCCAAAAGAAAGTTTATCAAGTGATAAATCTTTATTTGGAGGAGTTCAAAATCCATACTTGGAACAAAGTAAGTGGGGATGGGCAATAGACCCTATAGGACTAAGATTTACTTTAAACTATATTTACAGAAAATATCAGTTACCTATCTTAATTACAGAAAATGGACTAGGAGCATATGATAGAGTTGAGGAAGATGGAACTATAAATGATGATTATAGAATTGAGTATCTAAGTAAGCATCTATCACAAATGAAGTCTGCAATTAAAGAGGATAATGTTGAATGTTTTGGATATTTAATGTGGGCACCAATTGACTTAGTCAGTGCAACTACAGGACAGATGAGTAAAAGATATGGATTTATATATGTTGATTTAGATGATGAAGGTAAAGGTAGTTTTAAGAGATGTAAGAAAAAATCATTTGACTGGTACAAAGAGGTCATAAAATCTAATGGAGATAATTTAAGTTCGTTAGATATATAAAATAAAATGTGTATTCTCCTAAAAATAGTGATAGTAAAGTGGTTAATCTAATTACTATAATTGGAGGTACACATTTTTATATATAAAAAATATCAGAATATATTGACAAGAATGAAATTTGAAACTATAATTTATATCAAGAATAGTATGACAATATAAAAGGTAAGGTCTTTAAAACTTAATAGTTTTTTATGGTTATTTTAAGAATAATTTAGGACTATAAATGTAAATAGCTTAACGTTAATTTAACATGATAAATAATTTTGTTTCTTAAAACATACTTTTTAAAGTTATTAGACAAAGCTTAATTTGAAAGGGGGAGAATAATATCAAATATAAGTTTAGATTTAAGGTTAAGGAAGATTTAGAAGGAGGTATCTTTTAGTAATAGATATGTTAATAATTTATATTAGATATTTTAGGAATAATTTAAGACGCATATAAAGTGCAAATCTTATATACAATATTTAAATAAATATAAGTTTTCTAACATGTATATCAAAATTAAAGATAATTGTGGTACAATTCTACATCTATCTAATAATGCAGAGGCTTAAAGGTTCAAAAGAAATCTAGTAATTCAATAATTTATAGCTAACATTTAAAAGATTAACTATAGATATATTTATTTAGGTATTTTGAGAATAATTTAAGACGCATGGGAATATCAAGTTGTGCTATATGTAGTTAAAATTAACTACAGAATATACATTTTATAATTATTGTTTTATTGATAAAAAAATTATTATATTCAGGAGGAAACAACAATGGAAAATTTTTGGAATCCACTTACATGCTTTACTGTATGTGTAATGATTTATGCTTTTAGTGAGTTTTTATCTAAGAAAACAAAAGGTGCAATTTCGACATTGCTATTTGTGTGTATTATATTTTTATTGGGATTTTGGACAAATATTCTACCAAAAGACATTACAGGTGCATCAGGCATATTGGCTGCAATGAGTAACTTTGGCATAGCATTACTAATAACTAACTTAGGAACACTTATAAATCTTGAAGACTTATGTCGTGAATGGAAAACGGTTGTAATTGCATTAGTAGGGATTGTAGGCATAGCAGTTGGCTGTCTCACAGTGGGTAGTATGTTATTTGGGAGAGAGTATGCTTTAATAGCAGCGCCTCCAATAGCAGGTTCTACTGTTGCTGGTATTATTGTAACAACTGTAGCAGAAGCAGCAAATAGACCTGAACTTGCAGCATTTGTAATTCTAGTATTATCATTTCAAAAATTCTTTGGTATTCCTATAACAACATATTGTATAAATAAAGAATTAAAATCTAAAAGAGATAAAGGTGATTTCTTAAAGGATGAAATAAAAAGTAATTTTAGACTTCCAAGTATGAAGATTTTTAAGGAAGATTCAAGTAAGAAATCATCCACTCTAGTATATCTTGCGAAACTTTCAATTGTAGCCATGATTGGTAATTTTGTAGGATTGGCAACTATAATACCTGAATTTACTCCTACAAACTATTATTTAAATCCCAATATAGCATGTTTGTTGGTAGGGTTAATTTTTACAAGGATAGGGTTTTTAGAAAAAGGGATTTTAGATAAATCTCAATCTAATGGAATTATAATGTTTGGTTGTATGCTGATGTTACCTGGAGGGCTTGCCAAGGTGACTCCAACAGCATTATTTGGTATGATTGTTCCGACTATAGGAATACTTGTTGTAGGTTCTGTATTTATAATACTATTTACTGCAACTGTGGGAAAAATGTTAGGATATTCTCCAAGAATGTCAGCTGCAATTGGGGTAACTTGTATGCTTGCATATCCAGCAACACAGATAATTTCTAATGAAGGTATTGATGCAATGGAAGGCTCTGAAGAAGAAAAGCAAAGAGCAACAGATTATTTATTACCAAAGATGATTATAGGAGGATTTGTTACTGTAACTATTGCCTCAGTGGCATTTGCTAGTATAATAGGTCCGCTTATATTTGGTTAATATGTAATAATTTATAGGGGGTAGAAGTAATGATAGGAAGTATATCTATAAGTGAGATAGATGATAAAAGATTTAAACTTGATGATTTGAGTAAGAAAATATGGAGAAATCCAGAAAAGGCATTTAAAGAGTTCAAAGCATGTGAAAATACAGCAAACTTTCTAAGATGCGAAGGATTTGATGTGGAAGTAGGAGTAGGAGGTCTAGCTACAGCTATTAAGGCACGCTTTGGTTCAGGTAAACCAGTTATAGGTTTTATGGGAGAATTTGATGCACTACCTGGTTTAAATCAAAAAGTTTCAACAAAGCAAGAAGCATTTGAATTGGGAGGTTATGGTCATGGGTGTGGACATAATTTATTATGTACTGCACATGTAGGCGCAGTAGTAGGACTTAAAAGAGAAATGATAGAAAACAATTTAAGTGGGACTATAGTGTTTTATGCATGTCCAGGAGAAGAGCAATTAACAGGTAAAGGGTTTATGGCTAGAGGTGGCGCATTTGAAGGATTAGACTTAGCTATAAATTTCCATCCAAATAAGATTAGTGAAGCTACAATTGGTATATCAACAGCTGTTAACTCTGTAAAATTTCATTTTAAAGGAAGAACTGCACATGCTGGTTCAGACCCTCAAAATGGAAGAAGTGCTTTAGATGCTGTGGAACTTACTAACGTAGGAGCTAATTATTTGAGAGAACATGTTACTTCTGATGTAAGAATTCATTATACCATTACAGATGGAGGAGTAGCACCTAACATAGTTCCTGATAAAGCATCAGTATGGTATTATACAAGAGCTTTAAGTAGGGAAGCTGTGGAAAATACATATGAAAGACTTATAAAAGTAGCAAAAGGAGCTGCAATGATGACTGAGACTGAGGTTGAAGTGGAGTTTTTAGGAGGGTGTTATAATACTTTAAACAATCATGTCTTAGCAAATCTTGTGTCAGAATGTATGGATGATATTAAACAAGAGCCTTGGACTCAAGATGAATTGGATTTTGCAGCTGAGTTGGATAGACAAAGTCCTCAACAATATAGTGCTATGATAAGTAAATATAATTTGCCAGAAGGAACTCATCTATATTATGGTGGAGGAAATGTTACAAACTTCAATAGTTATGGGTCTACTGATATTGGAGATGTAATGCATATAGTTCCTACAGCATACTTTTTTACAGGATGCACAAATCTAGGCGCTCCTGGGCATAGCTGGCAGTTTACAGCTTGTGCAGGGAGTTCTATTGGAGAAAAAGGTATGATATATGCAGCAAAAATTATGGCTATGTTTGGAGCTAAAATACTTAACAATCCAGAAATAGCCAAAAAAGCAAAAGAAGAATTTGATAAATCTATGAATGGAAAAACATATAGGTGTCCTATTCCAGATGATATTCCAACTCCTTAAATGAGATATAAAGTTTAAAATATAATTTAACAAATAATAACATAAATTATTAATAAATATTACAAAAGGTATATCTTAAAACACAAATATAAGATATACCTTTTAAAAACTTATATAATTTTATTTACTGATTAATGATAAAATATTTTCTTATACACTATATTTTAATATTTATTTTCTGATATAAATAATTTGTATACTCTCTCAGGTCTACCTTTTGTTGAGTTCTGTTTCTCATATAATATGGTAGCATTTCCAGATTTCAAGAGACTACTTAAAAATCTATTGGCAGTTCTTACTGTTACATTTAAACATGAAGATAATTCCTTAGGAGTAACTTCATCTTTTTGTAGAATTTCAATAACAGATATAATTTTTTGAATAGTAAGAGTAGACAATTTAGAATCTTTGGCAATTGTATTTATGTGTGGAGTTACTTTATTTGAAACTGTAAGTAACTTATCACATAGTAAAGGCCCTATTGTCTCATAACTTTCATTAACTAAGAAACTGTAGTTTAAAGGATTTATTTTAGATTCCTTATTAGCATTTATGGCATTAGACATGGCTTGTTTTATGTTATTACCAATCCCATATCCAACGCATATTTTAAGGTTTATACTATTTTCAATAGATTCTTTTATATAACATGTAGTGAAATTTTTAGTTAATGATTTAATGGTCTCACATTTAGTAAAAATCTTAAAAGAGCTACTATCTTTCTCAATTATAAAATCAGTTAATTTATCTTTTTTTAGATTGTTTAATATTTTATAAATTTGGTCTATAGTATAATCATCATGGTTCGTATCTTTAACTGTTATATATATTATACCTGGTTGGTTTATCTTCATTCTATGTAAATTGATGTCTTTTATTAAGCTGTTAAAAGTATTTTTTAATAAATCTATGTCAGGATATATGAAATGAAAATTTACTCCTGCATCTTGTAGTATAGGAACAATACTACTAAAACGAGTAGTAGAAAAATCAATTTTACCTTCCTTCCATAAATCAATATGTTTTTTTGCAATACTTTTTTCAAGTTCTGCTATATCATATAAACTCATTTTAGAGGCATTTTCATTAATACTACACATTAAGTCTCCAAATGTGCCATTTGATAGATAATATGATATGTCTTTTGGATTATCTGCCCAATCCATTAGGTCAAAGTATGCTCTAGAAAAATCTAATGTATTGTATTTAAAAATAAGTTTTAGAAACATATCATAATAACTTTGTAAATCAGTACCAAAATCAACTAAAGGTTTTTTTATAGTACCAACTTTTTTTGTAATAGCTTCCTTAGGTATGGGTCCACTGACTGCGAATCCATCAAACTTATCCTCGATTTCTAGATATAAATCTCCAACATGAGAAAAGTTTTTATAAATATATATTTCAACTTCTGCATTGATATTTAATTTTTTTATAGAATTCTCTACAAATTCTTTTAAAAATTCAGTTGTTATGACTGCTATTTTCATATATTACTTCCTTTTCAATTATTATAGTTATTTATATGATTTTTACTTTTTCTATTTATGGCAAAACTATATTTCTTCGTACTATTATATATAATAATATCATGCTCAAATATTTATTGTCTAACTAATTATAATGTATTAAAAATGAAAAATGGGTGATAGACATCATTACTGAAAATCATCTCTATTATGGAAATCTTTGAAGTAGCTATCACATAACATTTTATAATTGCTAGTGTGACAATCATAAGTTCATTTAAATTTCGTTTTAAAAATTCTGTAAAACAATTTTGTACTAGTAAAGCCAGAATATTCTAATATATTACAAAAAGTCCCACTTGTACTTTTATAAATAGAAGATGACATTTTAGATAAATTAAAGATTGTATCTATTAATTATAAATTTTCTTATAATATATTTATTAAAGGGTAAATGTGTACAAGAGAAATGTATATCAATATATACATAAATGTTAAAATTAGTTGATAGAATTTAAATAATAAATTTAGTACGATAAATATAGGAGATATTAAAATATGCTTAATACAAATTTGAAAAGACTAAGAAAAATTCATCAGTATACGCAAGAGGATTTAGCTGAAAAACTTAATATATCTAGACAATCAGTAGCAAAATGGGAAAGTGGAGAATCCACTCCTGATATAGATAGTTGTATTAAACTTGCAAAATTGTACAATGTCAAACTAGATGATTTAGTCAATCATTCAGAAGAAAAAACGGGTATTATAATACCACCTAAAGGAAAATTTTTCTTTGGAGCTGTTATAGTTGGAGAAGGTGGTCAGATTGTTATTCCAAAAGAAGCAAGAGATATATTTAATATAAATACAGGAGATAAATTATTGATACTTGGAGATGAAGAAAGAGGACTAGGAATTGTTCATCAACGTGATTTGGTAAATTTTATAGGTCATATGGGAGTAACAGATAAAGAAGAATAATTTTAGAAAAATTATAAAAGGATGGATAAAATATGAGTAAAATAGTTTTTTTCAGCATTCCTGCATATGGTCATACTAATCCAACCATTGAAGTAGTTCGTGAATTAGTAGATAGAGGGAATGAAGTATTGTATTATTCTTTTAATGAATTTAAAGATAAAATTGAAGATACTGGAGCAAAATTTATTAGTTGTGATAAATATCTCCCAGAATTACGTCCTGAAGATGAGAAAAAAATTGGCAAGGATTTCTCTGGGTTAATTGAGATGATAGCAGACACTACAATATCTTTAGATGAAAAAGTATGTAGAGAACTTAAAGTTTTTAATCCAAATTGTATTGTATCAGACTCATTAAGCTTTTGGGGAAAGTTATTTGCACAAAAACTTAATATTCCATATATATGCTCTACAACAACTTTTGCATTTAATAAACATACAGCAAAAATGATGAAGCAAAGTTTTATGGAAGTTGTTCATATGTTTTTGGGGATGAGACGTATTAATAAAAAAATAAAGCTCTTACAAAGAAAAGGATATTATGTAAAAAACTTTGTTTCTATGATTTCTAATGATAATGATACAAATACTATTGTATATACATCAAAAGAATTTCAGCCAATGTCAGAAACTTTTTCCAGTAAATATTCTTTTGTAGGGCCATCAGTATCAAAGTTGATTGTTAAGCCTAAAGATAAAAAGAGAAAACTTATATATATTTCACTTGGTACGATTAATAATAAAAATGTTAATTTTTATGAAAACTGTATAAAAGCATTTAAAGATTGTGATGTTGATATAATTATGTCTGTTGGTAGAGATACTGACATTAAAAGTTTAGGGAATATACCAAATAACTTTGAAGTTAAAAATAGTGTTGAACAGATTGCTATACTTCAAGAAGCTGATGTGTTTATCACTCATTGTGGTATGAATAGTGTAAATGAAAGTTTATATTATGGGGTACCTATGGTCTTATTTCCACAACATTCAGAGCAGAGAATGGTAGCTAATAGAGTTGCTTATTTAGGTGCAGGACTGATGTTAAAAGAAAATAGGTCAAAAAATATTAAAGATACTGTATTTAAAGTTATGAATGATAATGGATACAAAGAAGAGGCAATTAAACTATCAAAAAGCTTTTATAATGCAGGTGGTTCAAATAAGGCAGCTGATGTAATATTACAGCTTATAAAGTCATATTGCTGAATATATAAATTTAGAAGCTAATATGATACTTATTATGTTAATTGAAATATTGCAATAGATATTCTAAAACAAATACTTGTGAAATTTTTATAATAATGAAATAAAACTACATGGAAAGTAGGAAATATATATACTACTTAATAAAAATACTGACAGTAGGGCCTTTTAACCTACCAGTTAGGGCATGTATATTGATACTAAATACGAGGGATGTTATATTCTAATAGAAAAATATAACATCTTTTTTTAATGAATTATAATAGTTTTAAATAATAAAAGAAGGGGAATTAGCATGAGAAAATATAGAATTATTTTAGTAGTATTAATTATAGGTATTGTAGGTATAGCAGGAAGTGTTGTATATAATAACTATTTCAAACCATGGAAGGAGGCTGAGATATATATCAATAAATATATGGTAAAGCAAGGTATTTCGGAAGATGATATAAAGAGTATTACAAAAGAAAAAGCAAAGAAAGCAAGCTATAATGGAATACTGTATAGAGTAAATTATAAAGATGATTCACAATATGAATATCAATATTTTTATAGTGATGATTATTATGCCCTATATGTAAATAAAGTTATGTTACAAATTTATAATGTAGAAAACAATAAGCTTCTAAAAAGTAATGAAGAATTAAAAAGTATTAAGTATCCACCAATTTATCTTAAAAAAGAATTGAATAAATAGTTGAGGATACAATAGAATGATTTCTTATGGTAATCAATTATTAATAAACATCTAATAAAAATATCCAAAGATTCACTTAATAGAGAAAGTATAATTTGTTACATATAAAAACATATATCTTCAGACTTTAAAAAATTAGATATAAAAATATACTACATTCTTTGAATGTATGTGCAGATATAAAGTTTATTGGTGTGGAAAATAAAATTTAATTCTAAGTATATTATATTGAAAATATTTACAATCTCGACATATTATGCTACAATTATTTACAATAAATAAAATTTAATAAGCATTACCTCATCTAATAAAAAGATTGAGGTAGAGGTTGCATTTACTAAGATTAGTATTGAAGAGGTTGGAAACCAATGAAGCAATATAAAAGGAGTAAGTGCCGAAGTGCTAGTGTCCAAAGCTAGTGCTGGGACTGTATTTAATAGGTACAGTACTGTCATCAAATTCATCCCGAATTTTGATGGAGAGCTATCTTAGATAAGATAAAGGGAAGATGTAGGTATATTGTATTTAGCACATTTAGCTCAACATGTATCCATGTTGAGCTTTTTTACATCTATACAAAATAGGATAGAAAAGGGATGCAATAATAAAATATTTTAATTTAAAAGTGGGGAGAATAAAAATGAGCAGTTTAAAAAAGAAGAGGTTTACTATGCCGCAGACACTTACTATAATATTCTTATTAATAGTAGTAATGGCAGTTCTTACTTGGATAGTACCAAGTGGAAATTTTGAAAGGGTAGATATAGACGGAAGGTCAGTTGTTGTAGCTGGAACTTATGAAAAAGCACCATCAAATCCACAAGGTATTACTGATGTATTTTCAGCTCCTATAAATGGATTTATAGATGCAGCTGAAGTAGTTGGATTTGTTTTAATAGTTGGAGGGGCTTTTGGAATAGTTAATAAAACAGGTGCAATAGAAGCCATTATAGCACACACTGTAAATAAAATGAAGAAGTTTCAATTTTTAATAATACCTATATCTATGATTTTATTTGGTCTTGGTGGTACAACTTTTGGAATGAGTGAAGAAACATTACCTTTTTATATGATATTTATTCCACTTATGACCAGCATGGGATATGATTCATTAACCGCGGTGGCAACAGTATTTATAGGGGCAACAGCTGGATTTGGAGCGGCGACTACTAATCCTTTCTCTGTAGGAATAGCACAGGCATTGTCACAAATAGCACCAGGTTCTGGAATAGAGTTTAGAGTTGTTATGTTTATAATATATATGGCTATATCTATAGCATTTGTTATGATGTATGCTAATAAAGTAAAAAAAGACCCTAAAAAGTCTTTAGTACATGATATATCACTGAATCAAGAATCAATGGTTAATAGTGATACAAACATAAAAGAATTTACAAAAAGAGAAGCCATTGTAATAGCAATTTTCGTAATAGGTATGGGAATTATGATATTTGGTGTTTTAAAATTAGGATGGTATATAGCTGAAATTGCAATGATATTTACAGCCATAGGTATAATATCTGGAATAGCATCAGGGCTTAAGCAAGATGAAATAGTTAATTCATTTATAAGTGGAGCTGGAGATTTAATGACAGCAGGATTATGTATAGCATTTGCACGTGGAATCGTAATAATAGCAGAAAATGGATTTATAATAGATACAATTTTAAATTCTGCGGCAAATTTATTAAATGGATTACCAAAAACTATATTTATAAACTTAACTTTCTTAATAGAAGGATTAATAGCATTTTTAATACCATCAGCATCAGGGCTTGCATCACTTACAATACCTGTACTTGCACCACTTGGAGACTTAGTAGATGTATCTAGACAAATGATAGTTACAGCTTATCAATTTGGGATAGGTGTAACTAACTTAATAACACCTACATCAGGTGTTTTAATGGGAGCACTAGCAGTAGCTAATATCCCTTGGTCAAAGTGGGTTAGATTCATAGTTCCTCTAATGGTAGTATTAACAATTCTTGTAATGGTATTTTTGACAGTAGGATTATATCTAGGATTCTAATAGGAGGTAAGTTATGATAGAGAATATAAAGAAAAGAGCTTATGAGATAGAGAATGAACTTGGAAAAGAAATTGAAGAAGTATGCGATTTTATATTCAACAACCCAGAGCTAGGAGATGAAGAATATATATCATCAAAATATTTAGTAGAGAAAATGAAGGAATATGGATTTGACACAACTTATCCATACTGTAATATGGATACTGCTTTTAGAGCAGAGCTAGGAGATAGTGATAGTCCTACTATAGCGTTTTTAGCTGAGTATGATGCACTTCCTGGATATGGAGAAGATAAAGAGCCAGGTCATGCTTGTGGTCATAACTGGATTGCAGCATCTACACTAGGAGCTTGTATAGTATTAAGCAAGTTAAAAGAAAGTTTTAAAGGAAAAATTGTATTAATAGGAACACCAGCTGAAGAAACAACAGGAGGAAAATGTGACTTAGTTAAAGCAGGAGCTTTTGATGATATTGATGTAAGCTATCAGATGCATATAGAAGCTTTTAATAATATAAACTGCAAAGCTTTAGCAATAGACTCATTAGAGTTTAGCTTTGAAGGTGTATCAGCACATGCGGCTAGTCATCCTCATATGGGAGTTAATGCATTGGATGCAGTACAACTTACTTTTGCTGGAATAAATGCTCTAAGACAACATGTAAAATCAGATGTTAGAATACATGGTATAGTTTCAAATGGAGGAGAAGCTCCAAATATAGTTCCAGAAAAAGCTGCTTGTAAGTTTTTTGTAAGAGCTGCTGAAAGAAGTTATTTAGATGAAGTTACTAAAAAAGTTATAAACTGTGCAAAAGGTGCAGAGTTAATGACAGGAGCTAAGCTATCTTATAGATATTTTGAAAATTCTTTTGACAATATAATAAATAATAAAGTACTTCAAAATATAACAAAAAATAATTTGATTGAAGCAGGTATAACAGATATACTAGAGGGAAAAGATGGACCAGTGGGTTCTACAGATATAGGTAATGTAAGTCAAGTTTGCCCTACTATGTATACAGAAATAGCTTTAGATATAAATCCAATGGTATATGTTCACGAAAAAGAATTTCTAAATTATGCAAATTCTACAGAAGCTTATGATAAACTTCATAAAGCAGTAAAGGCAATGGTGGGTTGTGCATTAGAAATTTATTTAGAAGATGGACTACTTGATGAGATTAAGAAAAATCACATAAATTAATTTAAAAATAAAACAAAGAGGTATTACTTGAAAATCGGTAATACCTCTTTTATTAATATTATAAAATCGTATATTAAAATAAGGAGTAGATAAATATGAAAATATTAATCTCTATAGATTCCTTTAAGGGGAGTTTATCCTCAATTGAAGCAGCAAATGCAATCAAAAAAGGGATATTAAAAGTTGAAAAAAATGCAAAAGTAAAGATACTACCACTTGCTGACGGTGGTGAAGGAACAGTAGATGCTTTAGTTCAAGGAATGAATGGGACAAAAGAAACTATAGAAGTTACTGGGCCAATAATTAAGAAAGTAAATGCGACATATGGATTATTAAAAGATACGAATACTGCAATAATAGAAATTGCTCAAGCATCAGGATTGACATTAGTCCCAACTGAACTTAGAAATCCTTTATACACTACAACTTATGGTGTTGGAGAAATAATAAAGGAAGCTATAAATAAGGGCTGTAGAAATTTTATAGTAGGATTAGGTGGAAGTGCTACCAATGATGCAGGAGTAGGTATGCTTCAAGCTTTAGGGTTTGAGTTTTATGATAAGAATAATAAATTAGTAGATTTAGGTGGAAAAGTTTTAAATAAAATAAGACACATAAAAATAGATAATAGACTAAAAGAATTAGATGAATGTAACTTTAAAATAGCTTGTGATGTAAACAATCCACTGTTTGGAGAAAATGGAGCTGGATACATATATGGACCTCAAAAAGGTGCAACACGAGAAATAATTGAAGAGTTAGATAATGGGCTTAGAAATTTTTCTAATGTAGTTAAAAATGATTTGGATAAAGATATAGCCAATGTAGAAGGGGTAGGAGCAGCAGGTGGATTAGGATTTGCCTTTTTAGGATTCTTAAATTCAAAGTTAGAATCTGGCATAAAAATAATATTAGAAGAAATTAAATTAGAGGATGAGTTGAAAGATGTAGACTTTGTAATAACAGGAGAAGGTAGATTGGATAAGCAAACTGCTATGGGCAAGGCACCAATAGGAGTTGCAAAATTGGCTAAAAAATATGGGATAAAAGTAATAGGTTTGGCTGGAGCAACAACAGAAGATGCAGTTAAGTGTAATGAAGACGGCATAGATGCTTATTTTTCTATAGTAAATAGAGCTATGACAATAGAAGAGGCTATGGATAAAAAAACTGCTAGCGATAATATGACTGCTACCACAATACAAATATTTAATCTCATAACTAGTGTACAACAGTTAAGAAATAAGTCATATTAAAAATAAGATATGCTAGATAAAAAAGAAAGATATTACACATGAATTTAGATTTTTTCAGTGAGATAGACTGTTTATTTTTATTACAGAATACTATAATAAATTGAAGTACAAAATTATTATATTATAAATTTACATATATAGACATTGACTAAATCTTAATTGTGTATAAAAATAAGTAGTTAAGAGGGAATATATTATTTATATAATATTTGATAAAATTAGATAGACAAACTTAGATATAAGGAGAGAAAAATATGATAATTGAGCTAAACAAAAGTAATTCTGAAAATCTAACTAAGACAGAACTTGAAATAATTAAATTTATAAATGAAAATGAGTCGATATTACCAGAATTATCTATAGTAGAGATTGCTCATGAAACATATTCATCTCCAGCAACTGTTTCAAGGGCAATTAGAAAATGTGGTTTAAATGGATTTAATGAACTAAGGTATAGATTAACAGTAAAAGATGAAAATGATGATATACAAAATATGGGGGATATAATAAATAAATCTTTTATTGAAGCACAAAGGGTTATAGAACAAATATCTTTAACTACATTAATTAATATAATAAAAGCTATAAACGAGTCTAGTAAGATATATATTTTAGCAAGAGGACTTACTGAATATGTAGCAAAAGAGTTTAGTCTTAAATTGCAACTGCTCGATTTCAATGTGGTCTTTATAAATGACCCTAATATAATGAAAATAAAATCTAAATCAATAAAAAAAGATGAGCTTATAATTATTTTTTCATTGAATGGAAATACTGTGGAACTTGTAGAGTCAGCACAAAATGCCAATTTAGGAGGAGCTAAAGTTATAACATGTTGTTGTAGTGAAAATGCAAAACTTATAAAGTATTCAGATTTATATATTGTAGGATATAAGCATGAGCATATATCAATTTCTGAATATGAAGTATCATCTAGGTTACCCTTGTATATTATATCTAGGATAATTATAGACTATATGGTTAGGTATAATAATTCTGAGAATTAAATTGAAGAGTCTATGAAAATCGATTTTCTATTTGTGAAAAGATTTTCATAGACTTTTTTATTATAATGAAAATATACACAACAGAAGCAAGGGGGAAGACAATGATATATACATTAACTACTAATCCAGCAATAGACATGAATATATCTACTAATGGTATAAAAAGCAAATTAGTAAATCGTACATCTAATGCTATATATTCTCCTAATGGAAAAGGTCTAAATGTATCATTTGTACTAGGTCATTATGGTATAGAATCCAAAATATTAGGTTTTTTTGGAGGATTTTCAGGAAGATATATAGTTGAGGAAAGTGAAAAAAGAGGGTTTGATGTATTACCCACTTGGGTAGAAGATACGACTCGTATAAATATATTTTTAAATGATGGGAGCGACGAGTTTAAATTTGTTAACTCTGGGTCATATGTAGATGAAAAACAAAAGCTAGATATGTTGGAGAAGATAGAGTCTCTAGAAGATATAAGTCATCTATCGATAAGTGGGAGTCTACCACCTGGAATTGATGATAATTACTATGAAGAGATATTTAAAATTTGTAAAAATAAAAATATAAAAATAATACTGGATATAAGTTCACCAAAACTAAAGGAATTACTACAATATAATCCATATTTGATAAAGCCAAATGATGAAGAAATCAAAGATATATTTGGAATTATTGTAAGAGATGAAGAAGATATTAAAGATGTACTTAAGCTATTACACTTGAAAGGTGCTCAAAATATCTTGCTAACTCTAGGGGAAAAGGGTTCTTATTTTTATAATGGAAAATCGATTTATTATGCTAGTACTCAACCAGTTACAGTTGTTAGTTCTGCTTGCGCTGGAGACTCTGCATTGGCTGCTTTTTTGAGTATATGGTTAGAAAATCAAGAAGATATTGAAAATGCATTAAAAAGATCATCAGCAACAGGAGCAAGTGTAGCTGAAAGTAATGGTATAGGTAATTTGGAGAATGTAGAAGATTATATAAAAAATATAAAGGTTAGAAAGGTGGTATAAAAATGGGTAAGAGGATGATTCTAGGTGTAACAGGTTGCCCAACTGGGATAGCTCATACTTTTATGGCAGAAGAAGCATTAAAAAAAGCTGCCAAAGAATTAGGTTGCGATATAAAAGTTGAA
This sequence comes from Clostridioides sp. GD02367, assembly GCF_045900275.1. Lineage (NCBI taxonomy): Bacteria > Bacillati > Bacillota > Clostridia > Peptostreptococcales > Peptostreptococcaceae > Clostridioides > Clostridioides sp. GD02367. The sequence continues at coordinate 384,337 of NZ_JBJODK010000001.1, read as the reverse complement.
ACGAATGGAGCTATAGGAGTAGAAAATAAACTAACAGCAAAAGATATTGAAATGGCAGATGCAATAATAGTGGCTTGTGATAAAAACGTCGATATGGATAGATTCAATGGAAAGCCAGTAATAGAAGTACCTGTCAAAGAAGGTATACACAAAGCTACTGAACTTATACAAAAATGTATTGATGAGAAAGCCCCTATTAGAAAAGGAAGTACATCAAGTAGCAAACTTAAAGAAGAAGGTAATTTATCATTTGGTCAAAAGTTATATAAGGACTTAATGAATGGTGTATCTCATATGTTACCTTTAGTAGTAGCAGGTGGAGTACTAACTGCCATATCATTTTTGTGGGGTATTTACTCATTTGACCCAAATTCAGAACAGTATAATCAGATAGCAGCTACATTAAAATCTGTTGGTGGATATTCTATGAATTTGATGGTTCCTGTATTAGCAGCATTTATAGCTCAATCTATATCAGGAAGACCTGGTATGTTAGCGGGTCTTGTTGGAGGAATGATATCTTTTGACACAGGTTCAGGATTTTTAGGTGGAATTATAGCAGGATTTTTAGCAGGTTACTTAGTAAATTTATTTGTACATATATTAAGAAAATTACCAAGACAGTTAGAAGGTCTTAAATCAATTTTTATAATTCCTATAGTCAGTGTAGGTTTTGTCGGTGTAGTTATGTTATTGCTTGGAGGGCCATGTTCAGCACTTAACAATGCTATGATGAACTTCCTTTCAGGATTACAAAATTCAAGTCCTATAATATTAGGAATCGTAATAGGTTGTATGTCAGCATTTGATATGGGAGGTCCAGTAAATAAAGCAGCATATGTAACTGGAACAATGCTTCTAGGACAAGGAAACTATTTATTTATGGCAGGTGTATCTGCAGCTTGTATAACACCACCATTAGTAATAGCAATAGCATCTACTTTATTTAAAAACAGATTTACAGAAGAAGATAGAGCAGCAGGGTTAATTAACTATATACTAGGTAGTACTCATATAACAGAAGGAGCAATACCTTTTGCAGCAAAGAATCCATTAAAAGTGTTGCCAGTACTTATGATTGGTTCATCAATATCAGCAATTTTAACTTATATAATGAAAATAGAGGTACCAGCTCCACATGGAGGATTTTTGGTTCTAGGATTAGTCAATAAGCCACTTTTATGGGTAGGGTGTATATTGGTAGGTTCATTAGTAGGAGCTATACTTTATATGGTGGTTACACCTAAAGTAGTAAATAACAAAACTACTACAGAAAATTCAACTGAAATTAAAAATGAAAATAGACATAAAAGCACAGATAACATTACAAGATTGGAAAACGTATCTAATGGCATAACTTTATATGATGAAGAAACAGTAGTTTTAAATGTTAAGGGAAAAAAGAAAGCAGATGTAATTGATGAGATGGTTGAAATACTTGATAAATCAGGTGTTCTTTCAGATAAGAATAAATTTAAAGAAGAAATTTATAAGAGAGAAGAAATATCGTCTACAGGTTTTGGGATGGGGATAGCTATACCACATGCAAAGACAGATGCAGTAAAAATACCACGTGTAGCAGTAGGTGTATCAAAAGAAGGATTTGATTTTGAATCAGAGGATGGAAGTTTAGTAAATATTATATTTATGATAGCAGCAACAGATAGTGATGATAATTTACACTTAAAGACACTGTCTCAGCTATCTTCAAAGTTAATGCATGAAGAATTTTTAAATGAGTTACTAAACAGTAAAACAAGTAGAGAAATAGTATCGAAATTAAATAATGAAGAAATCAGTATAAGTATATAGGAGGATGAATTATGGCATTAGTGACAACTAAACAAATATTATTAGATGCACAAGAAGGACATTATGCAGTAGGTGCATTTAATGTAGAAAATATGGAGATGGTTATGGCAGTAATAGAGGCTGCTGAGGAACTTAAATCACCTGTAATACTACAAACAACACCTTCAACAATAAAGTATGCAGGGCTAGATTATTATTTAGCAAATGTAAAGGTAGCATCAGAAAAGGCAAGTATACCTGTAGCAATGCACTTAGACCACGGTTCAAGTTTTGAACTAGCTATGCAAGCACTTAGAGTTGGATATACTTCTATTATGATTGATGGTTCTCATGAAAGTTACGAAGACAATATTTCAATATCCAAATCTGTTGTAGATGCATGTATGCCTTCAGATATACCTGTTGAAGCTGAATTAGGTAAAGTTGGAGGTAAGGAAGACGACTTAGATGGTGGAGATGGTGGAGCATACACAGACCCACTAGAAGCAAAAGAGTTTGTAGAGAGAACAGGAGTATCATCTCTAGCAGTAGCAATAGGTACAGCACATGGTCTATATAAAGGAGAACCAAAGCTTGATTTAGATAGATTGTCTCAGATTAGAGAAGTGGTATCAGTTCCATTAGTGTTACATGGAGGGTCTGGAATACCAGATGAGATGATTAAAGAATCTATAAAAAGAGGAATTTGTAAGGTTAATTATGCAACAGAATTAAGGATTGCTTATAGTAATGGTGTTAAGGATGTACTTAATTCTGACCCAGAAGTGATTGACCCTAAGAAGTATGGTAAAAAAGGTTTAGATTCAGTTAAAGAGTTTGTGAAGAGTAGAATGGAAGTTTGTGGATGTGTAGGAAAAGCAGTAGGAACAGTAGAGTGTTAATAAAAGAAAATAATTTTATGAACATTTGAGATAAAGTTATATACAATTACAGAAAAATTAAAAAATAAAATAGAGAAGATTTAGTGTGTATTTATTTAACTAAATAACTAGTTCTTCAAGTATCTAGATAAATCTAGTTAAAAGATATTATACAAGTTTTAAAGTTACAATTGTATTAGAATATATAGAGGATTCTGTATATAAGTCAAATAATCTTAATAAGTATAAAGAATAAATTTATAGTTTAATAGTAGATTAAAATAAAAAATTGAATATGGATAATATAGAAATACAAAAAGAGATATTGAATGTTTCTGCAATATCTCTTTTTGAGTAATAAATTAGACAATTAAATTAATTTAAATACTATCTAATTAAATTGTTAATATTAAGGCCTAATAAAAAATATTATACAAAGATAAGTCTATGACTTTATTAATAAATCATATGTATAAATAACTCATTAAGACGAACTAGACGTATTTCTACTATATTGGCTTATAAAACCTTTAGGCATTTTACTTATAAAATATACAACCATGATACAAGATAAAGGCTTGTCCACTATATTGCTGAGAATTCTTGGAAAGAATGCAGCAGTAAATATCTTCTGCCCAGATTGAACTAAAAAACCAACCAATAAATCAGCACCACTTCCACTTAATCCCCCAAATAATAAAACTGAAATAGGAGTACCAATTAAAGGACAAACAACAGCTAAAATTATTCCTGTGATAAGAGCCTCTTTATAGCCAAACCCTTTTTTCTTAGAAATATAACCGACAATAAGACCAAGAGCAATATTTACAAGAGCAAAAGGAATATTTGTAGGTCCTGATATAACACCTAAAACTAAGTTTGTGCATCCACCAATAAGAGCACCCCAAAAAGGACCTAATACAACAGCCCCAAGTACAGTACCAACTGTATCTAAAAATAATAATGGTATGTTTATCATAGATATAAATATACCTAATACAATGTTGATAACTATACACATTGAAGAAAACGTGATTTTTTTAGTATTCAATTATAATACCTCCTAAAAAATGTATACATTTATCATATTATAGATTATAAAAGATTACTAATTGTATATTTCTATATAGAATATTACGAATATAGAGCAAATAAATAATATAATTGGCGAAATATATAGTATTATTAAAGTTAAGAATAACTAAGGAGATTATTATGAAAAGAAGTAGAGAGATTGTAGTAGTATGTCATTGTATATTAAACTGTAACTCCAAAGTAGAGGGCTCATCAGAATTTAAAGGTGCACAAAATATAGCAGTAGATTTAATAAATAATGGATATGGAATAATTCAACTACCTTGCCCAGAGATAATTATGTATGGAATAAATAGATGGGGACATGTAAAAGAACAGTTTGATAATATGTTTTTTAGAAAACAGTGTAGACAAATGTTGATACCTTATATAATGCAGTTTGATGAATACTTAAAAAATAATTACAATATAAAAAGTATTATTGCAATAGATGGTAGCCCAAGCTGTGGTTATAATAAGACATGTAGTTCTGAGAAGTGGTCTGGTGAATTATGCGGTTGCACTGATTTGAGAAACAAAATAAATGATGTACAAATGGTAGATGGTAAAGGAATTTTTATAGAAGAGTTGGAAAAATTACTTAATGAATACAATTTGAATATACCAATAGTTGGACTTGATGAATCTGAAGAGGGCAAATAAATATATTATGAATATATTTTTAGAAAGTATGATAACTATTTATGATTAAAAGAGTATTGAATATTTGTAGTGATATAAATGAATTTTTAGTAATTTTAAAATTAAAAGAACAAAACTCTTGAAGATACTAGTTTGTTAAAGCTAGTATCTTTTGTTTTTGTCATAAAATCCATAAATTATATTTAAAACATGTATTAATTAATTAAATTACTAACAAATTCAAATTATACCAATTACCATTATAGAAGGATTTAATACATGTGGGGCAGTACAAAAAAATTACTAAAAATATATGATTTGTTATACTTTCTAATCATGACAAACTAAAAAATATAAATTAAAAGAAATTTAAGACATTAAAAAGTATTATTTTTTATTAAATTGGAAAATTACGTTAAATTATGGAAAACGATTGACAAATAGAGTCAAATAAAGTATATTATTGGTAAGTTAGTTTAATGTACAAATAAATGACAAAATAAAATCATCTACATCAATTGATATATTAAAGTAGTTGACCTAACAGTACATTAAATATAACACTATATCATCTATTTAGGAGGGTGGCTGTGGTAAGAATATTTGAAGATTATATTGAAAAAAGATTTGACAATGAACTATTGCGAATAGAAGCATGGGGAAAAAATTCTTTACGTATCAGGTCATTTGTAGACCAAAATTTTGTTGATGAAAACTATGCTCTTAACGAAAAACCTAAGTTAAATAAAGACGATATTATAATTAATAAGAATGAAGATGGTAGTGTAATCATTAAAAATGGAAAGATAAAGGCTGTCTTAGACCATAGAGATAGAATCACTTTTTACAATGATAAAAATGAAATATTATTGAAAGAGTATATTCGATTAAGAGCTGTAAAACATGATGATGGTGGGGAAGATGTAGGTACAATAGAAATTACCAAAGACTTCAACTCTACTCTTAAATTAAAATCAAGAGAATATCGACCAAGTTATAATGGAGACTTTGAAGTGACTACTAGATTTGAGTCTGAGCCCTCTGAAAAAGTTTTTGGAATGGGACAATATCAACATAAATTTTTAGATTTAAAGAACACTGTGCTAGAATTGGCACAAAGAAATTCTCAAATATCAGTTCCTTTTTATATTTCTAGTTTAGGTTATGGATTTTTATGGAATAATCCAGGGATTGGAAAAGTATCTTTTGCCAAAAATATGACAGAATGGAAGATGTTTTCTACAAAATTTATAGACTATTGGATTACTTGTGGGGAAAGCCCAAAAGAGCTAAATAAAAATTATTCTCAAGTCACAGGAACTGTTCCTATGATGCCTGAAAACCTTTTGGGGCTATGGCAAAGTAAGTTAAGATATAGAACTTCAGAAGAAGTTTTAGATGTTGTGGAAGAATATTCTAAAAGGGGAATTAAACTTTCATCGATTGCAATTGACTATTTTCATTGGCCTAAACAAGGTGAATATAAATTTGACCTAGATTATTGGAAAAATCCCAAGGAATTAGTTAGGAAACTAAAAGAAGAGTATTCAGTAGAGCCAATGGTATCTGTATGGCCTACAGTTCAAAGTGATGCAGAAAACTACAATGATTATTTAGAAAATGGTTATTTAGTTAATGTTAATCGTGGTGTCAGAATGACAATGCAAATTCAAGGGAATACGGTATTTGTAGATATGACAAACAGAGATGCAAGAGACTATGTTTGGGATAGAATAGATAAAAATTATAAACAGCTTGGAATTAACTATTATTGGTTAGATGTAGCTGAACCTGGATATTCTGTTTATGATTTTGATAACTATAGATATAAAAAAGGAAATGTTTTAAGTTGTGGTAACATTTATCCTATTGATTATTTAAAAATGATTTATCATGGTTTACATGATGATACAGAGTCTGTTGTAACTCTTGTAAGAGGAGCTTGGGCAGGAGCTCAAAAATATGGAGCTTTAGTATGGTCTGGTGATATTGATTCTAGTTTTGAAGCTTTTAATAATCAAGTAAATACAGGATTAAATATGGGACTAGCAGGTATACCATGGTGGACGACAGATATTGGAGGTTTCCATGGAGGAAATCCTAAAGACCCAGAATTTAGAGAACTTATGGTAAGATGGTTCCAATATGCTACTTTTTCACCAATTTTAAGAATGCATGGAGATAGATTGCCTCATAGCAAACCATTATCAAATAAAGGTGGAGGTTCAATGGTAACAGGAGCTCCTAATGAAATATGGTCTTATGGTGAAGAAGTTGAAACAATTCTTACAAAGTTTATCAAAATTAGAGATAGTATAAAAACTTATTTATCAAAATTGATGAAAGAAGCTCATGAAGAAGGTACACCAGTTATGAGAACTTTATTTTATGAATTTCCTGAAGATGATAAAGCTTGGGAGATTGATAATACATATATGCTTGGAGATGAAATTTTGGTTGCTCCAATAATGAATTATAAAGATAGAGGTAGAAAAGTATATTTACCAAAAGGATATACATGGGAGAATATCTTTAGTGGGGTCAGTTATGAAGGTGGAAAAATTTATGAAATTGAATGCCCTCTTGAAGAAATTCCTATTTTCTTAAAGCAAAATTCTAAATATAACTTTGAAGAGTTAAAAAATATTTTAAGCGAGGTGAAATCATAATGGAACCACAATTATGGCAATTATTATTAATAGTAGTATATGGATTTTTTATAAACTATGAAAAAAATTCAACAATGTTTGGAACATATCAACCAGTAACAGCAGGTTTTATTACTGGTCTTATCTTAGGTGATATAAACACAGGTTTATATATCGGAGGGACACTACAATTATTATCATTAGGTATTAGTAACTTTGGTGGAGCATCAATACCTGATTATCAGACAGCAAGTATAGTAGCAACATTTATAACTATTACAACGAAGCAAGAAGCATCTGTAGGAATCTCTATAGGTATTCCAGTTGCTTTATTGATGGTACAGTTAGATGTTCTTAGAAATACTATTGGTATATGGCTAGTTCATAAAGCAGAAGATGGAGCTAGAAAAGGAAATTACAAAAATATAACATATATGCAAATGTTAGGAGTATTATTAACAGCAGCTACAACAGGTATTCCAGTTGCTTTATCTGTAATATTTGGACCTTCTTTAATTAACACAATTTTAAAATATACACCTGAATGGTTAACAGGTGGTTTAACAGTAGCTGGAGGATTACTTCCAGCAGTAGGAATAGGATTATTACTTAGATACCTTCCTGCTAAGGAGTATTTTAGTTATTTAGTAATTGGTTTTGTTTTAGCAGTATATATGAAAGTACCATTGTTAGGTGTAGCTTTAATTGGAGGAGCAATTGCACTTATAATTTACAAAAAGAATGTAGAAAATCAAGCACAACATTATACTGTGGCAGGAGGTATGGATGAAGATGAGTGATAATGTATCAGTAAATAAATCAAATGAAAAAGTTAAGAAAAGTGTTCTATGGCGTTGGTTTTTCACAAGTTCTGTTTCTTCAAATTATGAGAAGATGCAAGCTTTAGCATATTGTTATGCAGTACTACCATTTTTAAAAGTAGTATATAAAGATAACCCAGAAAAACTTCAAAAAGCTGTATTAAATCATTTACAGTTTTTCAATACTAATCCATGGGTTGCACCTTATATTTTGGGTATTAATGTAGCTATGGAGGAATTATCAAGTGAAGATACTGAAGAGGCTGTTACTTCAATTAAAACAGGATTGATGGGACCAGTGGCAGGTTTAGGAGATAGTTTATTTGTTGTTATTCCATGGACAATCTTTGGAGCAATAGCAGCTAACATGGCTATAGATGGAAGTCCATTTGGAATCTTATTATGGATTGCAGTGAGTGTAGCGTTAAAATTATTAAGTATACCACTATTTAATGCTGGATATACATCAGGTACTAAGCTAATATCTTCAATTGAAAAAAGTTTGAAGATTTTAACTGAGAGTACATCTATTTTAGGATTAATGGTGGTGGGAGCATTAATACCATCTGTAGTAAAAGCTAATGTTGCTTTGAATTTTCAACAAGGGGACTTTACAATGAAAGGTCAAGAAATATTAGACCAAATTATGCCTGGACTAGTTCCTGCAATTTTAGTTTTAGTTGTTTATTGGGCTCTTAAAAAGAACATAAAGCCTATATACTTAATTTTAGGTGTAATGGTTGTTTCAATAATTTTATATGCATTAGGTATTTTAAAATAAGGAAAGGGTGATATTAGATATGGAAATGAAAGGTATAAAAAATATTCGTATAGATGACCGTTTAATCCATGGTCAAGTTGCAACTATGTGGAGTAATAAGCTAGGTGTTACAAGATTAATGGTAGTAAATGATGCAGTAGCTAATAATTCTGTTCAAAAACAAGTTCTAAGAATGGCTACACCTGCTGGAATAGCATCATCTATAATTACAGAAGAGACTGCTATAAAAAATATTACTGCTGGAAAGTATGAAGGGCAAAATGTATTATTAATTGTTAAGTCTCCTGTTGACCTTATTCCATTTGTAGAAGCTGGATTAAAAATACACAATATAAATGTAGGAAATATGTCAAGTAGAAAAGATACAACAGTATTAAAACCTAATATCAGTGTTACAGAGGAAGAGAAAGAAGCATTTAAAAAACTTTTAGATGAAGGAATTGAAATAACAACTATAATGACACCTGATGACAAGAAAACTTATCTTGTAGATATTTTATAGATTTAGAGAGGTGTATTAAAATGAATAGTATTATTTTAATGAGTCATGGAAATATGGCTGAGGAAGTATTAAATTCTGCAAAAATGATAATAGGAAATTCTATAGATTATCCTACTGTAAATATGAAACAAGATGATGGAATTGAAGGAACAATAAAAAAACTTAAAAAGGCTTTGGAAGTATACAAGGAAAGTTCAGAAATAGTCATAATGGTAGATTTACTAGGTGGAACACCATGCAATGCAGCGTTATTAGAGGCTAGTAGTGATAACAGAATTAAGATTATTTCAGGGCTAAATTTAGGTATGGTTGTTGAATCAGCTTTTTCAGACGCAAAAGAATTAGCAGTAAAACTGGAGAAAATAGGTAAAGATAATATTTCTATTGTTGAGCCAACAGCAAGTTTATTATCTGATGATGAATAAATACAATATATATTAAGATTTAATTAATATATAACTTCTGAGAAAAGAATGCAAATAATTTTGTATTAACTACAGAATAAATTTGATTTTGGAATATACAATTTAAAGGGGTTATGGCTATATAGTCATAACCCTTATTTAAGATTATTTATATCCTTATAAAAATATAACATGTATGAAGATATTCTTAACTTTTTTGAATTTCATAATTACTATAACTAATATTTAATTAAGATGAATATTTTATTGATTTAATAATTTAGGTCAGTTTCTAAGACTTTGAATTCACTTATATAATCTTAAAGCTATTAAATAAAGTGACTTATGAAGTGATTCATCTGTTGTAAATGCTGATTTAGATGTAGTTGTATTTTTTAGCCTATTACAATCTTAGTAAAAGTAATAGATAGATTCAATTTGATATTAAAAAATGTAACTAGCTTAAATAAGCTAGTTCTCAGATTATTCAATATTATAATACAGCTATTTTATCATTTATTTCATTCATCAAAGTTAGGTTTTGTATATTTAAGAAGCTTTTAATATTGACAGCAGAGCCACCATATAGAGATGCCTCAGAACCTAACGATGAAATTTCTATATTTATGCCTTTGTTAAAAGAGCTAACTAGCATATCTTTTGTAATCTCTAATATTTCAGGTATATTTCTGATTATTTGGCTATTTAAATATATTATCTCAGGAGCATAAGTTGCAATAGCGTTGTTTATAGCTAGTGATAGATAACTACAAAACTCATGGATAACTTTTTTAGTATTCTCATTATCTTCATAGTATAGTTGTTTTACCATATCAGGGTCTATTTTAGGAATATTTTCTAAAGAACAAATTTGTTCAAACACTTTCTTCTCTGAACAGTATTGTTCTAAACAACCACGATTTCCACAAGGACATAGTTTACCATTAGGCATGATAATAGTGTGACCAATTTCGCCACTCATGCCATTTCTACCACTATATAATTTATTGTTTATTATAATGCCTGAACCAAATCCACTATGAATACTAAGACTAAGTAGTGAATTATGTACAGTTGAAAAAGTACTCTCAGCTAAAGCTGTTAAGTTTGCTTCGTTTTCTATATGAATAGGGAAGTCGTATTTTTTACTTAGGATACCATATAAATCAATCTCATTGAGGTTATAATATGGAGTGAATAATATGTTATTTTCACAAGTAATCCCATGTATAGCTAAAGTAAGCCCTATTACATTATAAGGAGTATCTATTTTGGATATGTTATAGCTATCTATAATTTCATCTATTAATTGTATAACATTATCTTTATTTACTTGTATATCCATTAATTTCTTAGATTTTATAATAGTCCCATCTAAGTAAGATAGAGAAGAAAATATATAGTCATATCCAATATCCATACTTAAAGAAATCCCTGCACATTTGTTGAATACTAAAAGTATGGGCTTTCTTCCGCCACTATGAGTACTATTTCCAATTCCTATTTCATGAATCAGAGACTCATCGATAAGTTTTTTGGTAATAGCAGATATAGTTGCTTTATTTAATCCTATAGTAGAGGCTATACTTGCTCTAGAAATAGGACCATTCTTTATAATTTGTTCAAGTACCAATCTTTCATTCATTTCTCGAATAGTGTATTTATCAGTAACCAATTTGATATTCCTCCTTAAAATAATATTGTAATACTTTTTAGACAAAAATAAAAGGCTATTTTGCATTGACAAAGATAATTAAATATTTTATTATTAGTTCATAAGTTAGTTTAATATACTAACAAAAATAAAGCAAGTAAAATATGCCTAAAATATAAAAAATTTGAATTAGGAAAACGATAATTATTAAGTGATGTCTCAAGGAGGGATGAAGTTGGAGTATGTATTAGGTGTAGATATTGGTACATCAGGTACTAAGACAGTCTTATTTGATAAACTAGGAAATACTATAGAAAGTTGTACATATGAATATCCTCTTATACAAGAGAAAGCAGGTTGGGCAGAACAGGATGCAAATGATTGGTGGGAAGCTGTAGTTGAATCTATAAGACATGTAATTCAAAGTTCAGATATAAGCAGTGAATGTATAAAAGGAATTGGATTATCAGGACAGATGCATGGTTTAGTTATGCTAGATAAAGAAGGGAATACCCTAAGAAACTCTATAATATGGTGTGACCAACGTACAGTAAAAGAATGTGAAGAGATAACTGATTTGGTAGGTAAAGAAAGATTGATTGAAATAACTGCCAATCCAGCGCTTACAGGATTTACAGCATCAAAAATATTGTGGGTTAGAAATAATGAGCCTGACATTTATAAAAATACTAATAAAATACTTCTTCCAAAAGATTATATAAGATACAAATTAACAGGCGAATATGCTACAGAAGTATCAGATGCGAGTGGTATGCAGTTACTTGATATAAGAAAAAGAAATTGGAGTAATGAAGTACTAGACAAGTTAAATATAGATAAAAGTCTTTTAGGTAAAGTTTATGAATCTCAAGAGATTACAGGATATGTGACTAGGGAAGTAGCAAACTTAACAGGACTTAAAGAAGGAACAATAGTTATAGGTGGAGCTGGAGACCAAGCAGCAGGAGCAATAGGAAATGGAATAGTTAAAGATGGAATAGTTTCATCTACTATTGGTACATCTGGTGTAGTTTTTGCATATACAAAGGAACCGAAAATTGATAAGGAAGGTAGAGTTCATACTTTTTGTCATGCAATACCAAATACATGGCATGTTATGGGAGTTACTCAAGGAGCTGGATTGTCACTAAAATGGTTTAAAGATAATTTCTGTCAAAGCGAGCTGGAAGTGTCAAACTCTTTAGGTAAAGATGTATATGAAATTATAAATAGTCAAGTAAGTCAAGTACCAACAGGATGTAATGGATTACTTTATCTACCATACATGATGGGGGAGAGAACTCCTCATCTCGACCCTTATGCAAGAGGAGTATTCTTTGGATTATCTCCAATACATTCTAAAAGAGAAATGGCAAGGGCAATTATGGAGGGAGTTTCATATAGTCTAAAAGATTGCATGGATATAATAGAAAAACTTAATATAGAAGTCAATGAAGTAAGAGCCTCAGGTGGAGGTGGAAAAAGTAAAGTATGGAGACAGATGCAAGCAGACCTGTTTAATCAAGATGTATATACTATAAATTCAAGTGAAGGGCCAGCACTAGGAGTTGCAATTCTTGCATTAGTAGGAGCTGGTATATACGAAAATGTCCAGAAAGCTTGTGAGACTATAATAAAAACTTCAACTAAATTAGAGCCAATAAATCAAAATGTAGATACATACAAGAGATATCATAGATTGTATAAAAAGATATATAAATCTTTAAAAGATGATTTTAAATTATTAGATGAAGTAGTTAATTTTAAAGATGAAGAATAAAAATATTTTAAGAATGAAAATAAAAGATAGTTTAAATTGAGAAAAATATTACATACATCATATGTGTAAAACATTAGGAGGATATGAAATGAGTGAAATATTTAAAGGAATAGGACAGATAAACTTTGAAGGAGCACAATCTAACAATGAGTTAGCATTTAGATACTACAATCCTGAACAAGTAGTAGGAAATAAGACTATGAAAGAGCACTTAAGATTTGCAATGAGTTACTGGCATACTTTATGTGGAGAAGGTAATGACCCATTTGGAGTAGGTACAGTGGAGAGACCTTGGAATAATATAACAGACCCAATTGAAATTGCAAAGATTAAAGTTGATGCAGGATTTGAATTTATGTCTAAAATGGGAATTGAGTATTTCTGTTTTCATGATAGAGATATAGCTCCAGAAGGCAAAAATTTAGAAGAAACAAACAAGATATTAGATGAAATAGTTGAATACATAAAAGTTAAGATGAAAGAAACAGGTATAAAGTTATTATGGGGAACTGCTAATATGTTTGGAAACCCAAGATTTGTTCATGGTGCATCTACAACATGTAATGCTAATGTTTACGCTTATGCAGCAGCTCAAGTTAAGAAAGCCATGGAAATAACTAAGTATTTGGGAGGAGAAAACTTTGTATTCTGGGGTGGAAGAGAGGGTTATGAAACTTTACTTAACACTAATACAGAGCTTGAAATGGACAACTTCGCAAGATTTCTACAAATGGCTGTAGATTATGCTAAAGAAATAGGATTTACTGGGCAGTTTTTAATAGAACCTAAACCAAAAGAGCCAACTAAACATCAATATGATTTTGATACTGCTACTGTTTTGGGATTTTTGAGAAAGTATAATCTAGATAAATACTTCAAAATGAATATAGAAGCAAACCATGCTACACTTGCAGGACATACTTTCCAACATGAATTGAATATGGCAAGAATAAATGATGTTTTAGGAAGTATAGATGCGAATCAAGGAGACCTATTATTAGGGTGGGATACAGACCAGTTTCCAACAAATATATATGATGCAACACTTGCTATGTATGAAGTGTTAAAACAAGGGGGAATAGCTCCAGGAGGCTTCAATTTCGATTCTAAAGTAAGAAGAGCATCTTTTGAAGTGGAAGACTTATTCCTAGCATATATTGCAGGTATGGATACATTTGCAAAGGGATTATTAGTAGCTCATAAATTATTAGAAGATGAGGTATTTGAAAACTTTACTAAAGAAAGATACTCAAGCTTTAGTGAAGGTATAGGTAAAGACATAGTAGATGGTAAAGTTGGATTTAAAGAATTAGAAACTTATGCACTACAAATGCCAGTGATAAAGAATAAGTCTGGAAGACAAGAAATGCTAGAAGCTATACTTAATAGATATATATATGAAGTAGATACAATATCTAAGAAGTAGATATAATATATAAAATACAAAATCAAATTAAAATCATAATAAAATACCTATTTTGAAATAACAAATTCAAAATAGGTATTTTAAAATTTACTGCAACCAAAATGGCATATTTACAAATGGAGTAAACTTATCAAATAAGTCTAAATAATTTTGAGCTTTTTTAGGGTTATCACATTGAACTAGACCATTTTCAATAGCTTGAATAATTGAGAGTTCTTTTGTAATTAATTTTGCCCAAGTTTCTTTAGAAGAATTAATTGAAACATCAGCTTTTATGTCACTATCCTGATTATGTATTTCAACAATCCCTCTACGTAACTCTAGCTTAAATGTTTCATTAGTATCAGTCACACATGCCAGTAGTGTCATATGAACATCAGAACTTTTAGGACCATTTAATTTAACCTTAAAAGATTCAAACATAGCTTTGGATGTTAGACCTATAAATGAGTTTGAAAATGGAGGAAATCCAGCATTAGCTCCAACTTGATTTACTATCTGTTCAAAACATCCATCTAATGCCATAGCACTAGTCAAATACCAATTACGCCAAGTAGCATTTTCTGTTTGGTATCCAAGCATACGAATAGCAGTTGCTTTAAGTCTTCTAGCCTCCATATCATTATTATCTATACGTATAGGATAATTTAATATCTCTGTAGCCCATTCATAATCTTCTTCATCGATAGCTTTTTTAGCCTCAGCTAATATTATTTCACGACCACCCATAATTTTTACATATTTTTTAGCTGCATCTTTAGGATAAATAGGATTTAATTTACTTGCCTCACCATTAAACCAACCTATATACTGGTCATAAACAGCTTTGATTCCCTGCTTAAATGTTCCATAAAATTCACCTAGACGTTCTCTTTGAAATAGATGAGGAGGAAGTTTTCCTAACTCATTTATTGCATAATCAGGAGTATACCCCATATTTATAAGTCTAACAGCTTGGTCATGAGTATATTGTATAGCATCTCTATAATCTGTTAGAAGGGAATTACATTCATATTTACCATGTAAGGGTCTCATATGAGTTCCAACTAAATAATGTGGTTGATATTCACGAATTTTATCAATCCCTGTGTACCATTTCTTGGCATCGCGGACAGTACCTCTAACAGTATATATATTAGGGAATATTTCACCTTGGACAGCATCTCCAACAAACATTATCTTCTCATTAGGTAAAAATATACACATAGCATCTTCTGTCTCAGCTTCACAGTGGAATAGTTCTAAATCAACTCCTGATATAGTTATCTGTAATCCATCTTCAACAGATGAAAATGTATTTGGTTCAATAAATTTATTAGAACCTTTTGATAAAACTGGTCCACATCCTAAATTAACATAACCATGTTCTCCTTTAGGAAGTATAGAGCCATACATCCAAACAGCTCTTCCCATTCTAATATCTAGTAGTTCTCCACTAGCTTGTGAGAAGTGTTTTATAAATGTTTCATCAACAATAACTAGAACTTCTTTACTTTGGCTTTGTTCTTGACTCACACAAACACTCATACCACCCCAATGGTCCCCATGATTATGAGATATTATCACAGCTTTAATAGGTTTATCAGTAATCTTACGAAAATGCTTCATGATTTCTTCCATCATTTCAATAGTCTCACCTGGGTCAATAATTATAATTCCATCAGTTCCTTCAATCATAACAGGATAAGATAATCCAAAACCAACTGCACTATATACATTTTCGCCTGTTTTATAAATTTTCTGTTCCATTGTTTTAGAATGCTCTGTTAATCTAGGATTAACAAATTTTGATTTTTCAGTATAAGCAAAATTACTCATGAATATAACTCCTTTTAAATATTAACAAATTTATTGGTTTACTCTAGTAACAACTGGAGGTAGCCATTTACCTAAAATGGCATCTTCACTTGGGCCATATAATCTTAGTGTCATGTAAAATTTATCTTTAGGTGCTGGTAGCCAGTTTGATATTTTATTTTTATCTTTAGGTGATTTATTTTGTATATATATGGTTAGTGAACCATCTTCATCGTAAAATAGTCCTTTTGTACGGTCTCCAATAGAGTAGCGGTCAATTTCATTATCTACTAAGAACGCATTTTTAAACAAATACATCGTTAATGACCAAAATTGGCTAACAGGAGGAAGTTCATTTTTATTGAACTTTATCTCATAATCAAAATTTCCATCTAAAAATTGACCAGTACTATCTTGGAAAGTGCTTGGGTATAAAGATTCTTCTGGTTGATTAGCTAAAGCACCTTTATGCCACACTACTGAACGTTGTAAATAATCTTCTCCATAATTACCAATACCTTTTCGAGCAACTCTCCAGAAGTTATGGGATTCTCCAAATGCTAAGCCACCTTCATTAATAAGTTTTTTCGCACTATTACAAGCTTCATTTAATATATCATCAGGAACTTCTTTTAGCTGTTTTGATGACAATATGTCTGTTCTAGTTTTTAAGGTTGGAATTAATAAAAGTATGCTATTAAGGGTTTCAAAAAATTCATGGTAATTTGAATTTTTATATATTGGCAAATCTTTGGTATCATAGTCATCATGATGTGTCTTGTTAGACATCTCGGAGAGTCTATGTATTCTAAACTTGTTTTGTATATCTTTAACTTCCTGAACATCATTTTTATCATTGATAAGAACCCTTAAAAATGCTAGTGCAAAAGGTGTATCACTTTTAATTACATTGGTATCTTTAGGTAAATCACCATTCCAATCTGGTCCAATAACAGTAAATTTATTTGATTTTGTCCCAGTTAATCTTCTACCAATATTAGTAATTGTTTCTGTAAATAAGTCTAATAACTGTATAGAGTAGTATCTATCATTGGTGTCTGGAACTTCTATTACTGCTGGTTGTTCACGTAAGTCTAGCCAAGCTCTTGAATATGTTGTATCATTGTTTGGTGCTGGTATAAATGATGTTTTTGGTGATGCTACAGTGGCAGTATGAGCAAATTCATTAAAACTTGTTGTCTTAGTCTTTGGGTTAATAATTTGTGTATAGAGTAATTCATACATACCTACTATTGGATATCCATAGATATAAGCATTTTTAACTGTTTCAAATAAATTAGTTTTGTTCATTTATAGTCTCTCCTTTAAAATAATCTTATTATATTCCACAGACATGTCATTATAACGAATAACATGACTGAATTATAAGCAATGATTAAATTACTTTTATTTATTTTTTTATTAATAGTTGTACCGAATATTCCACCTAAGATTGCAGCTGGAATTATATATAGTAACATCGATATTTCAAGTCCTGAAGGTATTGACTTTGAAATTAATAGAGTTATTATCTTTGAAGCTTGTGAGAATAGTATTAGTATTATTGAGTTAACAGATGCACTCTTTAAATTCATTGAGAAAAATAATGTCAGAGCAGTTATATTTATAGGGCCTCCACCTATTCCTAAAAAAGATGAAATCATTCCTAGAGTATATCCAAGTAAAACTGTAAATATACGATTCTTTATATGGAATTGTTTTTTGTTAGGTAGATTTATGTACACCAGTATAATTACTAATAAAGACAAAAGGAGTCCATTTTGAATTAGCTTTATAAACCTATCTTTGTTAATAAAATCAACTATAAATTCAAATATCTCAGTACCAATTAAACCACCTAAAATTGCACCTATTCCAAGTAGGACAGTCGTAGGTTTTTCAAATTTAGTTTTATATTTAATATGTTTAGTAACAGCAGAACAAGACATAGTAAATACTGCACATGTTGATAAAAAGTTTATAACTGAAGCATCTAGTTCAGTTACTGCATCTAGTACTGGTTTTATGATAATTCCGCCACCAAGACCAGAAATTGCACCTATAATAGAGGCTATAAATCCTACTATAAAAAATACCATATATATCTCTCCTATTCTGAAGTTTTATGTTGATTTCTTGATAGTAATTGTTCCCTAAAATAGTAAAATAATTTATCTATTTTTACAAATACTTTAGATATATGATAAAATGTAGTAATTATTTGACCCTTACATTTTGATTTGTTTGAAGTTATTTTGAGTTAAAATAAATTAAAAAAGATAAGAATAGTAATTTCTATTTACGATAAGAATATTAAGATATTAAAGATGCCTAACTAATATACGAATTATAATAAAGTTTAAATATTATTGTTAGAGATTTATGATGGTACTAATATATTAAAATATAAAATTTGAAAGTTGATGAGAACTATATGAAAAAGAAAATATTGTTTTTAGTAATTATTTTAACATTTATAATTTTATTAGGTAATTCTACTTATTCCCAAAAGAATCAACTATCTGAAGAAGAAAAGATGGATGATTTTAAACATGTATATAATGTTATAAAAACAGGATATCCTTATTTAAATGTAAATAAAAGAATTAATAATACTGATTGGTTAGAAAATAAGGACGAATATATAAAAAGAATAAAGAGTACTGAAAATGATGAAGAATTTATAGAAGAAATGTCATCCATATTATCTGAATTAAATAATAAACATACAGAGCTAATCGACAATAAAAAACGATATGAGCTTTTTAAGAAATCATATTCTAATAATGATTGGTACGATTTTCTTAATGATGAAAAAGTTGTGGATAGATACAATTCTATAAATCCTAAAATAAAAGCTCCAAAGGATATTTTTGAGAAAAAAGAATTAATTTTGGAAGATGTAATCAAAGGTAAAGTAGGATACATGTATCTACCATCTATGTCATCAAAGCATGGACCTATAGACAATGATTTAAAAGCAATTGAAGCATATATTAATACTCTAGAAAAACATAAAGCTTTAATTATAGATATGAGAGGAAATTCAGGTGGAAGTGATAGATATTGGCAAGGAATTGTATCTAAACTTATAAAAAATGATGTTAAAATAAATGGATATAGAATCTATAGAAATAATAATGAAATAGTAAAAAAATATACAAGTGTAAGAAATATAAAATTAGAACCTGTAGAAAACTTACCAACAAACATAAAGAAAAATGCACCAGAAGAGATTATGAAAGATTTCAGTGGTTTTGAAAATACTTCTTATACCATAAAATCGAAAAGTGACTTAAAGTTTAAAGGCAATATATATTTGCTTGTAGATAAAAAAATATATTCATCATCAGAGGCATTTGCTATGTTTTGTAAGGAAACTAAATTTGCTACTTTAGTAGGTGAAACTACTGGAGGAGATGGTGGATGTATAGACCCTGTATTGTTTAACTTAAAAAATAGTGGTCTGATAGTTAGAATGGCGAGTTGCATGTATTTAAATAAGAATGGAGTATGTGATGAAGAATTTAAAACTATTCCAGACTTTAAAGTGAGAGATTGTGATAGAACTAAGAATTTTGAAGATGATAATTGTATAAAAAAAGTAATAGAGCTTGAAAATATTAAGAATTAGAAAGCTTTTAAAAGTTATCTTGTTAGTTGAAATATTGAAATATAAAAATGTAAAAATACACTGTGAAAAGCAATTTGAAAAGATTTTAAATTTTTTCAAATTGCTTTTTTACTTAAGAGATTTTTCATTATAGTTGGACATAATTAAGCAATTTAATTTATAAGTTTAGTAAAGATATTATAATAAGTTACTAGAAAATGTTAGAATGCAATAAGATGGAATTAAAGTATATTAAAGTCTAATATATAGCAATAAAATACAAAATAAATTTGACTTTTTGATATTTCTAAATTAATATATTGTTATTATCAAATGAAAGGTAAGTGTAATTATGGACGAAAAGTTTTATACAATAGACCAAGTTGCAGAGATTTTAGAAATGCATCATAAGACAATAAGAAAATTTATAAAAGATGAAAAATTAAAAGCTAATAAAGTTGGCAAACAATGGAGGATATCAAAAGAAGATTTAGATAGGTTTATGGATGTAAAGAGTGATGAGAATAATGGTTTAGAATTTAAATTGAATTCATATAAGGAACTAGGATGTATTCCAAAGGTTAATGTATCTACAGTAGTTGATATAAATAGTATCTCGAATAATGAATACTCACGTTTATCAAACTTACTTTTGGCACTTGTAAATAATCCGACCTCAATGTCAAGTGGCTCCACTATTAACTTGAAATATAATGAAAATGAAAATAGGCTTAGAGTTATGTTATGGGGAGATATAAAGTTTATTGAGGATATGTTAGGTTCTATATCCATATTAATAGAAAACATTTAAAACAGAAATGAGGAATAAAAATGAATTATAATATAAAAGAACAAAATGACAGAAAATATATTTTTTTAGAGAGTAAGTTTAATTCTGAAGGAGAAATAATGGATATTATATCTATATGTATGGAGCATGGTATAAATTATCTTATGCTTAGTAATAATTCACTTTCAGATGATTTTTTAAATCTAAAAACTGGATTAGCAGGTATTGCATTACAAAAATTTATGACTTATAGGATACAAGTTGTTGCAATTATTGATGATGAAAGCAGGATAAATAAGAGATTTTCAGAATTAATGCTAGAGCTAAATAAATCAAATAATTTTAGAGTAGTGAACAATTTTGAGAGTGCTAAAAAACATATCTCAAATATAAATTGATAATATAAAGTTATAGACTAAATACTTTAATAGCCTTTTTGCCTATGTTACGAAAGTGTAATGTTAACAGTTAAAATGTAATATTTGCTTAAGGATTTATTTATATAAAACCTTTAAAATAAACATATATTAAAAAATTAGCAACTGGAGGCTATTATTATGAAAGAAATATTAAAAATAAAAAATATATCAAAAGATTATGGGATAAAAGGATTTAGAACAAATGTATTAAAAAATATATCTCTTACAGTCAATGAAGGTGATTTTATAGCGATAATGGGTCCATCTGGTGCAGGGAAAACAACATTACTAAATCTTATGTCTACACTTGATAAACAAACTTCAGGAGAGATAATCCTAGATGGAATTAATATATCAAAAGTAAAAAATAATGAACTGTCAAAACTAAGAAGAGAAAAAATAGGATTTATATTTCAAGACTACAATTTATTAGATAACATGAAGTTAATGGATAACATAGCACTTCCTCTAGCATTAGGAAAAAAGAAAAGTAAGGAAATAGAAGCTAAGGTATTTTCTATAGCCAAAAAATTTGGATTAGAAAATCATTTAGATAAATATCCTTATCAGTTATCAGGAGGGCAAAAACAAAGAGGAGCAGCAGCTAGGTCATTAATTACAAACCCAGCAGTTATATTTGCAGATGAACCAACAGGTGCTTTAGACTCTAAGTCAGCATATGAGCTTTTAGAATCATTAGAAAGAATAAATAGAGAAAATAATGCTACTATTATAATGATTACACATGACCCTCTAACTGCAAGTTATTCTAATGAAGTATACATGATAAATGATGGGAATATAAAGTGCAAATTAAACAAAGGAAGTAACAGAAAAGAATTTTATAAAAAAATTATGGATATGTTGGCCTCTATGGGAGGTGACATGTAAGTGAGTATACTTGGAATTGCGTATAATAATTTTAAGAGTAATATAAGAACGTATCTAGCATTTTTTATATCTATGGTTTTTTCAGTAGTTGTACTAACTAATTTTGAATTATTAAGATATGGTGATGCTATAAATGTATTGCAAGGAGAAAATAAAAATTTTACATTATCAGTGTTAATAGCTGTAATAATGATACTATCAGTATTTTTATTTTTCTTCATCTGGTATGCAACAAATATATTTTTTAAAAATAGGTCAAAAGAAATTGGGATATTGTCTTTTATGGGGTTAGACTTATATACGATAGGAAGAATATATTTTGTAGAAAATATGCTTATAGGGGTAAGTTCTTGTATAACAGGAATAATTATAGGAATAATAACTTCTAGATTTTTTCAAGTAGTGATAATAAAGTTATCTGGATTTGATATAAAGGTATCTAATGGACTTAGCATGGAAGCTATACTATATACTACTTTGATATTTATTTCTATATTTATAGTAATGGCTATAAAAGGTTTTATAACAATATGTAGAAGTAGCGTAATAAATCTAATTAATACATCTAAAAAGCAAGAAAAAATACCTAAAGTAGGAATAGGTATATATATTTTAGCTATAATATCAATTATAGTAATAGGATATGGTTATTACCTTTCTACTAATATAAGGACTGGAAATATAATGAGTGTAATACCTGTTATAGCTATAAT
Source organism: Clostridioides sp. GD02367 (assembly GCF_045900275.1). NCBI lineage: Bacteria > Bacillati > Bacillota > Clostridia > Peptostreptococcales > Peptostreptococcaceae > Clostridioides > Clostridioides sp. GD02367. Next base: position 361,710 of record NZ_JBJODK010000001.1, on the reverse strand, counting down.
AATAGTTGGGACTTATGGACTATTTAAATCAGTTGTTCCTGTTATATTTGATATTATAATAAAAAATAAAAAAATATTATTTAATGGAAACAATATAATTGCAATAAACAATATAAATTACAGATTAAATAAAAACTATAAAACTTATGCTATAATAGCAATAATTATAACCACTACAATATCTACTCTTGGAGCATCAGTTGCAATGAAATTTATACATCAAAATGCTCAAGAGCAAAGAAATGTATATACTGTCAGTATAGTTTCATTGGACAAAGATGAAGTGAATAAAACACAAATAGAGAATATAATAAAAGATACTAATAAGATAAAATATTCAGTAAACCCAGAGCTAACAATTTTAGAAAACACAGATAGTAAGAATGTTTATGACAAAACTAATGCTATAATAAAATATAGCGATTTTAGCAATATCCTTAAAGAAAATGGTCATGATGAAGAATTAAAAGAGTATGGTGATAAGCTAGTTAGAGGAGATAATGTAATAGAGTTAAAAAGCCCTCAAACTATAGTAACAGTAGCTACAAAAGAAGCTCATGTAACCCTTGATGGACATTTATATAATATTTCAAAGGGAGAAGTAAAAGTTCCAGTGTTAGGCACAGGATTTAATCAAAGTATCATAGTAGTAAATGATGATACATATTTCAAATTAAGAAATAAAGGACAACAAGTATATTTTTATGGGGCAAAAGTATCTAAAGAAGAAAATAGCCAGGTGATGTTTAAAAATATTGAAAAGAATCTAAGTTTAAAAAATGGTTATATTCAAAATGGATATAAAGCTCAAAATGAAAGTCAATGGATGAAGTTTGCATATGTAGTGCTTGTATTTTTATTCTTAGTATTTGCACTTGTGGCTGGAAGTATAATTTACATGAAAATATATAGTGATGCATATGAAGATAAAGATAAATACAAGATTTTATTGAAAATAGGTACTACAGAAAAAGATATAAATAGAGCTATACTTAAAGAAGTAGCTATCTTTTATACTTTACCAATGTTAAGTGCAACAATATCTAGCTATTTTGCATTGAGGTTAGCAGGAGAATTACTGATGGCTAATTTATTTAGTATATATATACTAAGTTTAGTTATATGCTTGATAATATTTATAATATATGGAGCAGTATCTGTCAGTAAGTTTAAGCGTGTAGTATATAAAAACTAATTGATAAATTACTAAAAAACGAGGAGATTCTTTTAATAAGAGTCTCTTTGTTGATTAACTAAAGAATTTGACCGATAAACCTATATAAAATATGTTATTATATTAATACTTTATAACATAATTAAATATTAAAATAATGGAGAGTACGCAAATGTATAGAATTTTATTAGTAGAAGACGATATTGATTTATCAAAAGAAATTGCTCTTGCATTGGATAAATGGGGATTTAATGTAGAATTAATTAATAACTTTGAAGCAGTTTTAGATGAATTTATAGACAAAAAACCAGATGTAGTACTTTTAGATGTAAACTTACCATTATATAATGGTTTTTACTGGTGTGAGAAAATTAGAGCTATTTCTAATGTACCAATAATATTTTTATCATCAAGAGATTCTGATATGGATTTAATAATGGGGATAAATAATGGAGCAGATGATTATATTACCAAACCATTTTCTATAGATATATTAGTTACCAAAATAAACGGTATAATAAGAAGAGTCTACAATTATAGTGACTCTAGTAGTATTATGTACTACGACGAGTTGATATTTGATGTGGGAGGAGGAATTATAAAGCACAAATACAAGGATGAAAGTTTAGAATTGACTAAAAATGAAATAAAAATTTTAACCTTATTATTAAAAAATAAGAATAGAGTTGTATCAAGGGAAAGTCTTATGATGACTCTATGGAATAATGATGAGTTTGTGACAGATAATGCACTTACTGTAAATATGAATAGATTGAGAAGTAAAGTTAAAGAGTTAGGTTTTGATGATTTTATAAAAACTAAGAAGGGCATAGGATATATAATACAATGATAGCGAAATATTTAAAAGGTAGGTCTAAGTATATTATCATCTGTTTAATTATAGTCAGTATAATAAATATATACTTATTTGCTATAGATGTATTTAAAAATAAATATGCAGAGTTGGTATATTTGGATTTTTTAGTAATATTTATAACAATATTATTTTTTGTTGTGGATTATATCAGCTTTAGAAATAGTTATAAAAGTTTATATGATTGTATAGAAGATAATGGTGAAATAGATGGTTATTTGGTTGAGGGACAATCTTTTGAAGAGAATCTAATGAGAGCTATTATAGAAAATCTAAAAATAAAAAATAACAATGATATAGAAATTTATAAACAATCTTTAAAAGAATTAGATGAGTACATGGCTAAGTGGGTTCATGAAATAAAGATTCCAATATCTTCTTTGAGTATAATTACAGATAGGTTAAGCAGTATAGAAGATAGTATAGATATTAAGAATCAAGTTGCTAAGATAAACTTTTTAGTTAACTCCATTTTATATAGTAGTAGAAGTAATACCATGTTTGAAGATGTATTTATAAATAAGGTTAAATTAGAAAAATTAGTAAAAATGGCTGTAAAAAATAACTCATTTTTGCTTATAAAAAATAACATTGAAGTTAGTTTAAATAAACTAGACTATGATGTCTATACAGACTCTAAATGTATGTCATATATTTTAGACCAAATTATTAATAATGCCATAAAGTATTCTAAAAAAGCTGGTAAAATTGAGTTTGATTCAAGAAAGTTAGAAAATGGAGTAGTATTATCTATAAAAGATTTTGGAATAGGCATAAGTGAAGAAGATATAGTTAGGATTTTTGATAAAGGTTTTACAGGTACAAATGGAAGAAATCAATTGTATAAGTCTACTGGAATGGGGTTATATTTTGTAAAGAAAATGATAGATAATTTGGGTCATGACATTGATGTATGTTCAGAAAATAGTTCGTATACAATTTTTAATATCTATTTTTATGATATATCAGATTATTTAAACCTAGATAGTTAGGTTATTATAAAGACTATAACAATATTAGAGATAAAAATATTTGCATAAATTTTATAAAGACTTTTATCTACTTTAAAATAAAAATATTACTGGAATAAAAAAATTCCAGTAATATTTTTATTTTAAACTTGTAACTATATTTAAATGAATAATATTTATAGTATAGTTAAAATATAATAAAATTTATCATAATATAGTATTTTTATGAATACATTCTATATTTTTCCAGAAACTGTATTGAATATTAAAATTATAATAGATATAATATTAGGTGGAGATTGTATAAAATGTATACAAAATTAGCCTTAACTCTATTATTTACAATTCTATTTATTCTTGCCATTACTAATAATTGGATAGAGATAGCATTTGCTACATGATATTGGTGTTGAACATATTAATTAACATTATTTTATCAAGCTGACAGCAAAGGCACTGATTTTCTAGTTATATTGTATACAAACTATGTAAAAATATCGACTAGATTTTCCATGAAATTTGAACATTTCACAAAAGTATGAATGTAGAAACAGACATGTTGACAATCCACCTTTTTAAATCCAAAGTGAGCCTTATTAATGGCAAGGAATAGGAAGTAACTATATTTTATAAAGGAGAATATTGAGTATGAAAAAAATTAGGAAGTTAGCTACCAAGCTATTGATTGCAACAATAGTTTTAACCTCAGGTATGAGTATGACAGTTTATGGTATGACAGCCAAGGAAGTAACAGCAAAGACACCAAAAAGCTATGTCACAGGAACTAATAGCATATATGGCCCAAAGCTGTCACAAGCACAATTGAATTCAGTAGCACAAGCAACAGCAGATTTTATGAATAAGAAAATCACAAAGAATATGACCACAGATGCTAAGATTTTAGTTGCCTATAATCACATTAAAAATAACACAACATATGTTGACTGGAACGCAGCAGAGGGAGCCAATACTGCCTATACATTGGTTACTAAAAAAGGAGCATGCTCTGGAATGGCTAGGAGCATGAAGGCTTTGTGTGATGCGATGGGAATTGAATCTTATTATGTCCACAGTAAATCAAATGACCACCAGTGGAATCTTATACGTTTTGGTGATGGGCGTTTGTATCATGTAGATATTGATGCTAATAAGTCAGCAGGAAAGGACATTATATACAAGAGTCTTAGCCACCCATTACCATTTGATAAAACAGCATATCCAACAGTTGGAGCAGTAGTACAAACTCAAAAACCAGCACCACCTGGGAAGCACACTATGTTACCACATCAAGAAGGGGCAAAGGTTGTTGGAAAATTTGGAGATATAAAGGACAAACATGTAATGTATGAAGGTGTTCGATGTATTGTAATTAATTCATCAGTAAATACAGTTAAATTTATAGGTAGTAAATCAAATTTAAATCCATCAAATCTTACGATTGCTGTAATAGGATTTATGAACACACCATATGGGATGTTTGCATTAGCGCCAGAAGGTAAACCTGTTGAATATCCTTTTGAATATGATAAGCCTTTTTCTTTAGATTTTAGTGGTAGAAATCGTTCTGGTGCAGAATTAGCGAAGTACTGCAAAAAAAATGATGTGACTATTAAAATAGAAATTACCGATGAAAAAGCTAATATTGGACTTGGTCAAGTAATGTATATTCGATATGAATAATGATTAACTCATGACCGTAGAATAAATTATAAACATTGCGCCCTCTTATTGGGGGCGCATTTAACATTATATCTGATATTTTTTAGTTGGGTCAACTACTGTATTTCTCCTCTTTTTATTTATAAAAATTATTATCTCTAAGTTCCTGAGCATGTATACGATTAATTAAAAACTGTTTTAACTTAGTCAAGCATAAGAATAAAATGGCTCTATTCTCAAATTCTATTCTATTTACAGGTAAAGGTTGATTTTTCATACTTGACAATAATCTATCCGATTCCTCAAGAAGTAGATTTCCTGTTTCAGCTTCAAATTTGGTATAACCTATCTTATGTATGAAAGCAGATAGAATATGAGCTTGTGGTGGTGTAGAATTTAGTTGAGATACATAACCATACAAACTTTCTAAAATATCCCTTTGACTTTTTATAATATCCATGTGCTCTAAGAAGAATTTAGTGTCATTTAATAAAGTATTATTAATATTATCATAAGTTTCAGAAATACTTCTATCAATAAGTGAATTTAATGTATATAAATCTCTACTATATTCATTCTCTTTTTTAGGGTTTACAATAATATCTGCAATGTCTATAAGTACAACGCTCACTTCTTCTTGTAACTTTTTTTGAACTTCATAGATTTTATGTATATTTGTTGGAATATACATGTTTATTATGACACCTATTCCAGTCCCTATTGCAAATATTCCAGCTTCGTTTAAAATCCACTTAATAGATGTTTCTTCTTGAATGAAGTAATGGGATGCGATGACTACACACATAGCAATGACATCTTGAATATTTAATAAAAAACAAATTGGTATAATTATAAATATAAATATTGAAAATGAAGTCAAATTATATCCTAAAATATTAAAACATAAGTAGGAAAAAAGAGTACATAAAAGAAAACCATAAAACTTTCCAATAAAGCCTTTAAGAGTTTCTTTTTTAGTGTTCTTTACTGTAAGTAGTACTATAACTCCAGCAACCATTGAGTATTCTAATTTTAATAGCCAAGCAATAAATATAGCAAGAGAGCATCCTAAAGATAACTTTATAACTTTAAGTAAATCGATATTGTTCAAATACAAGCCTCCTTTAAAATATAATAAAAATAATTTTATCATAAAACCAATTTTATTTGAAATGGAGTTAACAATATTTTATTTAAAAAATACTGTAAAAATCGATAAAAAGATAAGCAAATAGAAATACAAAGATATCTTTTTTAATGTAAAACATTGTAGAATACAAAATATTATAATGAATATAAAATAATTATATTCTATTGAGGAAATAATATTTTATATTACTATATATATTATCGAACAATATAACTATAAATATATCTATTATTATTAACATAAAATAAAATTATATAGTTAATGTGATTTTATAATTGATTTGGTATGGAGATTTTTTTCTTTTATGTTATACTATTTATGAACACAAAAGTAAAGATTAAAATACATCAATAAAGGTGTATTATAAGCTTTAAATAGCCATATTAATGAACATAATTATTGTTCATAATAGCAAATTGGAGGAGATAAACATGAAAATTACTGAAGGATATATGCCTTTTGAAGGTTTTAAAACCTATTATCGTATAGTAGGAGAAAACACTGAAGGGAAGAAACCATTAGTACTACTTCACGGAGGACCAGGTTCTACACACAACTATTTTGAAGTATTGGATAAGGTAGCTGAGAGTGGTAGACAAGTAATAATGTATGACCAAATTGGTTGTGGAAATTCATTTGTAGAAGGGCATCCTGAGTTATTTAATGCTGACACTTGGATAAAGGAGCTTATTGAACTGAGAAAGCATCTAGGACTTGAAGAAATTCATCTATTAGGTCAATCTTGGGGAGGTATGCAGGCTATTTGGTATGCTCTTGAGTATAAACCACAAGGTATCAAGTCATACATTCTTTCATCTACTCTTTCTTCTGCAAAGCTTTGGGAGAAAGAACAAAAAAGAAGAATCTCATATATGGATGAGGCTGACCAAAAAGCATTGCTTGATGCAGTAAATACTGGAGATTACTCTAGCAAGGAATATAATGATGCGCTAGAAAAATTTATGGAAATGTATTGTGCAGGTGAAGTAACAGAAGATTCTCCTGAATGTCTAAGAAGACCTAAAAAATCAGGTTCTGAAGCATATATTGTAGGATGGGGACAAAATGAATTTTCGCCTACAGGGACACTTTCTGGATATGAGTTTACAGATAGATTACATGAAATCAAGGAACCTTGCTTAGTAACTAGTGGAGCAATAGATTTATGTTCACCATACATTGCAAAAACTATGTATGATAGAATTCCTAATAGTAAGTGGGAGTTATTTGAGTATTCAAGACATATGCCATTTGTTGAAGAAAATGATAAATATATAGAAGTTTTAACTAAATGGCTAGATGCTAACGATTAAAAATAATGTGAATTTATATAAAAAAGAGGCTGGACATATTGTCTAGTCTTTTTTTATTATTAATAGAAGTATTAAAATCTTATCTAGATTTACAGATAATGGAATTAAATTTATGTATATGTATTTAATTTTACTGTATTTTAGAAATTTTTTTATATATTGGTATAATTATTCTGTTTAAATTTGCTTAAAAAGTATATTAATTATAATAAGAAACAATTATATAAATAGGAATAGATTATTATAATTAGTATAGAGATAAAAATAATTATAGAGAGAAAGGCATATTATGGAAAAGGCAAGAGTTATTGAAATGATAAAAAATAATCCTAATATTATATCTACTTTAAATAATCCAACTGATGAAATGAAACTACTAGCTATCAAAGAAAATGGGCTTGTACTAGAATATATAAATAATCCAACTAGAGAAATGCAAGAGTTAGCAATAGATAATAATGTTAGGGCGATTAAATTTGTAGATAATCCAACTGAAGATATGATGATAAAAGCAGTAAATGAGGGATGGAGTATACTAGACTATATCAAAAATCCAACTGATAGAGTTATTAAGATGGCTATAAATCAAGCTGGATGGGCTATTAAGTATGCTAAAAATCCAAGTGAAGAACTGCAATTATTAGCAGTAAGAAAAAATTATGATTCAATAAAATTTATAAAAGAGCCTTATGAAAGTGTACAAGAAGAGGCAGTTAGAATAAGTTATGATGCATTAAGATATATAGAATCACCTAGTTATAATGCAGAAATTATAGCTATAAAAAATAATGAAGCAGCTATTGGCTTTATAACTGATTTAGATAAGAATAAAATGTTAGAGTTTTTGAAAGTTAACATTTTAGTGATTAAATATATTATAAAGAAAATATCTAAAGATGAATTAGAGGGAGTATTAAAAGACGTATTATCAAAGGAAAATGTTGAAGAAAAATATGTTAGAGATTTTTTAAACTGTAGTGTTATAGATAGGAATAGTGAAAATCTGCCAATAGATAAAATTATGTTTATTTATAAGTATGGAAGTAAGACAGCAAAAAAAATAGCTGTGGATGAGAAATTAAAGATTATGTAGGAGAGAGAAAAATGAATTTTATAGACACATTAAAAAGCGTTGACTTAATATTATCCACTGGAGAAGTTCCCTTAATAGTGGGAGAAAGTGGGATAGGAAAAACAGCTTTAGCAAAAAAACTTGCTGAAGAAAATAATTGGAGTTTAGTTGTTATTGATGGGAACCTTCTTAAAGAGGGTGAAATAGGTGGTCTTCCAACTATAGAATCTTATGTAGGAGTTAATTCAAATGGATATAAGATTGAAAAGAAAACAACAGTATATGCTGTTCATAACAAATTAAGAGAAATTGATGAAGAGATATCTAAAGGTAAGAGTGTTCTTTTATTTATAGACGAGATAAATCGTTGTGAACATACAGTGCAACAAGAACTTATGAATTTAATTTTGAATAGAGAGATTAATGGATATAAGTTGCATGATGATGTAAAGATTTTGGCAGCAATGAACCCATCAAGTAAATATGGTTCAGACTTTGATTATCAAGTTGTGGATATGGATGCAGCCCAAGAAAATAGATTTGTTTGGCTGAATATGGAGAGTGAGCATACACAATGGTTAAAGTGGGCAGTTGATGAAGGAATTGAAAGAGAAGTTATAGAATTTATTTCTACTTTTCCAGAATATCTTCATAAAATAAATGAAGATGATGTAAGAGCGACTCCTAGAAGTTATGAAAGAGTATCTAAAATTTATAAAGTTTATAAAGAAAAAAACAATTCAATTCCTAGAGCAGTATTTTTAAATGTTATAAAAGGGAATATAGGTAAGGTTATTGCAGAAGAGTTTATAAGTTTTATTGAATCAGATTCTAAACCATTAATATCTTATGAAGATGTTTTTTTAGGAGAATCTATGGATGATTCTATTATAGAAAGAGTAAAAGATGAAAGTCATACAAGGCTTTATCTATCAGCTATGAATATCTTAAAAAACTTAGAATTAAATATTAAGAATGATAAATATGAATCAAATCAATATGTTAATAGATTTATTGAATTTTTAAAAGTATATCCTGTAGACTTAATGATAGGAATTATGAAGGATATTAGAAACAGTTATACTGAAGTGTATAAAAAAGCCATAGAAAATGAAGAGTTCGTAAAATCATATTTTGAATCTTATAGTCTAATAAGGGGATAATGTATGGAAAATTATTTTGATAAGCAAGCAAAAGAACTTTATAATAAAGCAAGTGAAATTATAAGTACTCATTCTATGCTAAAGGCAAATCGTGCGAATGAGAAATTTGATGTAGATATACCACAAGATTTTAAGTATGAGTTTTTTAATCTTATAGATAAAGTTAATTTAAGTCTTATGGAAGAAAAGGATAATTTTTATGGATATTTTTTGTTTCAGATGTCAAGAGAGATAAGATTTGATATAAGTAGCCCTACAGGTGTAAATTTTAAAGGAGCTAAATATGTTATATACTTTAATCCAATGGTTTTTTTAACACTTGATATAGAGCAAATGGAAACTACAATTAAACATGAAATTCATCACATACTATCTATGCATTTGGTGAGAGCTAAGGAATTAAAAGGAAAGTACAGTACATTAGCTATCAATATGGCAATGGACATAGTAGTAAATAAATTCTTAACTAATTTGCCACCATATGCAACTACTTTGGAATGGGTAAATTTAAAATATTCCTTAAAACTTGAGCCATATGAGCCTTTTGAATATTATGTAGAAAAAATCCAAACTGAATTAGATTTACTAGAAGAGGATGAAGATGGTGAAGAAGATGATAGTGATAAATATGGAAATATAGAAACTGAATATAGTCCAGAAAACACTCATAATATTTGGGAAGAATCTAATGATATAGATGAAAAAACTCTTAAAGAATTTACTGAAAAATTTATTAATAGTTCTCAAAAAGGTAAAATTCCTGCTTACTTAGAAAGTATGATATCATCAATTAAAAATAGTAAAGGTGAATTGCCATGGAACTTGTACCTTAATAGGATAATGGGTACAGTTGAAAGTAATAAAAAGAAGACTATAACAAGAAGAAATAGAAGACAACCAAATAGATTAGACCTGAGAGGGGAGCTTAGAAGTCATAAAGCAGAAATAGCAGTTGCTCTTGATATAAGTGGAAGTATCAGTGATGAAGAGTTTAAACAAGCGATTAAAGAAGTTCTCAATATTGTGAAAAACTATAGTCATGAAATTACGGTTATAGAATGTGATAACGAAATTAGACGTGTATACAAGGTGAGAAACGAAAAGGACCTAAAAGATAGAATTAGTATAGGTGGAGGTACTAGATTTTCTCCAGTATTTGAATATGCCAATAATAAAAAGATTAATTTGTTAGTTTATTTTACTGATGGGAAAGGTGAAAGTAAACTACAAGTAGTACCTAAAGGGTACAAGATTTTATGGGTTATTTCTGGAAGGGGAGATGAACTTTCATTGAAAGAGTCTTATGGAGCAGTTAAGAAACTTACTAAAGTCGAAATAAAGAATGAAATATTAGAGATAAACGATGTAAGAAGTGATGGATATTCAATGAATAGTCAAGCTCCAATTTTATAAGTACTCATAAAATATAAACTATTTTAATTTATATTTGCGATGTAAATCTAAAAAAATACATTAACTAGTGGTTAATGTATTTTTTTATTTTAATAATATAAGTTTTATTCACATTAAAGTCCCAAAATATGTTAAAATATAATATATAGCAGATAGTTTTGGCAAGATGAATTCAGTTGCCAAAGCTATTTTTTATTAAGGATGGTGATGTTTTTTGTTTAAGGTTGATGATTATATAATGTATGGTATGACAGGAGTATGTAAAGTCCTGGATATAACAAACGAACAGATTACAAAAGGAATAAAAAAAGAGTATTATGTGTTAAGCCCTATTTACTCTAGTAACACAGTAATAAAAATTCCTGTAGATAATGAGAAAGTACCAATGAGAAAGTTACTTTCTAAAATTAATGTTATTTCATTAATAAATGATATTCCTAATATGGATACACTATGGATAGACAATGAAAAAACAAGAAGTGAGCAATTTAAAAAAATACTTAGAAATGGTAAATGTGAAGAGTTAATAAAACTAATAAGAAGTATATATGATAATAAAGAGTATGTAAAATCTATTGGTAAAAAAACACATCAAGCAGATGACAATATAATGAAAGAAGCCGAAAGATTATTGAATGAAGAATTTGCAACTATTTTAGATATCTCTCCTGATGAAGTTAGTTCATATATATCAAGTCATATACCTCAATAAAGTATTTTATAGTATCTTTTATTTAAAAATCATAATCTAATAAAATATAATTAAAAAATACGAGCAGAATATAATTTAGATTGTAAGTATTAAAACATAAAAAATATTGAATTTAAAATAATTATACATAATTTAAATATAGACTGTAATAAATTTGAAAAAATTAATATTCAACACAAAAGGTAAAGTGAAGTATAAAATTAATTTTAAAATATACATTTATAAATATTTTTTTGTTGTTTTTAATCAATTTATAAAATTAGCTACTTGGATTTATAGTATGATGGTTTATCTAGGTTAAAAATTGTATAATATTATCAAATATTTTTTTATTTTAAACAAATAAGATGGATACTATATTGAATAGAATCCATCTTATTTAAATTTCATTTATAGTTATTTGTTTAGGAACTATTTTTTATATATGAAAATCTATTGTAATAGAGTGTTTTTGGATTAGGATATTTTCAAAAAAATATAATCGACAAAATAAGACTAAATATATGATGAAACTTATAATTAAGAAAATTACTGTATATTTACAGTATAACTTGAAAAATTATAGTTGTACAAAATTTGTTAATAATTTTATTAGAGTAATATGGAATGATTAAATAGTTTGTTTTTAAATAAACTTTTTCTTTTTTAGTTAAAGTGTAATTAAGATAATAAATAAATATAATTATTTATAAATGCTTCAATATTGTTAAAAGAATATTTATTAGGCGTATTTAGTTAGATTACTTATAATGTACTTGAAATAATTGTATTTATCTACATTTAGAAATTTAAGATAAGAAATCATTTTTAGAAGATAAAGTATATATAAGTTTGAAAATTTAAGAAATCTATTAAGTTAATTAAATATATAACAGTTATTTAATTAACGTAATAAATTTCTTAAATTCAATTTGGATTTTTTTATATCTTATTTACTGTAATTATTTTTAGAAAATATATCTATTTTGAAATGTATGATTTGCTTATTATATATTGAATACAAAACGCTTATTTTAAGAAATAAATAAACTAATAAAAAGGTCAAAATTTCATTTCTAAAAAACATTCTAGAGATTGATTTAATTTATATTTCCATACAAAATATTTTATATAATATACTTGACAAATATAATTTAAATTTTTCTAATTATTTACTGTCGATTAATCGATTTTTTCCTTGCATATAAGTATATATTTATGGTACGATTTACATGGTGAAATAAATAGGGGGAGGTGAAAAATAAATATTCGTGAAAAAGTTTTCAAATTGAGGCATTTTTGTGTGAAATACATTATAAATACATAACATAGCTTCGGTTAATATTATTAAAACGAATATGTTGATAATCACTTTAAAGTAACAGTTTTTATGTTTAGATTCACAGTGTTTAGTATAAGCTTAATTATAAGAAATAAATCTAATCTGTGAATAGATAGTAGTTTATTTGTTTAAGTTGAGAATTGGTTAGATGAAGTAATATATAGATTTAAAAAGTAAATAAAAACATTATTTTAATAAATATATGTTGCTTTATTTGAGACTCCTTTAAAAAAGCACTTAAATGTAATTATATAAGTCGCCACAAAAGGAGGAATTTAGTTTGTAAAATACTATCACGTAAAAAAATAAGAATTGCTATGGTGAAGATTTTTTCATGGTTTTAAGTAAGAATCTAATGATTTATAAATATATCTGAAAATAATGAATTTATATAATTTAACTTTATAATTAAAAAGCATATTAAATTTGTTCCATGAAAAGATAAACTCTACAAATAAAAACGCAATTATCTTAATAATTATTACAAATTGTTTTACAAAACAATGTCACCATATCTTTCATTAAAAAGAAAGAATCTGGATAAAACGTAAAAATATAAAAATACAATTAAGAAAGGATTTAAACTTATGAGCACAACAGTAAATAAGAAGGGTAAATTCCCTATAGGATTTTATATCTGTTCTACAACTTTCTCATTTGAAAGAGCAGCATATTATTCTGCTAAATTTTTAATTTATATATTCCTTACAACAGCTGTAATTCATGGTGGTCTTGGAATAGATAAGGGGCAAGCTGCTATAATGCAAGCTAACCTTGTTGCATTCACATATCTTGCACCAATCATTGGGGGATATATATCAGATAGATGGATAGGAGCTAGGTATACTATACCTATAGGTATGCTTATCATGGGAATAGGATATTATCTTGGTTCTATTGCAACTACAGTTTCTATGGTAAATGCAATGATAATATTAGTTTCAATTGGTACTGCATTCTTTAAAGGAAACGTATCAGCAGTAAATGGACAGCTTTTTGATAATCAAGAAGAGCTTGATACAGCATTCTCAGTACAGTATTCTTTTGTTAACATAGGTTCTTTTATTGGAACTACAGCAGTTGGGATACTTTATGCTAAGACATTTGCAAAAAATGGTGTGCTTGGATTCTCTCAATGTTTCTTCATAGCAGCTGTACTTTGTGTAATAGGTGCTATATGGTTCACATATGGATGGAGATTCCTTGGAAATGCAGGAAAGAGACCATTTAAAGAAGGTGTAGTTGCTGAAAAAGTTGAAGCAAAAGATAATTCGCCTCTTACAGGTATGGATAAGAAGAGAATTTGGGCTATTATACTTATTTCATTCTTCTCTGTAGTATTCTGGTTATTCTGGTACTTAACTTATCTTGCAGTTTATGATTATGGTGCAGCATTTGTAGACATGACTATAGGAGGGTTTGAAATTCCTCTTGCTTGGTTTGACTCATTAAATGCACTTGTATGTATAGTACTAGGTCCAGTTCTTGGAGCATTATGGTTCAAACTTGCTAGTAGACCACAAGGAGATATAAGTTTATTTAAAAAGACAGGTCTTGGATTAACATTCTTAGGTCTTGCATTCTTAATGCTTGTTGGAGCAGAACTTTCAAGAGGTGTTGGAGCTCCTGAAACTGCTAAAGCTAGTATAATATGGATAATCATGTTTGGTATACTTCTAAGTTTTGGAGAAATGTTATTCTCACCACTTGGTAACTCTTTCGTAAGTAAGTATGCACCTAAGAAACTTCTAGGTGTTCTTATGGGAGTATGGACATTTGCCACTTTCTTAGCTGGTCAAGGATATGGATATATATATGCATTCACTCTTAAATTTGATATGATTAAGGTATACACTGTAATTCCAGTAATACTATTTGTTGCAGCTATACTATTATTCTTATCTGATAAGACATTAAGTAAACTTGTTGAGGATGATAAATAATCAATAAATAATTATTATTTTATATAGATTAATCTACAGTAATCATATTGTATTAGGTTGATTTGTAACTAATTAATAATAAAAAGATTTGCTCTTAAGTATGATATTATTATATATATTAGAGTAAATTCATTAGAAAATAGATAAAAAAATACTAGTCTTAATTGACTAGTATTTTTTTTATTAAATTAGATAAAGGATTAATACATAATTTCTCCACTTAAAACAGTATAAGCACTTCCTCCAATTTTTACAGAAGATATATCATTATTTTCCTTTTCTATATTTACATATACTTTTCCAGGTCTGTTTATAAAATTACCTTCCTCACCAATAAAACTAGTTTTTTCTAAAATATTATGTTGTACTATATAAGATGATACACAAGCATTTCCAGTTCCACATACAGGGTCTTCTGTAACTCCAACATATGGTGCAATAGATCTTAAATGATAGTCACATTTTTTATCTATAGTCTCTATGCAAAATGGAGTTATACCAATTATGTTATTTTCACCACTAAATTTTTTGATTTCATTTAAGTCTGGAGAAATATTTTTTAAATCATCTAAAGATTTTAATCCAAATACAAGCCACCAAAGTCCAGTATTTACCTTCATAATTGGATATTCAAGAAGTCTATCTTCATTTACACCTATCATTTTAGCAAGTTCTTTTCTGTAGTTATCTAAATTTACAAATTCAGGAGAATTTTGCTCCATCATAAATATATTTTCATTATCTATTTCTTTAAGTTCTACGGATAGCACACCAGCTTTTGTTTCTTGATAAAATATATTTTTATTAGTATCAAGTTTTCCCTCTTCTAAAAGTGCATGAAAAGCTCCTACTGTTGCATGACCGCATAAATCAACTTCTAAGCCAGGTGTAAAGAATTGCACTTTGAAATCTGCTACATTTGATTTTGAAACGAATGCAGTTTCTGATAAGTTCATTTCTTTAGCCACATTTTGCTTGATTTCATCAGAAATATTGGATGCATCAGTAACTACACCAGCAGGATTTCCACCAAAAGGTACAGTTGTAAAAGCATCAACTTGTTTAATCTTAATTTTGTTCATTTTTGAAACCTCCCTTTGTTTTTTCTGAAATATAAATTTCATGTTTTATGTATTGAGTTCCAATATATAAAATATTAGAGTTTTTTGTCCAAATTGAAATAGCTTCACTTCCTTCAGATAAGTTTCCTGTCAATATTTCATTGTTATCTACAATTAAAATCATTCCTTTGTAAAGCTTTTTATTTTCAAGTGTAGTATCATTTCCTCCATGAATATGAACATTACTTAGACCTTCAAGCATTTTATTTTCTAAAAGTAGTATTTCAACATTAATATTTTTTTTACAAGCAACTAGAAGGTCATTTTTTAGTTCAAGAATTTCTTCATAGGGGCAAGAAATTATAATCTCTTGACTTGCATTATTTATCATTTCTGTTGCTTTTTTTAAGATATTTTTATCACCTTTTATATTTAAAACATATTCTATATTCTTACCTTTATTTAATACCTGTAAGTTATCATTTAGTTTGTCTATAGAATTATTAAATTCTTCTTTTTTATTTTTTAATAATTCACTAGGATTTATAGGTACATATTTAATGGGGTCAGCTCCAACATTGATAATTATATTATTGTTTATTAGTCTTGTTATATTTTCATAGACTTTTGATTGTGGGACACCTGATAATTTGCTTATCTCGTATCCTGTTAAAGGATTTTCTTTTAATAATGCTATGTATATTTGAGATTCATATTTTGTAAATCCTATATTTTGTAACTCATTAACTATATCATCCATAGGTAAACTCCTTTTATAAAATATTAGTAACTACATAGGTAGTTATTAATTAGATTTTATAACTTAAATAGTGAAATGTCAACTATAATTAAGTGAAAAATAAAAGTTTATAGTATAAATATTTAACATTACAATTATACCTGGTGTAAGATTAAAATTATTAAAAATGAGTAGTTACAAAAAAGTGACTAATTGAACTGTTACATGGGTCGTAGTATATTAATATCAAGAAAACAATAAAGGAGATATATGTTATGTCAAAAATAATAAATAACAATGAATTTATAAACGAAGTAGAAAATAAAGATGGATTAGTGGTTGTAGATTTCTTCGCAACTTGGTGTGGACCTTGTAAGATGTTATCACCAGTATATGAAGCATTAGGAAATGAGATGGCTGAAAAAGCAAATTTTTTAAAAGTGGATATAGACCAAAGTATAGAATTAGCTCAAGAATTTGAAGTATCTACAGTACCAACTGTAATAATATTTAAAGATGGAAAACCTGTAGATAGATTAATAGGATTCATACCTAAAGATAATTTGAAAAAGAAAGTTGAATCATATATGTAATTAAAATAAATCTCATATGCAAACAAAAAACTCATCACAGTGAGTTTTTTTGTTTATATTTATATAATATAAATCGTTGAAGTGGTTACAAATAAGTGCCTAATTGTTAATGATATTATCTAATGATATATTATTTATATAAAAGAAAAAGGAAAGGTTATTAAAAATAGGTGAGGCTATGAGATATGATATTGCAATAATAGGCAGCGGGCCAGCAGGACTTGCAGCTGCTATAAATGCTAAAATTAGAAACAAAAATATAATTTTATTTGGAAATGAAGATATAAGTCAAAAACTTATTAAAGCACCTTCTATAGAAAATTATTTGGGAATTGGAAATATAAGTGGTTTAGACCTTAAAAATAAATTTAAAAAGCATATAGATGATATGGGAATAGAGATAATTCAAAAAAGAATTAACAATGTATATAGTATGGGTGAATATTTTACATTAGTTTCTGGAAATGATACGTATGAATCAACTACAGTTGTACTAGCAACAGGTATTGAATATGGAAAGATGATAAATGGAGAAGAAGAGTATCTTGGAAAAGGAGTAGGATATTGTGCAACATGTGATGCTATGTTATATAGAAATAAAAAAGTGGCTATAATAGGATACAATCATGAAGCTGAAGAAGAAGCAAATTTTTTAAGTGAAATAGCAAGTAGTGTGTACTATATACCTATGTATAAATTGGAAAATAAAATTAATAGTAGCATAAATATAATAGATGATAGACCTTTAGAAATAAAGGGTGAAAAATTAGTTAGTAAATTAGTACTTAGAAAAAGTGAGTTGGATATAGATGGTATATTCATTATAAAAGATAGTGTATCTCCAAAATATATGGTTCCAGGGTTAGAAGTAGAAGATTCACATATAAAATCAGATAAAAATATGAATACAAATATTGAAGGTTTATATGTAGCAGGAGATTGTGTTGGTAAACCATATCAATATCTAAAATCAGCAGGACAAGGTCAGACAGCTGTATCTAGTGCAATTTCTTATCTAGATAGGCAAAGAATAAAGAATTCCATGCTTGTTGATACTTATTAGATAAAAATTAATGAAAACTTCAGGTATTATTTTTTAATACATCCCCCCAACACTTAGAAATGTTATTTAAAAATAAAGGTTCAATGTAAAAAGGTGAATTCTAGTAGATGAATTCACCTTTTTACATTGAATATTATATAGATTTTGTATAAAAAATGTATCTCTTTTGATGATTAAAAGTATTTTGATATAGTTCATTTTTTATGTGGCAATAAGATTAATATTTATCTATTGCTGAAAAAGAATAGAAAAATCTTATTTAAAAGCCAAAGTTTTAATAGCATATATAAATCTATCTATCTCATCAAAAGTATTGTACATTCCTAAACTTATCCTAACAAGACCTACAGGATTTTCCCTCATAAATCTGATGTATGCTTCTTTTGGGCTTATACCTAATAGTCTTTGTACATAAATATCTGCTCCTACTAATCCAGCTCCAGTTTCTATTCCAAAGTTATTAACTAGATATTTTGCGACATCTTTATAATACATATTACTTATATTGAAAGATATATTTGGGATAATTACATTGTTTGATTTATCTCCATATATTATCACGTTGGGTATTTTCTTCAATTCTTCTTTAGTATATAAAAATAATTCTCTTTCATATCTTGAAATTCTGCTTAGACCAATTTTATTTAAAGTATTTAGTGCTTTTCCCATTGCAAGAGTTCCAAAATATTCTGGATATCCTGCTTCAAAACGCTGTGGGATATTTGCATATATTATTTTGTCGTCGGATACAAACTTGGTAGAACCTGAGCCATATAGTGCAGGAGTAAATTTTTCAAAGAATGATTTAGGGCCTACTAGAGCACCTCCATTTAGTGGGGAATAGCATTTATGCCCACTAAAAACAATAAAATCTATATGCTCATCACATTCATATGGCATCATTGAAAAAGGTTTGTGCTGAATTACTTGAACAATATCTACTAATATCTTGGCACCATACTTATGAGCCATTCTTGCTATTTCATATATAGGAGTGGTTATACCTGTAACATTACTAGCACCTGTGACTGTAACAAGAGATACATTACCAGCATTATTTTTAAGCATATTTTCTAATTAACACAAATCAAGTTCTCATTTTTCTGTAATTCCAACAACCTTTGTAGGAAAATTAACTTTAAAAGGCAGATAATTAGCCATATGCTCCATTGCTGTAGTAATAACAAGTTTATTTGAATTTTCTTTCTTAAAAAATTCTGCTAATAAGTTGATTCCCTCTGTAGCACTTTTCACATAAATAACAGAGTCTTTTTCTTTATCTCCATCAATAAGCTTGAGAATAGTATGTCGTACATTCTCATATTCTAAAGTATTTTTTTCTGAGATTATTCCTGGAGCATTGATATAAGTAAGCCAAGGAATCTCACAATTTAAATTATCTACCACGTTTTTTAAAACTAATGGAGTAGCAGAGTTGTTAAAATATATTCTTTTAACAGTTTCACCATTTTTAGTTTTAACTTTAAGATTTGCACCTTCAATGTATTCTAATAAATCCATGAATGGCATAAAAAAACTCCTTATCTAATAAACTATTTTATTTTTTATTAAACAAGCTTAAGTTTTAATCAAGAGCTTGTTTAATATATGTTATGTTTTTAGAAGAGGTTTTGTTAATTACTCTTTATTAAGTAAATGTTTGATAATAGATATAACTTTGGATAGAATTGATTTCTATGCTGATGAGTTATGGGGAATAAATAATGGAAAATTAATGTTTATAAAAAGTAGAGATAATGAAATAGATTAAACTATTAAATTACACGAAAATGAGCTACAGTTGGGGGAAACTGTAACTCATTCTATTTTGGGGGAGATAGGTTGAACTTATTGGTTATCCGTATCATGTTTTTAGTATAGTCACTTATTTAAATTTATATACATTTTTTTATAAATTTTACATAAAATGTTAAATATTCATTGAAGATAGTAATAGACATGAATAGTACGCTTATAAAAATAGTAAAGATGTAGCTAAATAAAAGGAATGAAAATGCATTGTAAATAATTAAAAAAAGTATTTTTAAAGTTATAGGAGATAAACAAGTACTATAATTTAACAGAAAAACAAAAAATATTATGCAAATAAAATTATAAAAAATATTATAAAAAATATAGTCTAATTTATGAAAATTAAAAGTTATATTATTTAATACATATATATTTGAGAAAATATTAGCAATACACTATAATCTGAATTTCAATAAAAGCATATATTTTTTAAATTAAAATACTTGAAAATAATTGAAAATTAGTTTTAGAAGATAAAATATAGAGTAATTTTAATTAATTGAATACACAAAAGAAATACTTGAATATATTTAAATAAAAAAACGATAAAATATGACAATTTAATTAAGGGAATTTAAAATATTTTGTTATTGTAGTATTATAGGGGAAAATGCAAAATATATTCGAAAATGAAATTTTAAATATTGACATTAAATTAAATATAATATACTATGTAATTGTGATGAGAGATTTTTTTTAGAGGGGATTTATAGTGAATATAAAAAAAATATTTAATAACAATGTAGTAGTAAGCTCCCTAGAAGATGGCACAGAAATAATTATTACTGGTGCTGGAGTTGGATTCAAGAAAAAAGTAGGAGATTTGATAGATGAAAATTTGATTTCTAAGAAATATTTTGTTCAAGATAATCAAAAAGACAAATACAATCAAATACTTAACAAGACCTCTATTGAATACTTTAAAATTTCAGAAGAAATTATAGAAAAGGCTAATGAAGTTTTAAATACTCAAGTGAATGATTCAATAATATTAGCCTTAACTAGTCACATAGAATTCGCTGTCCAAAGAGAAAAACAAGGTATAAAATTACCAAACTTAATATTGAATGAGACAAAACAACTTTATAGAGAAGAATTTGAATTTGGATTATGGGCAATTGATGAAATTGAAAAAAAGATAGGAATAAAATTGCCTGAAGATGAAGCTGGATACATAGCTATTCATATAATCAATGGGTTGGAGAATTCTCAGAAGGATGAAGGTATTAATATACTAGAGTTTTCAAAACAAGTTATTCAGATAATTGAAGAAGTACATGGGTTTAAATTAGATGTAAATTCACTAAATTACACTAGACTTATAACTCACTTAAAGTTTTTTGTTCAAAGGATTCTAAGAAAAGAAACTTATAAAGATAGTGACATTGAAGATATGTATAAGTTGGTGAATAAAAATTATAATAAACCTAAAATATGTACTGAGGAAATTGCAGCATTGGTATTAGACAGATTTGAATATAAGATTAGTAAAGAAGAAGAATTATATCTAATGATTCACATAAATAAAATAACAAACAGTGGTTGTTAGGATTGTAACTGATAAGCAGGCAAAACCTAAGTCATTGAACTTAACTATTAGATTAAGTTTTTTGATTTAGGCTTTTTTATTAAATACAGACAGTGAGTTTTAGGATTGTAACTGGTTAAGCAGGCAAAACCTAAATCATTGAACTTAACTATTAGATTAAGTTTTTTGATTTAGGTTTTTTTATTAAATACAAGCAGTGAGTTTTAGGATTGTAACTGGTTAAGCAGGCAAAACCTAAATCATTGAATTTAACTATTAGGTTAAGTTTTTTGATTTAGGTTTTTTTATTAAATATAGACAGTGAGTTTTAGGATTGTAACTGGTTGAGCAGGCAAAACCTAAATCATTGAACTTAATTATTGGATTGAGTTTTTTGATTTAGGTTTTTCTATAAATTTGATTATGTTTTTAGATAAAAATAGGAGGGTAAAATTATGAAAAAAAATAAGTTAGGTTTATGGAACTTCTTCCAAATGTTAGGAAAAACGTTTATGTTCCCAATAGCACTACTTAGTGTTTCAGGGATGATGTTAGGACTTGGTGCAGGTTTTACAGACCCTAAGATGATTGCCATGGTTCCGTTTTTAGGAAATGAATATGTCAACATGATTTTAAATTTCATGCTGACAATAGGATTATTTGCATTTAATAATTTGGGAGCATTATTTGCAATGGCAATTCCATTGGGATTATTAAAAAAAGAAAAAGAGTTTGGAGCTTTTTCAGGTCTAGTAGGATTTATAGCAATGCATATAGGTACGAATTTTTATTTAACAAGAGCTGATTTATTAGTACCAGTAGACCAAATGTCAACTAATGGTCAAGCTATGATTATGGGAATACAAACATATAATACAAGTGTTTTAGGTGGTATTGTAGCAGGTTTAATTGTTTATGCAATATATGATAAAGTTAGTAATTTAAAAATGCCAGAATCATTAGGATTCTACAGTGGGCCAAGACTAGTTCCAATTGTGAGTTTAATAGTTATGAGTATTGTCGGATTATTAATACCTATTGTTTGGCCACCATTTTTCAATGCATTCCAAAATTTAGGAAAATGGATTTCTTCAGCTGGGCCATTGGGATATTTCTCATACGCAGTGGCAGAAAGAGTTACAATTCCATTTGGATTAAATCATCTTGTAACATCTGTATTCCGTTTTACACCAATAGGTGGAACTGCTGTTATTGATGGAGAAACATACTTTGGTACATTGAATATGTTTATGGCATATGTAGAGAATAATCAGATTATACCTCTTGATTTAGCTGGTAAAATGGAACAAGGTAAATTAATGATTCAATATGGATTAGCTGGTGCTGCATTAGCTATATATCGTACAGCAAAACCAGAAAATAGAAAAGCACTTAAGGGGCTTTTAATATCAGGAGTGTTGACAGTTATTATAGGTGGTATAAGTGAGCCAATAGAATTCTTATTCTTATTTATCTCACCAGCATTATTTGCTTTCCATACATTTATGAATGGTTTAGCAAACATGGTACTTCCATACTTAGGTGTATTAATGGGATTCACAGGAGATTTAATTGCATTTATAAGTTTTGGTGTGTTAAGAGGAACAGCTACAGGATGGCCAATAGCAGTATTAGTAGCAGCTTTATACTTTGCAATATACTATTTTGTATTTAAGTGGGCAATTATTAAGTTTAATATAAAGACTCCAGGACGTGAGGATAAAGAGTTAAAAGTATCTGAAGGAAATGGTTCAGATTTTAAAAATTTATCTACATATAAAGGACAACAGATGATAGCTGCGTTAGGTGGACAATCTAATATATTATCATTAGACAATTGTGTAACTAGATTGCGTTTAAAATTAGAAGATGTATCATTGATAAATGAGGATGCAATTAAAGAAGCTGGTGGTATAGCAGTTGTTAAATTGGACGAGCACACAATACAAGTAATTATAGGAACTCAAGTGTACTCTTTAAGAAAGCAAATGGATAAGGCTATGGAAGGTCATTTGGAGGCATGTAATGATTAACTTTGATAAAAAAATAGACCGATTGGGTACATATTGTACCCAATGGGACTATGTAGAAGATAGATTTGGAAAAAAGGGATTACTTCCTTTTACAATATCAGATATGGATTTAGAGTTTCCATATGAAATAACAGAAGTTTTGCAGGAAAGATTGAATCATAGAGTTTTGGGATACAGTAGATGGAAACATGAGGATTTTAGAGATTCAGTTACGAATTGGTACACTAAAAGGTTTAATTGTAATATTGATGGTAATTGGATATATTATAGTCCTAGTGTAATGTACTCAATTAGTAAACTTATTGAGCTATTCAGTGATGAGGGAGATGGAATTTTGATAAATACTCCTGCATATAATGCTTTTTATGATGTTATAGCAAATAATAATCGTAATATTATAAAATCACCTCTTGTAAATGAAGATGGATTCTATTTGATTGATTTTGATGATTTCGAGAAAAAGTGCAAAGAATCTAAGATATTTATTTTATGTAATCCCCATAATCCAACTGGAAGAGTGTGGAGTGAGTTAGAACTTGCTAAGATGATAGGTATTTGTAAAGACAATAATGTAAAGATAATATCAGATGATATACATATGGATATTGTGTATGATAATAGAATGACTCCTATTTTAAAGGTTGCAGAAAGCTATTTAGATTCTATATTTATTTGTACATCAGCATCGAAGTCTTTTAATATACCAGCATTGACTGGGTCATATGTGATTATACCAAATGAGAGTACGAGAAATAAATTTGAAAATATCACTAGATATCGTGATTTTGTAAACTCACCTGCAATACTGGCAATACTAGCAACAATGGTTTGTTATAATGATTGTGAATATTGGTTGGATGAGTTATTAAAATATCTTAAAGATAATCTTGAATATACAATTAAGTATATAAAGGATAATTTAGAGCCATTAAAGTTGGTTATGCCAGAAGGTTGTTATTTTGCTTGGATAGATTTTTCTGACCTTAAGGTAAGTAGTGAGATATTTCAAAAGTTATTGATGGATATTGGAGAAGTAGCTATTATGTCAGGAAATGTATATGGTGAAGAAAGTGAGTTTTATTTACGATTAAACGTAGCCTGTTCAAGGGAGAAACTTGAAGATGGTTTAAATAGAATTAAAAAAACTATAGATTATATTGCAAAAAATATTTAATATAGAAAGGGAGATAGTTATGAGCTATTTAAAAACAATGGTTGATGTTATGACTACTGAAATGAATGCCATAAAATGTTTAATAGATGAAGCAGGTATTGAATATGAAAGTATAGTTAATGAAATTGCCAACTGTGAAGGTAAAGTAATTTTTATGGGTGTAGGTAAATCCGCACATATAGGTAAGAAATTGGCAGCTACATTTGCCAGTACTGGGACACCAAGCTTTTTTGTACATGCAACAGAGGCAGTACATGGAGATTTGGGAATGATTGAAAGCAAAGATATTACAATTCTAATCTCAAATAGTGGAAATTCTATGGAAGTAGTGAATTGTATAAAGTATGTTAAAGCAATTGGTTCTAAAACAATTGCATTTACTTCAAATAGAAATTCAGTATTGGCAACAGAGTGTGATTATGCTTTAATATATCCAGCAAAGGATGAAGCAGACCACTTAAATTTAGCACCAACAACATCATCTACGATTACTTTAGTTTTAGGAGATTCTATTGCATGTGCATTATCTAAAAATAGTAATTTTGATTCAGCTGATTTTTATAAATACCATCCAGGAGGAAGTCTAGGTGAGAAACTAAAAGCAGCTAATAATGGTTAAAAGTAAAGAAGGAGAGTATGTTTTATGTTCAAAATGTTTAAAAAGAAATTAATAAAGTCGCCCATCTCAGGGAAAGTAATAGAATTATCTAAAATTCCAGACGCTGTATTTTCTCAAAAACTTATGGGAGAAGGTGTAGCTATAGATTCTACAGGAGACATTGTTTATGCGCCACTTAATGGAAAAATAGCAGTAATAGCAGAAACTAAACATGCATTTGTAATAGAATTAGAAAATGGAATGGAGCTTCTTATTCATGTTGGTCTAGATACGGTAAATCTAAAAGGCGAAGGGTTTGAAGCGTTAGTAAGTGTGGGTGAACAGGTCAAAGAAGGAACACCAATGTTGAAGATTAACCGTTCTTTGATTGAATCAAAGGGTATATCACTTATTACTCCAGTTACAATAACTAATTATTCAGAGTACAATATGAATACATATAATGTAGGTAATAGTGTTGAAGGTGGAAAAGACACTATAATTGAGTTTAAATAAAAAACTAAAATATAGGATTAGTATCTATAAATTTATATTTTATAAGATTAATCACATAGGTTTGTTGGATAAAAAGAAATTCTTTAATTATTAATTGAGGAATTTCTTTTTTTATATTCTAATTTCAAATTAATAAATAAACGAATTTCATAAACAAAAAATGAAAATGTTGACTATATAAATAAACTTTAATATAATATATCTATGTAAAACATAAACTATAGAATGGAGATATACATATGAAAATTGAAAATCTTTCTATCAATGATATTAAACAAGGTTATGTATTTAATGATGAGTTAAATTGTTATATTTGCATTACATGTGCAAAAACATATGAAATGGGAGAAATATACAGAATAGGTGATAGATTCTTTGAAGCTTCAAAGGCTATTGAATTGCATATGGAATTAGAGCATAGTGATTATTTAGAAAAAATGATTAATGGTGATTCAAAATATAACACACTGACTGAAAATCAAAAACAATTATTTCAATTATTTATTAGTGATTTACCGGATAAGGAAATTGCAAAAAAGGTTGAAGTATCTACATCTACTATTCGTCATCAAAAATTTATGTTTAGAGAAAAAGCAAAACAGGCTAAACTGTATTTAGCATTATATGAGTCTGTATTTGAAGAAAAATCTAATAGAGGTAGTACTATAATACCAATCCATGAACATGCTAAAATGGTTGACGAAAGATATGTAGTAACTGAAGAGGAGAGAAAACACATTTTAGAGACTTCCTTTGAAAGCATGAATCCTCTAAAATTAAAAGTATTTTCCTCAAAGGAAAAGAAAAAAGTTGTAATTTTATCTAAGATTTTGGAAAAATTTGAGTATGGTAAGCAATATTCAGAAAAGGAAGTCAATCAGATTTTAAAATCTATATATAATGATTTTGCAACAATTAGAAGATATTTAATTGAATATGGTTTTATGAGTAGAAATAAAGAATGTACAAAGTACTGGTTAACATAATGCTAATGGCAAAGTCTACCAATATATAATATTATTTTTACTTTGTTAATTCTGGAAGGAGTTAAATATGAATAATGAATTGAAATGTATTTTACACAGTAAAGGTGTAGATATTGTTCGTTTTATTGATATATCTGAATTTCCAGCAAGTCAAACACATGGTTTTTCTAAAGCAATTTTATTTTGTATAGGATTATCAAAAAAATTCGTTACAGATATATATAATAACTTACCTACAGATAGTGATGACTTCCTAGAAAAAGAGGAGAAAGTAGAAGCGTTAGCTGATTGGATTTCAAAATATATTCAAGATAAAGGTTATAAAGCTTATTCTCAATCAGAAAAAAATAATCTAGAACATGGATATTCTGAAAAGGGTTATATTAATCCAACAATGCAATCAGGTATTAGTACTTTACCACATAAGACAATAGCAAATATTAGTGGTCTTGGATTTATGGGAAAAAATAATTTGTTTATAACTGAGGAATATGGTTGTGCTTTTAGCATGTGTACTGTGCTTACAGATGCTCCAATTTCTGTTGGAAGATATCCTTTAATAGATTCAAAGTGTTCAGATTGTAATATTTGTGTAGAAAACTGTCCTGCAAAAGCTATACATGGAAATGAGTGGGCTCTGCCAGGTAAAAGAGAGTCTCTTATTGATATTTCAAAGTGTTTTTGTGTATTGAAGTGTATGATGAGTTGTCCATGGTCATTAAAATATGCAAACCAGAAATAAGTCTACTAGATATTAAATAAATAAACCAATCGCCTTAATATATTAAGCATATAGATACTTATAATAATGAAATTAAACTTAATAGATATTTTCTATATAAGAAAAATGGTCACAATATATCAACTTGACCATTTTTTTGATATAATTAAAAATACAAATAACTTAGTAACAAAGGAGGTAGAATTTGAATTTTTTAAAAAAATATCCTATACCTATTGCAAGTCTGATTTTATCAATATTTACTTTAGGTAACTTATTACAATCTTATAGTGAATCATTACGTAATGTAATTGGATTTATAGGATTTGTTTTATATGCAATTTACATAGTCAAAATAGTATTACTAAAAAAGGGTGTTAAAGAGCAATTAGAAAACCCCTTAATATCAAGTACATTTCCAACTATAACAATGGCAACGATGATATTTGCTACATATGTAAAACCATTATCTTTAGAATTAGGTATTGTAATTTGGAGCATCGGAGTCGTAGGTCATATTGTGTTGATAATCTTATTTAGTAAGAAATTCTTAGTTAAATTTTCAATAAAAGCAGTATTTCCATCTTGGTATATAGTCTATGTCGGGATAGTTGCAGCAAGTGTTACAGCACCAGCATTTAATCAGTTTTTAATAGGTAAAGTTGCTTTTTGGATAGGATTTATATCTTATATAGTTCTTATACCAGTAGTTTTAAAAAGAGTGTGGATAATCAAGGAAATGCCTGAACCATCTTTACCAAGTATAGCTATATTAGCTGCACCAGGGTCATTACTATTGTCTGGATATATTAATTCTTTTTCAGATAAGAATAGTGTAATATTATACTTGTTATTTATACTTTCGATTGTATTTTATATTATAGTTTTGGGGTATTTACCAAAATTATTAAGATTGCCTTTTTATCCAAGTTTTGCTGCATTTACATTCCCTATGGCAATAAGTGCAATGGGTATGAAACTAATGAATGGTTATCTAACTAAATCAGGCCATCCTGTAAGTTGGATTTTATATGTTTCTAAACTAGAAGAGATAATAGCTACAGTGATTATTTTGTATGTTTTAGTTTTATTTATTATATATCTTAGTAAATCAGAAACTACATCTAAAGCTAAATAAAAATTATTAAATATACGTATTTAGTAAAGATATTAATATCAATGGATGAAAGTGATATTAATTTTAGAAATTTAATTTAGCTTAATTTTATTGGAGGATAAACAAATGAAAACAAAAGAGGAATATGTAAAAGAGGTTAGAGCAATAGCAGAAGAATACTTTAGAAAAGGAGAGTTTTTTTGTTCTGAAGCAGTTCTTCAAACAATAAATGATGCTTTAGGACAACCTTTGAACCCCGAGATAACTAAGTTAGCATCAGGATTTCCAATAGGACTTGGAAAAGCACAATGTCTTTGTGGAGCAATATCTGGAGGTGAAATGGCTTTAGGTATTGTATATGGAAGAGTTCATGGTGAAACTATGAATCCAAAGATGTTTGAATATGCTAAGGATTTACATGATTATATTAAGAAAGAGTATGGTGCAACATGTTGTAGAGTTATTACAAAGAAGTGGGATGGTGATAACTTTATGTCTCCTGAAAGAAAAGAACACTGTATTAAAATAACAGGTCAAGTCACAGAGTGGGTTGCAAATAAACTTGTTGAAGATGAAAAACTTAAGATTAACTAGAATTATAGTAGCCTGTAAATTTTAAAAACTAAATTTACAGGCTTTAATTGTATAATTAATTTTTAATAATACAATTAACTCTAAATATATAAATAAAATTGTTCAAACAAATAAATAGTTATTTTATAATACTCAGCATAAGGACACCAGACATGATTAATATTATGCCAAGAAAAATAGAAAACCATTCTTTTTTATTTTTCTTCTCTTTAAAGAATATAATACCTCCTAAAGTGGCTACTATCACACAACTTTGGGAAATAGAAAAACTTATTGTAACCCCAAATGTATTAGTTGTTATAAACATACCTAAATTTGCTATTGACCATAGTACTCCAGTAATTAAATTAAATAAAACATTTTCCTTATATACAATTTCTTTAGAAAAATACTTCACAATAATAAATGAAGTTATCAACATACCCACAGATTGAGGTAATATAATTCTATATCCTTCGATTGAAAATATTTGATTAGTTACAACATATAATGCTAAAAATAAAGAAGATAATAATACAACTCCTACACATTTTAACATATTGTTGTCAGTAGATTTTTTTGTTTGATAGTTTGTAAGAAGTATGCCAAGTACTATACATAATATCGATGAAGAACCAATCAAGAACATTTTAGAACTAGTCCACTCATTAAATAAGAGTACAGCTAATAGTGTTGTAAAAGTCAATTGTGAACCATTTGAAATTGGCATTACTTTAGATACACTAGTAATTTGAATTGCTTTAAACTGCATTAGTTGTCCTAAACTCCAGAATATCCCAGAAATCATACTTACAAAGAATGAAAAAAATGTAATCTCAGGATGCATAACCAAAGTTATTATAGTGGAAAATATAAACGCACTTATAGATGTACCTAAAAGTTGTTCATAAGGAGAACTTTTTTTAAGATTCGCAACTATAGGCATCAATCCCCATCCCATTACAGGAAGCAAAGCAATAATTATTGTCAGCATTAGGTTATTTCCTTTCATATTAAATTTAGACAGTTTTTAATTTATCATCTAAAATTAAAGTATTCAATACATCAAAATTACCGTATTTAATAAGGAAATATTAGTAGTTTTTTAGAAAAACATTTTCCATTAAAATAAAAACAAAGGGAAGGAGTAAATTTGAAAATGTTAACTGATATGATTCAAAATCGTGAAATTAGAATAATAAAGTTTTTATTAAAAGAAGGTCATACAACTGTCAAAGAAATAGCAGATGATTTAGATGTCTCAGAAAAAACAGTTTCAAAATCTCTTAAAGAAGTAGAAGCAGTGCTCAAAAAGATAGGTCTTTCTTTAGTGAGAAAACCTAAAATAGGTGTTTATATTGATGGAGATTTGAAAAAAATACTTCCTTACCTAGATAATAAAGGAAGTCAAATTCCTACAACTAGAGAGGAGAGAGTAATATATATATATTCAATATTGTTGAAAAGTAATGATTATATCACTATACAACAAATCTCTGACGAATTATATATAAGTCGTGGAACTATTGAAAGAGATTTAGCTGAGGTTGAAAAATTGCTAAAAAATGAAGGAGTATCTATATATAAAAAACCTAGTAAAGGAATAAAATTGGATATAAGTGAAAGAGATAAAAGGCAACTTACTGCTAAGTTTATACATAAATTTTGGAGCAGAAACTGGTATATTAAGCAAGAACAGGAAAGCTTTTATCAGGCCTTTGAAAAAATACAAGCAGATGTAAATGGTATTTTTTCTGAAGATGATTTATCTATAATCATTGACATTCTTAGGAATTTCAGCAGAGAAAGAAATTTTGAGTTTTCTGATTATGAATTTCAGTCATTAGTTATCCATTTAGCCATAGCTGTAGAGAGGATTAGAAAAGGTGAGTATATAGAAGAAAGCTTGTATGTTGGTAATATTGAAAATAATCAAATGTCAAATACAACTTATTTAGCAAAACAATTAGAGCAAAAGTTTTCTATACTATTGCCAAAATCTGAAATTGGATATATAAATTTACATCTAGTAGCATCTGACCAACATAGAGATACTACTGAACTAAAAGATACGTCAGATAATCACTATGAGACAAATACAAATAATATCTCAAATCTTCGAGAAATTATTAAAAATACATTGTATGAGACAGCTTACGACAAAGATTTGATTGATGGACTAACTTCACATGTACATTCATCAATAAATAGATTGAAATACGGTCTTAGTATTAAAAATCCATATGTAAATACAATAAAGCAAAACTTTTCTTTATCATTTGAACAGGCTTTGGATTTAAAGAAGGTAATTGAATTTATATATGATATTAGGATAAATGATGATGAATGTGCTTATATAGCGCTACATTTTGAAGCTTTTAGGGAAAGAGTGAAAGAACTTCCACAAAATGTTAGAGTTGTTCTAGTATGTAGTACAGGTCTAGGTTCATCCAGATTATTATCTGCAAGGATAAAAAAATACTTTCCTATGATAAAAATTGAAAAGATACTTTCTGTACAAGAATTAGTATCTAGTAAAATTGATGCAGATTTGGTGATAAGTACTATTTATTTAGAGTTAGAGACGATTCCTACAATAATAGTTAGCCCTATTTTAAATGAAAGTGATATAAGAACATTGGAAAAAAATATACAAAATGTTTCAGGGAATACTTCTAAAAAATATAAATCTTTTAAAAACCTAATCTTTAAAGAAAATATTCTATTAAATATTGAAGCTTTAAATTATGAAGATGTAATTAAATGTATAACAGATAATTTGATAAAAAAAGGTTTTGCAAGAGATGGAATCGCTGAGAGTGCAATTGAGAGAGAAAGTTTATCTTACACCTCTTTTCAATCTATAGCTACACCTCATGCTAATCCTAGTTATATTAAAAAATCTAATATATCTATTGCAACTTTAAAAAATCCTATTACATGGGGAAATGAAAAGGTAGAAGTTATTTTCTTTATTTCATTAGAAAATGACAAAAACTTAGAGCTTGATGAAATATATGAAG
Source organism: Clostridioides sp. GD02367 (assembly GCF_045900275.1). Taxonomy (NCBI): domain Bacteria; kingdom Bacillati; phylum Bacillota; class Clostridia; order Peptostreptococcales; family Peptostreptococcaceae; genus Clostridioides; species Clostridioides sp. GD02367. The sequence goes on along the minus strand of NZ_JBJODK010000001.1, from coordinate 329,408 downwards.
TTTTTTATGACTTCATTGACAATAAAAAAAATATAGATGACATATTAAGTGCAACTTCACCAAAAGAAGTGTACGATTTGCTAATGGAGGAGAATATATAGTGAAAATATCAGATGTATTAAAAAAAGAGCAAATTGTTTTTAATCTTGCTACAACTACAAAAGAGGAAACAATAAAAGAATTGAGTAGCATATTTGTTAAAAATGGAATTGTAGATAACAAAGAAGAATATGTTAAGTCTGTTTTAGAAAGAGAAGAACATGCAACTACAGGTATTGGTAATGGGATTGCTATTCCTCATGGGAAAAGCAATGCTGTCAAGCAATCTTCTATAGTATTTGCAAGAACTAAAAATAAGATTGAGTGGGACGCTTTAGATGAAAAACCAGTAGATAGTATTTTCTTACTGGCTATAAGTGATATTGATAAGGATAGTAATCATCTTGTATTATTATCTAAATTGGCCACTAAGCTTATGGATGATGACAATGTGGATGCACTAAAATTAGCTAATTCAGAGCAAGAAATAATTAATATATTTAATGAAGGAGATATGTAGAGATGAAAAGAAAAATCATAGCAGTAACAGCATGTGCGACAGGAGTTGCACATACATATATGGCAGCACAAGCATTAAAGAAAGCTTCAAAAAAAATGGGACACCTTATAAAAGTTGAAACACAAGGAGCTACAGGGATAGATAATGAATTAACTGAAAAGGATGCACAAATTGCAGAAGTAGTAATATTTGCAGTAGACACTAAAGTTAGAAATGCTGAACGTTTTGAAGGGAAAGAAATATTAGAAGTACCAGTTAATGCACCTATAAAGGACGCAGAAAAAGTAATAAATGATGCACTAAAGTTAATTGACAATAAATAAGTGGAGGGAAATATAATGTTAAAAAAGATAGTCTCTGAGTTAAAAAAGCATGTCTTAACAGGAATTTCATATATGATTCCATTGGTAATTGCAGGTGCTATGATAATGGCAATATCTCGTGTGGGAGGTTCTTTCTATAACATACCAGATATATGGGATGCTAAATATGCAGAAAGTGCTAGTAGTATTGTTAGACTATTGCATGATTTAGATGGTTTTGGAGGCACTGCCTTAGGATTAATGTTTCCTGTAATTGCTGCATTTATAGGATTTTCTATAGCTGACAAATTAGCCATTGTACCAGGTCTTGTTGGAGGTATGATTGCTAAGGATATAGGAGCAGGATTTTTAGGAGCTTTAGCAGTTGGTTTAATAGCAGGATATACATGTTTATTTATTAAAAATCATGTTAAACTACCAAAATCAGCAGCTTCAATAGTACCAATATTCATAGTACCAGTATTTGGTACGTTAATCACTGTTGTATTAATCAATTATGTGATAGGTATTCCTTTTGCTACATTAAATACTGGATTAGAAAATTGGTTAAATGGATTATCAGGTACAAATCAGATATTAATGGCAGCTATTATTGGAGCTATGATGGCAGTTGACTTAGGTGGACCAGTTAATAAAGCAGCTTTAACAACATCACTTGCATTATTAACAAGTGGAATTTATGCACCTAATACTGCTGCAATGGTGGGAATTGTTATACCACCGTTAGGATTGGGCCTTGCTACTATATTAGCAAAACAGAAGTATAATAAGCAGTTACGTGAAGCAGGTAAATCATCTCTTATAATGGGGCTAATTGGAGTAAGTGAAGGGGCTATTCCTTTTGCAGTAGAATCTCCATTAAAAGTAATACCTTCATGTGTAATTGGAACAGCAATTGCTTCAGCTATGGCAGTTGGTTTAGGTTCAGTAAATGCAACTCCAATTAGTGGATTTTACGGGTGGTTTACAGTAGAGAACTGGCCAATGTATATATTATCAATAGCAGTTGGAACGGCAATTGTGGCTGGTCTAGTTATAGTATTACGTGGAAATCCAGTAATTGAAGATGATGAATTTGAAGAAGATGATTTTGATGAAGCAGAGTGGGAATCTTAAAATTCAATATAAATCTTATGATAGATAAGGTATTAAATATTAGTTTTGGATTTAAATATAAAAGACAAGGAACAGAGGAGATTAAATGATAAAAGCACATATTGTTAATCATACACACTGGGATAGAGAATGGTATTTTACTTCTAGGGATGCATTAGTACTTAGTGAACAACTATTTACAGATATAATTGATGAACTAGAACGTAATACAGATGTAAGTTTTGTACTTGATGGCCAACTTTCTATTTTGGATGACTATGTACAACTACATAGAGAAAAAATAGAAATCATCAAAAAACTAATAAAGGAAGATAGACTGCATATTGGACCATGGTTTACTCAAACAGATGCATTCTTTGCTAGAGGAGAGTCTATTTTAAGAAATTTAATGATTGGTATTTTTGAAAGTAAAAAATATGGTAAGTATATGAGAATTGGATATTTGCCAGATACATTTGGATTTAATGCACAAATGCCTGTCTTATTAAAACATGTAGGTCTTGACAATATATTCTTTTGGAGAGGGATACATCTTGGTAAACAGGTTCAATCACCATACTTTAAGTGGAAAAGTCTAAATGGTGAAAGTTATATATATGCTGTAAATATGCCACATGGATATGGAACAGGTATGCTTTTAGAACCTTCATCAAAGTATGTAAATGGACGTTTAGACCCTGCAATTGATTTTATCAAATCTTATAGTGATGTAGATGAAGTACTAATACCTTCAGGAAATGACCAATTGAATATAATTGGTGATTTTAAAAACAAAGTTAAAGAGATTAATGATATAGGAAAATATTCATATATAACAAGCTCATATCAAGAGTTTTTGAAGTATGTAAAATCTATAGAGTCACTAGAAAGTTATAGGGGTGAATTTAGAGAGCCAGTACTTGCGAGAATACATAAATCAATTGGTTCTAGTAGAATGGATATAAAATTAGCCTGTGATAAACTAGAAAATAAGTTGATTAAAAGGATAGAACCACTATTAGTAATTGCCAAAAAGAGTAAGATTGAAATAAGCAATCAGTTATTGATAAATACATGGAAAAAACTTTTAGAAGGACAAGCACATGATAGTTTGGCTGGATGTGTAACTGATACTGTGACAGAGGATATTCTTCATCGTATAAGAGAAGCAAACGAAATATGTGATAGTATTGAAAATACTATTGTTAAAAAAATTTCGGAAGGGCTTAAATTATCTAAAAATGATATTTTAATATTTAATACAGAAGCTAAAAGTTTTAATGGATATAAAGAGATACAGGTTGTAAGTGATAGTAAAAATATTTGTTTTAAAGATAATTTAGATGCCACTATAATTGAAGAAACTTATGTTAAATCGAGAGAAAATATATTAGAAGAGACACCTGCTGGTAATATATTTATTGAAGAGCCAGGTTATTATATATTAAAAATAAGAATAAATATACAGCTTCCTGCACTTGGATATAAGGTTGTTAGTTTTGAATCAAGTGATAAGGAAATGTTGGTACTTAATGAATCTAATGATACATTTATATCTAATGATAATTATAAAATAATGTATGAAGATGGAAGCTTAAATTTACAGCTTAAAGATGGCACTTATATATCAAATTTTTTAACATTAAGAGACAGTGGAAATGCAGGAGATACTTATGATTTTTCTCCATTAAAAGATGATGAAGATATCAAACTTTCATTTAATAAAGTATCTACAGAAAAAGTTATAGGATATGAAAAAATAATGGTTGAAGGTATCACTTTACTACCACTTACATTAGAAGATAGGAAAAATAAAAACCTTAATGGAAAATTAAGTGTAAAAGCTAGTATTACTTTAGTAAAGGAAAGTCCATTAATAGAAGTAAAACTTTATGTTGATAATACAATACACAATCATAGATTACGTGTTCATGTAAAAACTGATATAAAAGATAACAGAAATATAGCATCATTACCATTTGGATATATAACAAGAGAAAATGGAGTTGTTGACAACTGGGAAAAAATTTATAATGAGATGCCTATAGATTTAGAGCCTTTAGAAAGTAATATTACACTGACAAATCAAAATAGAAGTTGTACTGTATTTACTAGAGGAATAAAAGAATATCAACATATTGAAGATGAAATTGCACTGACTTTACTTGCTACTACAGATGAATTAGGGAAGCCTGACTTATTATATAGACCAGGACGTGCTTCTGGTGATACGACTAAAAAAGGTCATATAAGAATTAAAACTGATAAAGCCCAAATTCTTAAAGAGGTAGAGTTTTCATTTGCAGTATACATGAATTCTAAACCATTTGATGAATTAGAAGTTGCAAGTTTAACTCACAAGTATCTACAGGAATGTGTAAATTATCAATTACAGGACTACAATTTCTTTTTGTATCGTATAGATAATAAGATTCAAAAATCTATCATTGAAAAATCTGTAAGTAGAGAATTGGAAATAATATCTTTACCAGAGAACTATCTTGTGTCAGCATGTTACCTTTCTTACTATAGTAAAGAAAAATTTGTAATAAGATTGGAAAATCCAACTAGTAAGAAAATGATATTAGATGAACAAATATTTAAAAGTAGAAACGGGAAAATAGTAAATGCAATAGAAGAATTACAAGAACAACAAGTGTATGAAATAGCACCTTTTGATGTTATTTCAATATTATTAGATTTATAAGTGAAAAATAAGTTTATTATTTTAAAGTCTGACTGACAGCAATCGGTCAGACTTTTTAATTTGCATAAATTTGGGTAAATATTAATATATAAGTCTAGTATTTTGTATAAAGTTTGTTAAAGTAGAAAAATAGTTTAACAGGATAAGTTGTTTATACAAAGAACTATTATATTAGAGTAATTTTATATGCAGTTTAGAATCGACAAAATTTTAATGAAATGAATTAGGGTATATACTTCAATAACAATTATTCAATTTGATTTTATGCTAAGTTCTATGTAGTTACAAAAAAGTGACCAATTGTGATATGTATATAAAACTGATATATTAATTACATGAAACTTAAAATAATTTGTTTTAGGGAGATATACAATAAAAATTTTAATTAAGTAAGGTTAGAAGTATACATAATACCTATAAACACATACTGTTATAACAATTTATTTAATATTAAAGAAAAGAGGAGAGTAAAATGTACAATATAGATGACATGATATATGATTGTCCAGTAGAGGCTTTATCTAGTATATTAGGTAAAAAATGGGTAGCTATAATAATATGGGAAATACAAAAAGATAAAAAAAGATTTGGAGAGTTACAAAGAGCTATACCAGAGTGTAGTAAGAAAATGCTAACTCAACAATTAGATTTTTTAATTGAACAAGAGATTATAGTTAAGAAAAAAAGGTTGGTTAATAATATTGTAGAGTCAACCTATTTTTTAAGTGAGTCAGGGTTACTATTACTTCCTGTTATGGAAAAAATGATAATGTGGAGTAATAAAAACTTAAACTGTGATAAATAAATCTTAAAATTTTAATATTGGAAATAAAATAAGGAGGAATTTTAGCTTGCAAAATGTAAATTTATTTTTAGTATTTATAGAAGGTATAGTGTCGTTCTTTTCACCATGTATATTGCCAATTTTGCCTATTTATTTGAGTATATTATCAAATAGTAGTGTAGAGAGTTTAAAAGAAGGAAAGACAAATTTTATAAGAAGTTCTCTATTTAAAAATACTATATTCTTTGCTCTTGGAATCTCGACAACATTTTTTATATTAGGTTCATCAGTAAGAGTTTTGAGTATGTTCTTTAGTGAGAATAAAGATTTAATAATGTTCATTGGTGGGATTATAATTATTATCATGGGCTTATTTTACATGGGAATAATTAAATCTTCAATATTGAATAGAGAAAAAAGATTTAATGTAAAGTTTAAAGAAATGAAAGCAATAACAGCTTTTATATTAGGTTTTACGTTTAGTTTTGGGTGGACACCTTGTATTGGACCGATACTAGCATCTGTATTAGTAATGGTTTCAAGTTCAACCAATCACCTTAGTGCAAATCTTTTAATAGCAGTATATACTATTGGATTTATTTTGCCATTCATAATTACATCTATGTTTTATAGTAAACTTTTTAAAACTATAGACAAGATAAAATCCAACATGGAAATTATTAAAAAAATAGGTGGGCTTATACTTATAGTATCAGGAATATTAATGATGGTAAATGGATTTGGGAGTATAAGCAAACATTTTAATATCCCACAAAATAGTAAAATTGAAAGTAATCAGGAAGATAATAAACAAGCAAATTCTAATAATAAAGAAGATAGCTCTAGTGATACTGGTGGTCAAAAAGACTCTAATGATGGAAATAATAAATCAGGAGCTAAAGATGAAGAGAGAATAAAGTCTATTGATTTTACTCTAACAGACCAATATGGTAAGACACATAAATTAAGTGATTATGAAGGTAAAGTTGTATTTTTGAATTTCTGGGCTACATGGTGTCCTCCATGTAAAGAAGAAATGCCTCACATAGAACAACTATACAAAGACTATAAGAAAAATGATGAAGATGTAGTAATTTTAGGTGTAGCTTCACCTAATTTGGGTAGAGAAGGTTCAAGAGAACATGTGATTAACTTCTTAAAAGAAGAAGGGTATACTTTCCCTGTTGCACTTGATGAAGATGGAGCATTAGCGTATCAATATGGAATTAATGCTTTTCCAACTACGTTTATAATTGATAAAGAAGGATATGTAACTCAGTATATTCCAGGAGCTATGGATAAAGAGACTATGGCATCTTTTATTGAGAATCAAAGAAATAAATAGATTAAAATGTTTAAATATAAGGATTCAAATCAATTTAAGGTTACAAAAAAGTGCCTAATTGTACTACCTAGATAATCTTGTTATAGTAAAAGTATAAATAATACAAGAAGGGGTTGAAAATTATATGAAAAAAACATTTGATGCAATAATAATGGGATTTGGAAAAGGTGGAAAAACATTAGCAGGAGATTTAGCAAATAAAGGCTTAAAAGTAGCTTTAATAGAAAAATCAAATAAGATGTATGGTGGAACATGTATAAATGTGGCATGTATACCAACTAAAAGTTTAGAGAACTCGGCAAACAGTGTAAAAGCGAAACATATAAGTTCTTGGGAAGAAGCTCAAGCTGAATATGAGAAAGCTATAGATAAAAAAGAAACTTTAATTACAAAACTTAGAGAAGTTAACTATAATAAATTAAATTCAAATGATAATGTAACTATATTCACAGGAATGGGAACTTTTATTGATGAAAATACAGTTCAAGTTAAAACTGAAAATGAAGTTTATGAGTTAGTAGCAGACAAGATATTTGTTAATACTGGTTCAAAACCATTTATACCTAATATTAAAGGTGTGGAAAATAAGAATGTAGTATATGATAGTGAGTCTCTTATGAATTTAAGAACTCTACCTAAAAAAATGACAATCATAGGAGCTGGCTTTATAGGTCTAGAGTTTGCAGGTATTTACAGTTCATTTGGAGCAGAAGTTACAATATTAAATTCTAATAATGGTATTTTACCAAATGAAGATATTGAGGATTCAGAAGAAATAATAAAACTACTTGAAAAGAGAAATGTAAAAATTATAAATAATACAAAGATAAAAGAAATTAAAGAAGTTTCTAACTTAGCAATAGTAGAGTATGAAATAGAAGGTAAATTACAGGAATTAACAAGCGATATGATACTTGTAGCCACAGGAAGAAAGGCAAATACTGAGGGGTTAGGACTAGAAAATGCAGGTATAGAATTAAATGAAAGAGGATTTATTAAAGTATCAGATACTCTTAAGACTAACAAAGAGCATATATGGGCTATAGGAGATATAAATGGAGGTCCACAATTTACTTATATTTCACTAGATGACTATCGTATAATTATTAATCAATTATTTGGAGATAAGACTAGAAGCAATAGTGATAGAAAAAATATACCAAATTCTATTTTTATAAGTCCAGCATTTTCAAGAGTTGGTTTTAATGTTAAACAAGCTAAGGAAAAAGGATATGAAGTATTAGTAGCAAAGATGCCAGTCGAAGCGATTCCAAGAGCTAAGCAAATCGGTAAGACAGATGGTTTTATAAAGATTGTGATTGATAAAAAATCAAATAAGATACTTGGAGCTACTATGATATGTGAAGATTCAAGTGAGATTATCCACTTAATTCAATTAGCTATAGATTTAGAAGTAGAGTACACATATTTAAGAGACCGTGTTTATGCACATCCAACTATGACAGAAGCTCTTAATGATGTTCTATCTCCTAATATGATAAAAGAAGTATAATCATAAATTTAAATATATAAAGCCTAAAATTATCATTATAAATAGATTTTATAAAAAGGATACTATAATAAATTACTAATAGTATCCTTTTTGTATTGTAAAGTTATAAATGTACTATAGAAATTATTATTTTGTATTATAAGCTGGAATTAAACGGTATAATTTAAGTATTGGATAACTTAAATGGATAAAATAGTATCAAAAATATTTTAAAAGAGTAAGTTTATCATACTTAAAGTATTAGAGCAATGTTTAAAATACGGAGGTGAAGTCATATGAATAAAGTATCTAAAAGAGGGTTTGATGAGAATGATAAGAGATGGTTTTCAAGTAGTGAATTAGTAAGGCTTATAAAGGCTAAGGAAGAAATAGAATGGTTAATAAATAGAGATTATAAAATAGACCCAGTTGTTACTTTTGTTGGAGATAGGTATCAGTTTTCCATAAGACAAAGAGATGCACTAAAAAGGGCAGTATGCACTGAAGAAAAAAATATAATAAGACAGTCAAAAAAACTTTCTCTAGATAAAATCAAAGAAGGACTTATAAATATAGATGGTTTTAATTTAATAATAGCTATAGAAGTGGCATTATCTGGTGGAACTTTAGTAATAGGTAGTGATGGTAATATGAGAGACTTAGCAGGGCTTAGGGGGACATATAAGATTATAGATAAAACAGAAGAAGCCCTAAAGCTGATAGGAGAATTTTTAAATAAGTACAATGCAAAAAAAATTAGATTTTATCTAGATTCTCCAGTTTCTAATTCAGGAAATTTAAAGTATAAGATACTGGAGTATGCTAAAATATGGGGAATTGAAACTGAGGTAGAGCTAGTAAAAAATGCAGATGTCGTATTAGAAAAATTAGATAGAGTAGTTAGTAGTGATGCAGTTATAGTTGATAAATGCATAAGCTATTTTAATATTGCTAGAGGTATAATTGAAGAATATATTAAGGATTGTAATATTGTGAATTTAAATAAATAGATAAATATAAGTGAGAAAAAACCAGTCTGTATATAGCAATATTATCAGTAATACAAGTAAAGTTTGAAAATAGGAGAACGAATACATATCGAATTTCATAAAATGTTGTAAAAAGACATATGAGAGGATGGTATGTGTGAAGTTAACTAAAATAAATATTAAAAAATATAGAACACCTATATATAAATATGCTTTAGTAAATGTAAATTTGAGGTCCAGCAAATCTACAAATTCAAGTATTATAACTGTAATACCTCAAGGAGCAAAAATGGAGGTATTAGATGAAGAAGATGAATGGATTAAAGTAATGTATAATTCTCAAGAAGGGTATGTATATAAGGACTTAGTATCAGTAAGCGAATATACTTGGAGTAACTTAAATTTAAGAGAAGACAAATCTACGACTTCAAATATAATTACAGTAATTCCCGAAAAATCTAGGGTCGAAGTTTTAGAAATAGATGGGGATTGGAGTAAAGTTGTATATGATGACAAAATAGGATATGTTTTTAATTATTTCTTATCAACTGATGGAAATAAACCTAATGAGTTAGATTATAAGTATTTTTATACTGATATGACTAAATTTGTTAACGAAAATAATATTAAAAGCACGAGTGATTATCTAATTGTGACAGACCTTAGAAATAAATATACTTATATTTTTAAGAAAGATAATGGAAGTTGGGGTCAACTTTATAAGTGGCAATGTACTATAGGGAAACCTGAAACTCCAACTATAACAGGGACATTTTATATAAGTGGAAGAAAACCTTCTTTTGGGACAGATGAATATTCGGTTAAGTACGCTACTAGAATTAAAGGTGGATATTATTATCATTCGGTATTATATGATTCGACAGGTAGCTATATAATAGATGGTAGACTTGGTGAAGCTCTTAGTCATGGTTGTATAAGATTGAATACAGAAAATGCAAAATGGATATACGATAATATACCAGATACAACAACAGTCATAATTCATTAATAAAATATTTGATTTGTTAATTAAGAGCTAAGATTCTTAATTAATAATAGTATATGTTAGTATTTGATAAGAATTACGATTTGAAAGATGTAGTAAGAGAGTGCCAATAATAAAATAATTGTATTTTGAGGCACTCCCTTATAAGTATATATAATTAATTTATGGGGTAGGTTGTTATAATTAAGATATTTTCATAAATAATTCTATAAGTTTATCCTTGTCAAAGAAAACAGGATTAGCTCCAGCACATGCATCTTTCATAGAGTTTTCTGCAAGTAACTCAAAATTAGGATTATCAACACCTACATCTTTTAAAGATTTTGGGATTCCTACTTCTTCAGAAAGAGCTTTTATTTTATTTATTACAAAGTCAACACACTCTTTATCTGACTTATTATGTACATCCATTCCAATAATCTCAGCGATTGGACGGAATTTAGAAGGAGCAGATTTAGCATTTTCTTCTTCAACTATTGGAAGTAGCATGGCATTACATACTCCATGAGGTAAATCATATAAACCTCCTAATTGATGGGCCATGGCATGTACATTACCAAGTCCTGCATTACTAAATGCAATTCCATTTAAGAAACAAGCGTAACACATTTGTTCTCTAGCTTCTATGTCATTACCATTTTTAACAGCTCTTGGAAGGTATTTAAATATCTGTTTTATAGAATATAAAGCTGTTGAATCTGTAACATCATAAGCTCCATTAGCCACTACAGCTTCTATAGCATGAGTTAAAGCATCCATACCAGTTGCTGCAGTTAAATTAGATGGTTTACTAATCATTAATTCTGGGTCATTTACTGTCATTGTAGCTAATGAATTGGTATCAACCATTATCATTTTTACATGTCTGTCTTCATCAGTTATAACATAGTTTATTGTAACTTCAGCAGAAGTACCAGCAGTAGTAGTTATGGCTACAATAGGAAGACATTTTTTAGAAGTTTTGTTGACACCTTCATAATCCCTAATATCTCCTCCATTAGTAGCTAATATAGAAATAGCCTTACCACAGTCTTGTGGAGAACCTCCTCCTATAGTGATAACAAAATCACAATTTTCTGACTTTAATATTTCAAGCCCTTTATTTACATTAGTTACAGTTGGATTTTGTTTAACTTCATCATAAACAACAAAATCTACACCTATCTGAGATAGAATATCTGTTACTTTTTTTACAGTACCGTTTGAAACTAGAAATTTATCACTAACAACAAATGCTTTTTTAGTTCCCAGTGATTTAATTGAATCTTTAGCTTCATTAAGGCATCCTTTTCCAAGTAAATTTATTGGTGGTACATAATAAATGCTCATAACTAAAATCTCCTTTTATTTTAAATTGATTTTTATATAAGAAATATATATCTAATAATCTTTCTTTAGCTTGTTTATCATATAATTATGGCTTAGATTAATACAGATATATGAGTTCTTATATAGGAACTTAATTCGTAAATACGATTATGATTAGAATTTAACATAGTATTTTTATCATGTCAACAAAAAAATAAAAACTATCATAAAAAAACAAAGCTACTGTAGTTAAATCAGTAGCTTTGTTTTTTATTGTATAAATCAAATAAATATGCCAGTTTAAAATAGAATCTTTAATTATTACAATTTTCAATATATCGTATCTGTGAAATATTAACTTAATTTATTATAATATCTTCATTGCGTTCTTCCATCATAGATTGAATATTTTTCTGAGCATTTAAAAGTAATTCTTTTATCAGTTCTATTTTTTCTTCATTAGCTCTAAATAATGGTAGTGTTACACTAACAGCAGCTCTTATACATCCATTTTTTCTTATTGGTACAGCAAGACATTTTAGATGTTGCATTGATTCTTCACATTCTGAAGCTATTTGTGTTTTTTTAACTTCAAGAAGTTGCTCATATAAAACATCAAAGTCTGTAATTGATTTTTCTGTAAAGCCTTTTAAACCATCTGGATATAAACTTATTAGTGTTTCCTTATCAAAATCACATAAAAGAGCTTTTCCAAGACCCGTACAATTAGCAGGTATTTTTTTACCAACATAAGAAATAAGTCTAATTGGTTCTGGCGAATCTACTTTACCAACATAAAGGACTTCATTGTTGTCAAGTATACCAAGCTGGCAAGTTTCAGAACAAGAATTAACTATATTAGTCATTTCTTCAATTACATAATTGAAAATAGTTCTTTTTTCAAAGAATGAAGAACCTAATGTGTAAGAACGTATCCCTATAGAGTATTTGGATGTATTCTTGTCAATAGTAATATATTTTCTAGCACTAAGTGTATGAACTATAGGAAAGATGCTACTTTTTGGAGCATTAATAGCATCTGCTATTTCTGTAAGAGTATATCCGTTTTCGGATTCAGCTAATGCTTCTAAAATATCTAATATCCTAGCTGTCGGGCGATGATTATCTGAAGTCATAAATTTCCCCCCTCTTTTTATTAATTTAAAGTATTAGAATATGTTGATTTTAGCACACTATGTGATATTTTACAATGTGGAAAATAAATATGTAAATTTGTACATGAAGAAGCTATTGATTTAAGGACTGATAGATATTTTTTAGAAGATTATAAATTAATAATTATATTAATTTCCAAAATATACCTAAAGAAAGTTGGTGATATTTAGTTATATAATTTAAGAGAATCTATTTAATAGCTATATTTTGTATAGATATATCAAAATATTATGAATTGTATCTTATAATTTGTGTGTCATTTCAATTATGTAAAAAATTTTGTATATTTTAGTAATCTATATTTTTTAGTGCTTTGTATTTTTGCATATAATGAAGCTATTTGATAATACATAATATATTGTCAGATAATTTGAAAAAATTTTGACAAAAATTTATTTTTTTTATTGACTCATAAATAGGAAAATGCTATCATTAACTCAAAGATTCGTAAATAAAAACTTAGTTCTTAAATACGAACCGAAACGGCCGTTAGAATTAAAGCTAAAAATTTAATAAGAGTAATTAAATATCATGTTTTAGGAGGAGTAACTTTATGATAATGGATTTTATTAAAAAAATTCCTGCAGGTATGATGATAGTTCCAATGTTTATAGCAGCTTTCATTAATACATTTTGCCCAGATATTGTGCAAATAGGTTCATTTACAACTGCAGTATTTTCAAGCGTTGGGTCTGCAACTATAATTGGAGTTCAGCTAGTGTGCTTGGGAACGCAACTTCAATTTAGAGAAATGCCAAAAGTTTTAAAAAGAGGCGGAATTCTTCTTGGTTCGAAATTTGCTATAGGTGCTTTAATAGGTATAGTTATAGGTAAACTATTTGGAATGGATGGAGTACTTGGTCTTACAACATTAGCTGTTATAAGTGCAGTTACAAATAGTAATGGTAGTATATATCTTTCATTGATGACTTCATATGGAGATGAAACAGATTGTGCAACTATGAGTTTACTTACTTTAAATGATGGACCATTTTTTACATTGATAGCTCTTGGGACTTCAGGTCTTGCAAATGTACCTTTGTTGTCTTTATTGGCTGCAATAGTACCAATACTTGTTGGTATGATAATAGGTAATTTTGATAAAAAAATGAAAGAATTTTTAGAGCCAGGATGTAACTTGCTTGTACCTTTTGTAGGATTTGCACTAGGTAGTAGCATAAATCTTGCAAGTATACTAAAAGGAGGCTTATCAGGAGTACTACTTGGATTAATATCTGTGTTTGTAGGAGGTATATTTATAGTATTCTGTGATAAATTTATAGGAAAACGTCCAGGATATGCAGGGTGGGCTGTAGCTACAACTGCTGGAAATGCGATTGCCGTACCTGCTGCTGTTGCATTAGTTGACCCATCATGGCAACCATATGTTGCAACAGCAACAACTCAAGTAGCAGCAGCAGTAGTTGTCACTGCAATATTAGTACCTCTTATAACTAGTTGGTGGGCTAAGAAGTATGGGTGTCCTAAGTTTCCAAAACAAAAAGAGGATGGAACGATAGTAGCTTAATATTACATAGTTTACTATTTAAATAGTAAACTCTCTAATTAGATTTTAGGATATTAATAAAACTATATTATTTACAAAGGAGAATAAGAATAATGATAAATGCAGTGATAATTGATGAAAAAGATAATGTTGCAGTAGCTATTGAAGCAATAGGTAAGAATAGCGAAATTAGTTTTAAATTAAAAGATAAAACAGTAAAAACAATTACAGCACTAGATGATATAACTATTTATCATAAATTGGCTATAAAAGACATGGCTGAAGGCGATAAGGTTACTAAGTATGGAGAACATATAGGAGAAGCAAATCAGGAAATAAAAATTGGTCAACATGTACATATCCATAATGTTAGAAGTGTTAGAGAAGATTTGGATGAACAAGCTATGGCTAATGTATAAAATAATTCTTTTAAGTTTATAGAAGTTAAATTCATTGTTTTTTACTATTTAATAATTGTCAAATATTATTTTAAATATTTGATTAGTAAGTGTAATAAAAAGTTATAATACATAAAAATTACAGAAGGTATATAGATTATTTTAGGAGGAAATCAGTATGAAATTTTATGGATATAAAAGACCCGATGGAAGAGTTGGTATAAGAAACCACATATTAGTATTACCTACTAGTGTTTGTGCATCAGATACAACTAGAATAATAGCATCTCAAGTTCAAGGAGCAGTTACTTTTAATAATCAAAATGGATGTTCACAAGTAAATTCAGACCAACAATTGACTATGGATGTCATGGCTGGATATGCAGCAAATCCAAATGTATATGGGGTAATAGTTGTATCTTTAGGATGTGAGAATTGTCAAAATGATTTGGTAGTTGATGCAATAAAAGAGAGAACAAACAAACCAATAAAAACTCTTGTAATACAAGAAGAACATGGGACTTTGAAAACTATAGAAAAGGCTGTTCGTTATGCTAGAGAAATGGCTCAAGAGGCATCTTTACTCAGAAAAGAAGAATTTCCAATATCTGAAATTATACTAGGAACTGAGTGTGGAGGGTCTGACCCAACAAGTGGATTAGCAGCAAATCCACTAATAGGTGAATTAAGTGATAGACTTGTTGATTTAGGAGCAACGTCAATTTTAAGTGAAACTACTGAATTTATAGGAGCAGAGCATATATTAGCTAGAAGAGCAGTAAATGAAGAAGTAAAAGAAAAAATATTACATATAGTACATAGGTATGAAAATTCGTTAAAATTAGTTGGAGAAGAGGTTAGAGAAGGAAATCCATCTCCTGGAAATATAGCTGGTGGATTGACAAGCCTTGAAGAAAAATCACTAGGTTGTATACATAAAGGTGGTCATAGACCAATAAGTGAAGTATATGATTATGCTAAACAAATTGATAAAAAAGGTCTTGTTATAATGGATACACCTGGAAATGATGCTTCATCTGTTGCTGGTATGGTTGCAGGAGGGGCTCAAATAGTAGTATTTAGTACAGGTAGAGGAACTCCATCAGGAAATCCAATAGCTCCAGTGATAAAGATAACTGGAAACAAAATAACTTTTGCAAATATGGAAGATAATATGGACTTTGATGCCAGTCCAGTTATATATGGTCCACAAACAATGGAAGAATTGACAGATGATTTATTAAACATGATTGTAGATGTAGCAAATGGAAAGCAATCAAAAGCAGAGTCTCTTGGATATACTGAAATGGCAATAGCTAGAGTATGTAACTATGTATAAGATTTAAGTAAAAGACTGAATATATATAGAATTTTAATAAAGGGTGAGATTATGAAGTTTGTCAGTTTTACTAAAGGAAAAAATGAATGTAAAAGGATAGGTTTTTTTTCTAAAGATGAATTATTTATTATAGACATTAATTCCTTAAATATTAGCAAATCTTTTAAAGATTTAAATGATTTAATTCAAAATATATCTCAAGACGATATTATAAGGATAAAAAGTATTATAAAGGAAGATAGATTCCATAATTATGATGTTTTTAAAAGAGAAGAATGTATTATACATGTTCCGATAGAAAAACCTATACATGATATTTTATGTGTGGGAGTGAACTATAAAGACCATCTTGAAGAAACTCAAACTCACTTTGATAATAGTTTTGAAGAACCTCAAAAAACAGTTTATTTTACAAAACGTGTAACAAAAGCGATAGGTCCAGAAGATGAGATAGATGGTCATTTTAATATAAATAGTCAATTAGACTATGAAGTTGAACTTGGAGTAGTAATAGGTAAAACAGGTGTTAATATTAAAAAAGAAGAGGTCGAAGATTATATCTTTGGGTACACTGTTATAAATGATATTTCTGCTAGAACGTTACAAAAAGAGCATGTTCAGTGGTTTAGAGGAAAGGGATTAGATACATTTACATCTTTAGGCCCATGTATCTTACATAAAAGTGAAATTTCTTTTCCTGTAAAACTTAAGGTATGTAGTAGAGTAAATGGTGAAGAAAGACAAAATTCTAATACAAGATTATTCATATCAGACATTTCAGACATAGTTTCAGAACTTTCAAAGGGGATGACTTTAGAGGCTGGAGATATTATAGCTACAGGTACACCTTCTGGAGTTGGTATGGGTTTTTCGCCCCCTAGATATATGAGTAGTGGAGATGTAATTGAATGTGAGGTTGAAAGTATTGGAATTTTAAGAAATTACATTAAATAAATGTTTTAATATAGGTAATGTTAAGGCAAAACCTGAATGTATTAAATGAACATATTAAAATAAATTTTAGGAGTTTAAATTATGAAAGCAGAATTTTTGACACCAGTGGTTACAATATTTGATGAAGAAGGAAATTTAGATAAAGAAGGAAATAAGAAAGTCTATGACCATCTTATAGATGGAGGTGTAGATGGTCTAGTTATAATGGGAAGTACTGGAGAGTTCTTTAATATGTCTATGGATATGCAAAAAGAACTTATAGATTTAGTAATTAGTTATGTTAATAAGAGAGTAAAAGTGTTTATAGGTACAAGTCGTATGAGTATAAAAGAGTCTATAGAGCTTTCAAATTATGCACATAATAGTGGAGCTGATGGAGTTATGATAATAAGCCCTTA
The DNA here is from genome assembly GCF_045900275.1 of Clostridioides sp. GD02367. Lineage (NCBI taxonomy): Bacteria > Bacillati > Bacillota > Clostridia > Peptostreptococcales > Peptostreptococcaceae > Clostridioides > Clostridioides sp. GD02367. The sequence continues at coordinate 312,028 of NZ_JBJODK010000001.1, read as the reverse complement.
TTATTTCTCTCTTGATGATGACAGTATTGAGTTGTTTTATAGTGAAATAGCTAAAAATACAGAAGCTGAAATATATCTATATAATTATCCAGATAGAACTGGTTATGATTTGAGTCCAGAACTTACATTAAGACTTGTAAGAAAACATAAAAATATAGTTGGTTATAAGGATACAGTAACTTTAATGGGGCATACTAGAGATTTAATAAATACTATGAAAGCAGAGTTCCCAAATTTTAAGATATATAGTGGTTATGACGAAAACTTTATACATAATCTAATGTCTGGGGGAGCAGGTTGTATAGGAGGTTTATCAAATTTAATTCCAGAAGTTTGTTCAAAATGGGCAGAAGCTTATAATAATAGAGATATGGATAAGGTTATAGAAATTCAAAAATATATCAACAAAGCAATGGATTTTTATTTAATAACAAACCCATTTATACCAGCAATGAAAAAAGCTCTGAATATAAGGGGATTACAAGTAAGTGATTATATGACTGCTCCTTTTACAAAACCAAATGAAAATCAAGTATGTGAGATTAAAAAATTAATGAATGAATTAAATATATGTTAACTGCTTAATTAGATATATAGTAAAAAACAAAGAGTGTTTTAAAATGATTTTTATAGTCATTTTAGGCACTCTTTATTTTATATGTTAAATCAACCTTGCAAAGTTGCCAACAATAAACTACAATTATCTTAATAAAAATTAAATTAAATAATACTAGGGTACTAGATTAGTTTAATAGGGAAAGTGATGCAAGTTCACTACAGCCCCCGCTACTGTATACGGATACGAAATCAAAATCCACTGAGATTTTATATGAAAAATTTTGGGAAGGGTGATAGAGGAAAAGCCGTGAGTCAGGAGACCTGCCCAGTATTACATAGGTTCAATTTAGGGTGGAAATTGTAATTTATAATAAAATGAAATATCAATTCATTTTTTGTAAAATTGATATATAAACTTCTCCTTTCTAAATTAGGAGAAGTTTTTTATTTTATTAAAAGGTTATAATTATTAAAGATGACTTTAATATAATTCTAATGAGATATATTTTAGAAATATATGTTATTAAAATTTTTAACCACTTATAAAAATAAAATATTGGAGTGAAAGAGATGAAATTTAAAGTAAATGTTTTAAAGCAATTTTTTCTAAGTATTATGATAGTTCTTTTAGTAGTAGGTCTTATAGGATGTAGTAAAAATGATAAAGAGAATGCACAAGTTAGTAGTGGTAAGAAGTTAGAATTAAAATATGCAAGTGGATTTAGTGTTGAAGACTTAGAGGATGGAATTAAAAAAGTAACTGATGGAGATAAAAGAGAACTAATTTTAATCCCTAAAAAAATTGAAGTTCCTGAAAAGTATAAAAATGCTAATATAGTTAGAACACCTGTAGATAATGTATTAATAGCATCTACAACACAAGCCTGTTCTCTAAGAACAATAGGTGAGCTAGATAGCATAAAAGCAGTAACAACAGAGGAACAGTATTGGACTATCAAAGAAATTAAAGATTTGATGAAGGACGGAAAGATACATTATGTTGGTTCAAACTTAGCACCAGATTATGAAAAAATAGTAGACTTAAATCCTGATTTAACTATAGTTAGTAGTGGTCTATCAGAAGCTGATACAAAATTTATTGATAAACTAAAAGAATTAGGACTTAACTATGTTGTAGATAATGAATACAAAGAGCAAAACCCATTTGGAAGAATGGAATGGACAAGTTTAATAGCTGCGTTTTATGATAAAGAAGATATAGCCACTAGTGAATTGAATAAAACAGTACAAAAGATAGAAGAAGTAAGTAAAAAGATAAAAAACAAGAACAAGCCTAAGGTAGTATGGGCATCTGTATATGAAGGAAATGCTTATGTAGCACCTAAAGATTCATATGTAGATAATATGATAAGAATGGCAGGTGGAATAAATGCATGTGCTTCAATGGATTCAAATGAAGGAAGAGTGAGTATTGAACAACTACATGAAGTTGCAAAAGATGCAGATATATTTGTATACTCATCAAGCTCAGATTATGCACCAAACTTAGAGTCTATAAAATCTAGTGCACCTGTATTGGCTGATTTGGATGTTGTAAAAAATGGTAACTTGTGGGTATTTGCTCCAGATTATTATCAATCAGTAGATAAGACTGATGAATTAATAGTAGATTTAGTTGAGATGTTTCATCCAGGTACTACAGGTGAAAAAATTAAACATTATATAAATTATGATAAATAATATATAATACGACACTAAAAGATGAGTTTTATGGATTTTAGTTAATATAGATTTGTTAAGAGGGGTATATAAATGGATTTTATCAATAAAATGAGAATAAAGAATACTACAATATTTATAGGACTAATTATAGGCATGATACTTACTTTTTTAGTGTGTGTAGCATTTGGCTCTGTAAAAATTGAGTTTAAAGAAATAATAGATGTTGTATTAAGAGGTATGGATAATACAGAACATTATAAAATAATATACAACATAAGGATTCCAAGAGTACTTGCAACTATGGTGGGTGGAGCTTGTTTAGCAGTATCAGGAATTTTACTACAGATATTTTTTAAGAATCCAATAGTTGAACCATATATATTAGGTGTATCTTCAGGCTCTACTTTATCAGTAGCGCTTATGATTTTAGGTGGATATACATTAGGATTTGAAAATATAACTTCAATGAGTATATTTGTAGCAGCATTTATAGGAGCTTTGATTGTAATGTCTGTAGTCATTTTATTTGCAAGTAAGGTAAAGAATATAACAACTCTTTTAATAATAGGAATTATGACTGGATATGTATGTAGTGGTATAACTAATGTACTACAATCATTTGCAAATAGTGAAAAATTAAAAGAATTTACTGTTTGGTCGATGGGAAGTTTTTCTGGATTTACTTGGGAAAAAGTAGAGATACTTATACTGATTGGTATGTTAGGTCTTTTAATGAGTATCTTTATAATAAAACCTCTAAATGCTTTTTTATTAGGAGAAGAGTATGCTAAAAGTATTGGTATAAATATAAAATTTTTTAGATTTTTGGTAGTATTTATATCTAGTATACTAGCAGCAATAGTATCAGCATTTGCAGGCCCTATAGGATTTATTGGACTTGCAGTACCACAAATTTCAAAACTGATATTTAAGACATCAGATAATAGAGTGCTAATACCAGTGGTAATCTTTTTAGGAGGTATAGTTACAGCTCTTTGTGATTTGATATCAAGAGTAATTTTGTCACCAGTAGAGTTACCAATAAGTACAATAACATCTTTATTAGGAGCACCAATTGTAGTAATGCTATTGATGAAAAGGAAGGACAGGGCTTAGGTATGTTGAAAACTAATAATTTAAGTGTGGGATATAATAAAAAAGTAGTTGTGAGTGATATAAATGTAGAGGTAAAAAATGGAGAAATATTATGCCTTTTAGGAAGTAATGGTGCTGGAAAAACTACTATATTAAGGTCTTTATCTAAACTTATAACACCAATAAAAGGGGATATATATCTAAATGAGATAGATATAAATCATATATCAAGAAAAGCATTATCGAAAAAAATGGCTTTAGTGCTTACAAATAGATTATTAGGTGATTTAATGACTGTACAAGATATAGTTAATATAGGAAGATATCCATATACAGGTTTTTTTGGTAGTCTATCTAAAAAAGATTTAATAATGGTAGATGAAGCATTAGAATCTGTAGATGCATTGCACTTAAAAAAAAGATATTTTGATGAACTAAGTGATGGAGAAAAACAAAAAGTATTAGTTGCAAGAGCTTTAGTTCAAGAGCCAGAAATCATTATATTGGATGAACCTACAACTCACTTAGACATAAAGCATAGGTTAGAGCTTATAAATATACTAAAAAAATTAAGTAAGGAAAAATCAATTTCAGTAATACTTTCATTGCATGAAATAGATATAGCATTAAAAAGTTGTGATAAAGTTGCTCTTATAAAGAATAATAAAGTCATAGCTTATGGTCAGCCTGAAGATGTAGTGGATGAAGATATTATAAATTCACTTTATGAATTGGATGATAAAAACTTTAATAGTCTATTAGGTTCGGTAGAGATTAGTAATAAATCTAAAAATGAAGTTTTTATAATTGGCGGAGGTGGTAAGGCTACACCAATTTATAGAGCTTTTACTAAAAAGGGTATAGGTTTATATTCTGGAATAATACATGAAAATGATGTTGATTATGAAATTGGTAGAACTATGGGCATAAAGATGTTTACAGAAAAGCCATTTGAACCAATAAGTGAGGAGAGTTTCGATTTGGCTATTAGAAATTTAAATGATTCTAAGATTATAATAGATACAGGGTTTAGTGTAGGAGAAACAAATAAAAAAAACATAGACATTATAAAAGAGGCTTTAAAATTGGATAAAAAAGTGTATTCATTTAGAACAATAGATGAGAGTAAGAAGTATTATAATGAGCTGAGTAATAATATAGAATATATAGATAAAGTTTCAAAAATTATGGATAGTATCAGCATGAACAATTTTCTATAGATTGTAAGATAAATTTTAATTTTAAACTAGAAAATTTATAAAAGAGTATCTTAATAGTTTTAAATACTATGGATACTCTTTTTTTAGTATTTATAAATAGCCAATAGCTTCCTCTCTAGTTAGAAAGAAGTGAATTCCTGTAGTTGATTCTTTCCATCTATTTTCATTAAATTCTTCAGCTATAATCGTTTCTCCTACTCTATATATAAAATTTTCATCAGCATATGCACGAGCACTTTTAAAAGATTCTTTGCCATCTATGCTTGTAATTGACAGTACTTTTGCTTTATCACATCGACAAGCATTTGATGTAGCAGAAACTCTTTTTGCATCACTTGGAATTAATAATTGTACCATTCTAAAATTAAAACACTTTTTATAGCCTATAAATGCTCCTGTCTCAGGACAGTATAACTTGAAAAAGCGAGTATTTTCATCTGATACTACTCCATCTAAAGTGGCATATTCTAAGTTGGAGTTTTCTAAATTAGTTCCTCTTATATCTGAATTAGATAAATCACAAAATCTAAAATTAGCTCCACTTAGGTCTGCATTTTTTAAGATGGAATTTTTTAATGAACAATTTGAAAAATAAGAGTTACTAAAGCTAGAGTTTTCTAAATCTGCTTCTTCTAAGTTTAAATCAATAAGGTCAGACCATGAAAAATCAATATTACTTAAACAATATCCCTTTAAATTCATATTTTCTAATTTTATTTCTCTTAAATCAGCTCTTTCTCCATCATTCTTGTCTTTAAGCCATAAATAATGTTTTTTAAGTATCTTTTCAAGTTCATATTTAGAAATATCTCTCATAAAAATCACCTTCATGAATTTATTTTTATACCTTCAGTAGTAAAATAGTTATATATATAATTATATAACAACAAATGGAAAACTCCTAACTATTATATAAAATATTAAATATATTGTAAGAATATAAAAATAAAAAATAAAAAGATTATAGGAATAGTATATAAATTAATTTTCTGTTAAATCCTTTAGAATTTCTTGAAAATAAAAATAATAGAAGTAATAGAATAATAAAAGTTTAGATATAAAAAAATTTGTGTATATACTATATGTAGTATATAATAGATAAAGCACTGACTATATGTAGTGCTTTTGTTTTTGAAAAATACTTATTATATTTAGATATCTATAAGTTATTTTAGGAATTTAAACTAGTAAATACTAAAAGAAATAATAATCAAATTAAATGAAATTATAGCACAAGATTATGTTAAAAGGACGGTAAATAATGAATTGGATAGAGCTTAACAATCAAGTGATAATTAAAAATGAACAAGGTAAATACCAATTAGAAAAAGACAAGGAAGCCTTAAGTAGTTACATAGAAGAATTTATAAAACCAAAGTTGAAAAAATTTAAAGACTTAGAAGAAAGATTAAAGTACTTAATAGATGAAGGTTATTATTCAGAAGAAGTAATAAATAAGTACAGTATGGATTTTATTAGAAAGGTATATAAGTTTATTGAGGAATATCAGTTTAAATTTCAATCATATATGAGTGCAAACAAGTTTTATCAAAATTACGCATTAAAAAGCAATGATGGAAAAGAAATATTAGAAACATATAATGAGAAAGTATTAATTGTAGCTTTGACATTAGGAAATGGTGATGAAAGTCTAGCTCTAAGTCTTACAGATAAAATAGTAAAACAAGAGTTTCAACCAGCTACTCCAACATTTTTAAATGCTGGAAGAAAAAGAGCTGGAGAGATGGTATCATGCTTCTTATTATCTGTAGAAGATAGTACAGAAGGCATATCATATGCTATATCTTCATCAAACCATTTATCAAAGATTGGTGGAGGAGTTGCACTAAACTTATCTAAACTTAGAGCATCAGGTGAATCAATTAAAGACATAGAAGGAGCAGCTGGAGGAGTTGTTGGTGTAGCAAAAATGTTGGAACAATCCTTTAGTTATTTCAATCAAATGGGAGCTAGACAAGGTTCTGGAGCAGTTTACCTTACTGTGTTTCATCCTGATTTTGAATTATTGATGGATACGAAAAAGATAAATGCTGATGAGAAAATAAGACTTGCTACATTATCACTAGGGGCAATAATACCTGATAAGTTTATGGAATTAGCAGAAAAAAATAAGATTGCATATGCATTTTATCCTCATACTGTATATAAGAAGTATGGAGTTTATCTTGATGAGATAGAAATGAATGAGTGGTATGAAAAGTTGGTTAATGATAAGGACATAAGAAAAAAAGAAATAAATCCTAGACAGATATTGACTAAAATAGCACAGATGCAACAAGAGAGTGGATACCCATATGTAGTATACATAGACACAGCAAATAAGGAACATACATTAAGAGATGTTGGAATGGTCAAGATGTCTAACTTGTGTTGTGAGATATTCCAATATCAGACACCTTCAAAAATAGAAGGTTATGGAGGTAAAAATGAATGGGGACAAGATATAAGTTGTAACCTTGGCTCTCTAAATATAGCTAATGTTATGGATAATAAAACTATAGAAAGTACAGTTGAGACAGCAATAAGAGCATTGTCATTTGTAGCAGATAGTACAGATATAAAACCAGTGCCAACGGTTAGTAATAGTAATAGTAAGTCTCATTCTATAGGATTAGGAGCTATGAATTTACATGGATATTTAGTAAGAGAAAATATTTTATATACCTCAGAGGAGGCCATAGATTTTTCTAATGTATTTTTTGCAATGATTAGATATTACTCAATTAAAGCATCGATGAAAATAGCTATAGAAAAAAATCAAACTTTTGAAGGTTTCAATAAATCAGAATATGCTAAAGGTAGAGAAAGCAAAGTACTATCAAAATACTATGAGCAATCTTATTTACCAAATTCAGATAAGGTAAAGGCATTATTTGAAGGTATCCATATACCAACTAAAGAAGATTGGGCAAGTTTGTTAGACGAAGTAAAAGAAAAAGGCATATATAATGCTTATTTGATGGCAATAGCACCAACTCAAAGTATTAGTTATGTGCAAAATGCTACATCAAGTATAATGCCAATTACTGAACCAGTAGAAGTAAGAACATATGGAGATTCTACTACAATATATCCAATGCCATTTTTAACAAATGATAATATGTTATATTATCAATCAGCATACAGGATGGATATGAGAAAAGTAATAGATTTAGTAGCAACAGTTCAAAACCATGTTGACCAAGGCATATCAACAACACTGTTTGTCACAGATGAAAAGACAACTAGAGACATAGCTAGACATTACATATATGCATATAAAAAAGGTCTGAAAAGTTTATATTACACAAGAACAAAGATGACAAGAGACACTCATGAGTGTTTAGTATGTTCAGTATAGGGAGAGAAATATATGACGTTTAATTTACATAAAATACATAATGCAGTTAACTGGAATAGAGAAGAAGATGGATTTACACAGGCTTTTTGGGAACAAAATGTAAAACAATTTTGGCTTCCTGAAGAAATATCTGTTTCTAAGGACATCAAGGTATGGAATGAACTAAGCGATAAGGAAAAGGAGCTATATAAGAAAGTATTGGGTGGTTTAACATTATTGGATACAAAACAAGGGAATAATGGAATCCCATCTATGATGAGTTTAACAGAAAATCTACAAAGAAAGGCTGTCCTATCTTTTATGGGAACTATGGAAGAAATACATGCCAAAAGCTATTCTTCTATATTTATGACTTTACTTTCTAACTCAGAAATAGATGAGTTATTTGAGTGGATAGAAACAGAGCCAACTTTACAAAAAAAAGCTGACTTAGTTTTAGCTCAATATGAGAATACAACAAGTAAAAAAGGTTTGTATTTATCAATGGTTACAAGCGTATTTTTGGAGAGTTTCTTGTTTTATTCAGGGTTCTTTTATCCATTGTATTTATCTGGTCAAGGAAAGATGGTTGCTAGTGGAGAAATAATATCACTCATTCTTAGAGATGAGTCTTTACATGGTAAGTATATAGGATTGCTTGCACAAGAAATATACGACGAATTTGATGAAATTGAGAAAAATAAATTAGAAGAGAATATGTATTCTATACTTAATAGTCTTATGGATAATGAGGTAGAGTACACAAATGTTATATACAGAGAAAGTGGGCTTGAAAAAGAGGTTGTGAATTTTTTAAAATACAATGCAAATAGGGCTTTAGAAAATCTAGGGTTTGAGAAATTATATACTGTAGATGCTATTAATCCAATTGTATTAAATGGTCTTAGTACGGAAACTAAAACACATGATTTCTTTTCAACTAAGGGGAATGGATACCAAAAAGGAGTATATGAAGAATTAGAAGATGAAGATTTTATAATATAATTTATAAATTGTGACATACTGTTGTCACTTTTACCATGATAATATCAATGTATAAAATATATATACGGAGGTATTTTTTATGAAATATGAATGGAGAAAAAAAGAAAAAGAGTTATACTTACCTAAGGAGAATCCTATATTAGTTGAAGTACCAGAGCAAAAATTTATCATGTTAAGAGGTAGTGGAGACCCAAATGATAAAGAATTTACTGAAGCAATAGGAGTACTTTATTCTTTGGCATATGCAATAAAAACTATGCCTAAGAAGGGAATTGTGCCAGAAGGATATTTTGATTATACAGTTTTTCCTTTAGAAGCTATATGGGATAAAGGAGAAAAAAGCAAATACTCAGATATACTTATTAAAGAAGATTTAGTTTATACTATGATGATACGCCAGCCAGATTTTGTTACGCAGGACCTATTGGACAAAGCTATCAATATAGTAAAAAAGAAGAAGCCACATAATCTTCTTGAAAAAATTGGGTTTGAGTCTATTAATGAAGGATTGTGTGTGCAAATGCTTCATGTAGGTTCATATGATAATGAACCAGAAAGTTTTGACATTATGAGTGAATTTTGTAAAAGAAATAATCTTATAAGAAAATCTAATGTACATCGTGAAATTTATATAAGTGATGCTAGAAAAGTATCACCTGATTCATTAAAGACTGTTTTGCGTTTTGAAGTAAAAAGAGAGTTATAAGCGTTATATTGTGGTATTATATTACTTTATTGTTATACTATAATAAAGTAATGAGGTGATTATATGAAAAGTAATAGATTGTTTGAAATTATTTATATCCTTTTAGATAAGAAAAAAGTAACTGCAACAGAATTAGCTGAACACTTTGAAGTATCTAGGAGAACTATTTGTAGAGATGTTGAAATACTGTCAGCTTCTGGTATTCCAATTTATACTGACAAAGGCAGAAATGGGGGTATAGGTATTTTAGATAATTTTACCTTTGATAAATCTATTTTGTCTGAGCAAGAACAGAAAGAAATTCTAGCCTCATTAGAAAGTTTAAATATTCTTAAATATCCAGAAATTGATTCTACATTATCAAAACTTAAACCTTTATTTTGTAAGTCAGATATAAACTGGATAACTGTTGATTTTTCTCATTGGGGTAGTAATGATATAGAGAAAGATAAATTTATAAAAATAAAATCAGCCATTTTAGATTGTAATATTATAACTTTTGAGTACATAAATACTTATGGAAAGGTAACAAAGCGTTGTGTAGAACCACTTATGCTTTGGTTTAAAGAGAAGTCATGGTATATCAAAGCCTATTGTCATCAAAAAAATGATTATAGAATTTTTAAGATTGTAAGGATGAGAAATATATGTGTTTGTGAACAGACATTTATAAGGAGTATACCAGTTGAAGTTGGAGAGATAAAAGAAGATGAGAATGAAAGTATTACTTTAAAGTTAAAAATTTCTAAAGATGTAGGCTATAGAGTGTATGATGAATTTGATATTGATAATATATTGTATGATAATGATGGAGATTTCATCGTAACAGTACAGTATCCAAAAAATGATTGGATTTATGGGTATATACTTTCTTTTGGAAAAAATATTGAAGTATTGGAGCCAATAGATGTTAGAAATAAAATTTTACAAATTATAGATGATGTTAAAATGAAATATTTATAAAGATTATAAAAAGTGAAGTCTGTTTAGACTTCACTTTTTTGTGTAGTTTTAAGATTCGATTTTATATCTTATAATACTTCAGAGTTTTTCTACTTTTGTTGATATTATTATCAAATATTAATACTAATTATGTACATATCATTATATAATATTTATAGATTATTATATAAGTAGATTACTAGCGTTATGTGTATATTAATATTTAAAATAGATTGAATGTACTATTTAATATTTTAATTTAAATAGCAAAAAATGTAGAGAAAAATTATTTTATTAAGAAAAATTTAATATATTGACAAAATTTAAGTGCTCATTTAAACTAGTAATTGATAATAATATTCAATATTAAATAATAGGAGGAGCTATGAATAAATATCTTCTAATAAATCCAGTGGCAGAAAGAATGTATGGGGAAAAGTTTCACCTTGTCAAAGAAAATTTGATAAAAAAGGGGTACATAATGGCAGAATGTGAGCCACAATTAGAATATGTAAAGAAGCAATATAAAGAGTATACAAAAAAGACTGAGAATACAATGTTAGATTGTAGATGTCCAGAGAGTATAAACCTTTTAAAAAGAAATAATTTGATAGATAGTTTTGAAATACCTATGATAGAACCAATACTAGTAAGAACTTGTAGGGTTTTATATGACAAATATATCAAGAGTGAAGATGATATGCTGATAGTAACCTCTCCATGTACACAATTAAGGGATTTTGCAAGTGAAAAATTTAAGGATAAGAGTAATGCTATATTTTATACATGGAAATAATTTGCTGAAAAAGAAGGTATAAAATCACTTGGAAAGATAGATGAATCTCCTATTCCATTAGGATATTTCAAAGACTCTTTTGAAAAGGTTCTTGAAGTATCGACTGAAGAAGAAATCTTAAGCGAAATACAAAATATAAGAGATGGTTCTAAAGATAAGTATGATATAGTAGAAATGTTTTATTGTAAAGATGGGTGTAATAATGGAGATGGTTTGTAAATGGTCAATAAATTTAATAATAGGTTTTTAAGTCTAGTAAAAAGTGTTTTGATATTTTTTATAATTCTTTTATTATGGAAAATTACTAATTATCTTGGTATCTGGAGTGATTATATATTACCATCACCTGAAAAGGTGTATAGTACATTTTTAAATATGATAAGTGATGGTTCAATATTTATTAATGTATATGCAAGTATGAAAAGAGTTTTGATAGGATTTGCAATAAGTACTGCAATAGGTGTACCTCTAGGGATATTCTTTGGAATTCATAGTGGAGTATATGAATATTTTAAGTCGTTAATAAATTTTTTGAGAAATACACCTCCACTTGCCTTAATACCAATGCTTATACTATGGTTTGGCATAGGAGAAGAATCGAAAATTATAATTATAGTTTTGGCTTCTTTTTTCCCAATCTTTACAAGCACATTAAAGGGGATTAGGAATTGTGACTCAAAACTGATTGAAGTAGGTAGAGTATTTGAGTTTTCAAAGATTCAAATAATATTTAAAATAATTATACCTAATGCCATTCTTGATATTGCAGTTGGACTAAAGTTGGCTCTTGGATATAGTTTTAGAGCGATTATTGGGGCAGAGCTTGTAGCAGCTTCTTCAGGTCTTGGTTACTTGATATCTGATGGAAAGGAAATGTCTAGAACAGATGTTGTCATTGTAGGTATAATTGTAATTGGACTTTTAGGAATAATTACAGATTATATATTTTCAATTATTGTGAAAAAGGTAAGTAAGGGAAAGATGGTGGAAGCCTATGAATAATTTAGTATGTGATTCTGGGTACATAATCAGAAATCTATCTAAAAGTTATGAAGTCAACAATGAAGAACACATAGTTCTTAGTAATATTTCTTTGAACATAGATAAAAATCATATAACTGTAATTTTAGGTGAAAGTGGATGTGGAAAGACTACTTTACTTAGAGCAATTGCATCCCTTGAAGATATAAATAGTGGTGAGATTAGATTTGTTAAAGATAATAAAGAGTATAGACCTAATGTAGGATTTGTATTTCAAGAGAGTAGATTGATGCCTTGGTTAAGTGTAAGTGAAAATATAGCCTTACATAATCAAAGAAAAAACACTATTTTAAGTAAAGTATTTGGTAAATTCAAATATCACAGAAGCATTGCTAGTAAAGGTATAAATGATAATTCCATAGATTTAGAGACTAATGATAATTTAAATTACTTAAATAGACCTAATAAGAAAAATTGTATTGATGTAGAAAAATATCTTAAGATGATGAACTTGCAGAAATTTAAAAATTCTTATCCAAATGAGTTATCAGGAGGTATGGCGCAGAGAGTAAGTATAGCTAGAGCTCTTTCTTTCAATCCAGATATGTTGTTTATGGACGAACCTTTTTCGGCATTAGATTATTTTACAAGGATTGATATGCAAAATGAAGTTATAAGAATACATAAGTCAACTAATAAAGGTGTAATATTTGTAACTCACGATATCGATGAAGCATTAAAGATAGGCAAGAAAATAGTTGTTTTTACAAACAAAAGAAAAATAAAAGAATTTAATATAGAAGATGATTATGATAGAGATTTGACTTCAGACTATTATATTAAATTAAAAAAAGATATTTTAATGACAATGAAATTAAATAAAGACATGTAAAGAAATTAATAATATTTTAAGGAGTAAAGTAAATGAAATTAAAAAAACTATTGGTAGGTATAACGATATTAACGCTTGCAACAACATCTTTAGGTGGATGTGCTAAAAAAGATGATGGAGAAAAACTTTCAGAAATAAATTTAACTTATGTAAAATCACCATTAAATGTTCCTTCTATAATTCAAAAACAGGATGATTTATTTAGAAAGGAATTTAAAAAGGATAATATAAAAGTTAATTTCCATGAAATTACTACAGGACCAGAGCAGACACAGGCCTTAGCTGCTGGAGAAATAGACTTTTTACATGCATTGGGTGGTACATCAGCTTTGATAGCTGCATCTAATGGAGTGGAATTAAAGATACTGAACACTTATAGTAGGTCACCAAAAGGATTTATGATTTTAACTAACGATGGTTCAATAAAATCAGCAGCAGATTTGGCAGGTAAGAAGGTAGCAGGTCCAAAAGGAACTATACTACATCAAGTATTAATTGCAGCTCTTGATAAAGAAGGATTAAGTATGGATAATGTAGAGTTTATTAACATGGGTATCCCAGAAGCATCAGCAGCTCTTGCTGATGGCAGTGTTGATGCTGCATTGATTGCTGGACCAGCAGCCCTTAAAGCTATGAAGTCTGGAAGTAAACTTGTAGCAAATGGTGAAGGTTTAGTAGATGGGATAATAGTAACAGCTGTTAGTACAGATTTTGCAGAGAAACATCCAGAGATAGTTGAAAGATTTATGAAGGTTGAAGAAGAGACTTTAGAATATGTAAATAATAATTTTGATGAAGCTATGGAAAAAGTAGCTAAAGAAGTTGATTTAAGTGTTGAAGAAACTAAAGAGTTGTATGCTTGGTATGATTTTAGTTTAGATATAACAGATAAAGACATATCTTCACTTGAAGATACACAAAATTTCTTAATAAAAAATGGATTGCAAGAGAAAAAAGTAGACATAAAAGAATTAATATATGCTGCTAAGTAGAAATTATGCTAAAATAATATTAAATAGAAACTATAATAAAAGTTTAAGTTACCTTAATTAAGGTAACTTTTTCTATTTTATATTAATAATTATATTTATTTTTAGTAGGTTTAGTTAATGTTAAAATAGATATTGGGAGGAATATATGAGTCATAAAATATATATTGTGGAAGATGATATATCAATAAGTACATTACTTAAGGATTATATTGAGAAATATGGATTTGAAGTGGTTGTTGAAGAAAACTTTGATGATATAATGGTTACATTTGAAAAAATAAAGCCAGATTTAGTGCTATTGGATGTAAATTTACCTAAATTTGATGGTTTTTACTGGTGTAGATGTATTAGACAGCAGTCTAATCTACCTATAATTTTTATATCAGCTAGAGATGGGAACGTAGACCAGATTAGAGCTTTAGAAAGTGGAGCAGATGATTATATAACAAAGCCTTTTTATTATGATGTAGTAATGGCAAAGATAAAGAGTCATATAAGAAGAGTCTATGGTGAATATTCACCTAAAATAGAGGAAAGAATAGTTGAATTAGATGGATTGAAGTTTTATCCAGAGAGGTTGGAGTTAGAATTAGGTGGAAAAGTTCTAATTATTACTAAGAAAGAAGGGATATTGATTGAATGCCTCATTAGAAAATACCCAAAAGTAGTAAGTAGAGATTATCTGTTAGAAAAGATATGGGACGATATTGAATTTGTAGAAGAAAATACTCTAAATGTAAATGTTAGCAGGATAAGAAAAAGATTTGAGGAATTAGGTATAGATAATGCTGTTCAAACTGTACGAGGATTAGGATATAAATTAAATAAAAATTGGTAGGGAGAAAATATGAAATTATTTTTTAGAGATTGTAAGGGTTATATTTTTATATATTATATAGGAATATTTATGACAATTATTTATTGTAATCTTATGAAATTTATCAATTTGGGAGAGAGTTTATATATTCTTTTATTTAGCTCTTTTATATTATTGTGTTTTTTAATATATAAATACTATAAGCATAGAGAAGTATATACTCTATTCAAAAAAGGCATAAAATCTCTGGATGAATCATTCTTGTATTTAGGAAATTCTTTCTTGGGAAGAAATATATCAGCTATTTTAAAACAACAACATAAATTATATCAATCAATGATACAAGAACATAAAAAAGTACATAGTGAACATTTAACTTTCATCAATCAATGGATTCACCAGATGAAAACACCAATATCAGTTATAAGTCTTCAACTTCAAGAATATGAGGGAGAAGAAGTAACAGAAAACATAAGAGAAGAACTAGATAGGCTAAATAAAGGTCTAAATATGGCGATGCACTTTGCAAGGGCAGATAATTTCCAAAAAGATTTTGTGGTTGAGAAAGCTAAATTGAACGAAATTGTAGTTGGTATTGTAAATGAAGAAAAGAGGCTATTTATAAAAAATGAGATAATTCCGAAGATAAAAATAGACAAATTTACTTATGTTTATACAGATATAAAATGGATGAAATTTATAATAAACCAGTTGATTACAAATGGTGTGAAATATTCTAAAGGTTATAGTAACTACCTAAATATAAAAGCTGAAGAAAACAATAACTATGTAACACTAAGTATAATAGACGAGGGTGTTGGGATTGTTTCTAAAGATATAAAAAGAGTATTTGACCCGTTTTTTACAGGGGAAAACGGTCGTAAGTTTGGAGAATCTACAGGTATGGGACTTTATCTAGTAAAAAAAGTATGTGATGATTTAGGGCATAAAGTCAGCATAAAATCAGAGGTAGGAAAAGGCACAGAAGTTTCAATAATGTTTAATAAAGATAATATGAATAATTTTCTATAATAAATCTTTAATTGATTATGTTTTTTATTAATTTATATATTATTTGTTGAATGAGATAATTACAGTTAAAAAATCTAATTTTAATAGAGTTTACCTGCAAACCTTACATAGCTGTAAGGTTTGTGTAATGTTTGTAGATAGTTAAATTTTCTAATCTAAATTACAATTAGTATAAGAAATAACATAAAAAATAAATTTTGCAAAAAGGAAAGGATGTTTATTGATGAGTTTAGATATTATTTTCATATTAAAATCAGTTATGATAGCTATAGTAGAGGGGCTTACGGAATTTATCCCAGTTTCATCTACTGGTCATATGATATTGGTTGGTAGCTTGATAGATTTTAAAGGACAATTTGCTGAAATGTTTGAGGTTGTAATACAACTTGGAGCAATATTAGCAGTAGTAGTACTTTATTGGAAGAAAATAAAAGATAGTGTTATAGAATTTTTAAAATTTATATTTACTGGTGGAAAAGAAGGAAAAACTGGCTTTAAATTTGGAATGAATGTAATTATAGCATGTATTCCATTTGCGATTGTGGGGGTTCTATTTTATGACAACATAAAAGCCTTGTTTAATTTACAATCTGTAATTATAGGATTTATAGTTGGTGGGATTTTATTACTAGTGGTAGAGACTTTGTTTAGAAAAAAGAAACATTCTACTGATAATATAGACAAAATCACGCCAATACAAGCATTAAAAGTTGGAGTTTTACAAGTTTTATCTGCATGGCCAGGTATGTCAAGAAGTGCATCTACTATTATGGGTGGATGGATAGCAGGACTTAATTCTCCTATAGCAGCTGAATTTTCTTTCTTTTTAGCTGTGCCAGCTATGGTAGCTTCCTCAGGAAAGGATTTATTTGAATTTGATTATTCAATAATGACACCAACATTGTGGATTGCCTTGATAGTTGGATTTATAGTAGCTTTTATTGTATCAATAGTAGTTATGGAAAAATTTGTGGATTTTCTAAAGAAAAAATCAATGAGAGTATTTGCTATATATAGAATACTTATGGGAATATTGCTTGCTATATTAGCTTTTACAAACATAATTAGTGTATAGATTAAGATATATTTATTATTTACGAGAATTAGCTAACCAATATAAATAATAATTAACAAATAAATATATATGTTATTTCAAAAATTAGATTAGAAAGGATAGTTAATAATGAAAATTTTAACTGTAAATAATTTAAGTAAAGTATATGGCAAGAAAATAATTTTTAATGCATTAAATGATATAAATTTTAGTATAGATGATGGAGAATTTGTAGGAATTATGGGACCATCTGGCAGTGGGAAAACTACTCTTTTAAATATGATTTCTACTATTGATAAACCAACTACAGGAACTATGGAGCTAAAAGGTAAGAATCCACTACTATTAAAAGGTGAAGAACTTGCATTATTTAGAAGAAGAGAGTTAGGTTTTGTATTTCAAGATTTTAATTTATTAGATACCTTAACTATAGGTGAAAATATAGTATTACCATTGACATTAGATAAGGTTAGTGTAAAAGAACAAAATAATAGATTGGCTGAAGTATCTGGAATTTTAGGGATAAAAGATTTATTAGAAAAAAGAACTTTTGAAGTATCAGGTGGTCAAGCTCAGCGAACTGCTATTGCTAGAGCATTAATAAATAGACCATCAATACTTTTAGCAGATGAACCAACTGGTAATTTAGATTCAAAGTCATCAAAGACTGTTATGGAGTTATTTGAGAATATAAATAGAGAAAATAAGGTTACTACTATGATGGTAACTCATGACCCATTAGCTGCAAGTTATTGTAGTAGGATTTTATTTATAAAAGATGGAGCTATATATAATGAAATATATAAGGGAAGTAGTAGAGAGCAGTTTTATCAAGAGATAATGGATGTACTTACATTATTGGGGGGCGATAATTAATGAATATAAAACAATTTGCCATCAACAATATTTCAAGAAACATTAAAGCTTATGTAGGGTATTTAGCAAGTATCGTTATATCCTCTGCCCTACTATTTTCTTTTATCATGTTTACAAGTCATCCCGATTTAGAGATATCTCAATTTCCCGATTATCTAAAAGAGGGGCTTAAGATGAGTAAAATAATTGCATATTTATTTTTATTCTTCTTTGTATTTTATTCAGTGAGTATATTTCTTAAAAGTAGATATAAAGAATTTGGAATACTTTACATTACAGGTATATCAAAGCAACAGGTAATGAAGTTAATTTTTATAGAAAATATAATAATAAATATAGCATCTTCTGTAATTGGAGTAATAATAGGTTTAGTCTTTTCAAAGATATTTTTAGTGATTATGTCTACCTTTTTAGAATTATCACCATTGAAGTTCTATATACCAATAAATGCAATATTATCTACTTTATTTTACTTCATAATTTTAGCTATATTAACATCAGTATTTGCTTCTTTTATAGTTAAGGAAAATCAAGTATTGAGATTGCTTAAAGGTACAAAAACTCCAAAACCAGAGCCTAAAACATCACTAGTATTTGTTATATTAAGTATTTGTCTGTTTGTAATAGCATATTATAGTGCTGTTACATCAACTGACCAATATACAACATATCTACGCTTAGTTCCAGTTACATCTCTTACTATATTAGCAACCTATTTATTTTTTTCTCAATTTAGTGTTTTTTTTCTAAAAAAGCTAAAATTAAATAAGAGATTTTATAGAAAAAATACGAATATGCTTTGGATTTCAAATTTAATCTACAAAGTAAAGGATAATGCTAGGATATTCTTTTTGATAGCTATAACTTCTGCAGTAGCATTTACTGCTATAGGTACAGTTTATTCATTTTGGAAAGATGTAAAGCGTCAAATTAATTTGATATATCCTAACACAATGTATTATTCAACAATGACTTTGCATAATGATACTAAGAAGCCTGATAGTAAAGAAAAAGATACGGAAAGAATGAGATTTATAGAAAGCGAATTAAAAAAAGAAAATGTAGATTATACAAGAATTAATGGAGAATTTAAAACTGTATTTCCTAAGAAAAGTGATTTTAATGTGAGAATTATGAAAGAATCTAAGTATCTAGAAATAATAAAGACTATAGGAGTTAATCCTATAAGTTTTGAAGATAATGAATCTATATCATTGCTTTCATCAAGCTTACCAGGTGATAAGAAAGTTAAAGAAAATGTTGTTATAGGTAATAAAAGTCTAAGGATAGTAAAACAAGTAGAAGAGTGTGTTATGCCAGCATATTATGACAATATGTATGTGGTAAAAGATAATTTTTATGATAGTATAAAATCAAAATTTATAGTGGATAGATTTACTACATTTGAAGTAGCTGATTCAAGTAAAACTACAGAGATATGTAGACAATTTGAGAATAAATTTAATGATGAGTCTGGAATGCAACCATATTTATTTTTCTCTAAAGAATTAATGATAGAAAATGGTAAATTAACATATTCTACATTTATGTTTTTGGCAATATTTATAGGTATGATTTTCTTTGTTACTACAAGTAGCTTTTTATATAATAAGTTTTATATGGATTGTCAAGTAGACAAGAAAAAGTATGAGCAGTTAAATAAGTTAGGGATGACATATAATGAGATTAAAAAAGCTTCAACTATTGAGATTGGAATTGTGTTTTTGTTGCCTTATGTAGTGGCAGTTATACATTCGATATTTGCACTTACTGCACTGAGAAATTCTTTTGATATAGAGGTAGCATCTTCAGCAGTTTTGGTAATGGGAAGTCTATTTTTAGTTCAAATAGTGTATTTCTTAATTGTGAGAAATAATTATTTAAAAGAGATAAGATTAAATTTAATTAATTTTTAGGATATGCTATTAACTAATAAAAAGTATTTAAAATTGATTAATATTACTGGAATTATAAATATTTATTTTTTCAGTAATATTTTTTATTGTATTAATTATTAAGATTATATACTAATATGTCGTAATAAGTATCTAAATAGTAAAACATTCTACTTATATAAAATATAAGGAGGTTATATGTATATATGTGTAGAAATAAACAATATAAGATGTTAATTAATATTATTAGGAGGTGTTATTCATTAGTAAGTTAGTTAATACAATAAGAATGATGATATTAATTCAAAGTAGAGGAAGAATGAAGTGTAAAGAGCTAGCAGAAGAATTGGAAGTAAGTGAAAGGCAAATAAAAAGTTATAAGGAATACTTAGAACAAGCAGGTATATTTATAAATTCAACACCTGGGATTTATGGTGGATATGAAATTGATAAATGTAATAGTATCTCACTAATTAAATTATTGGATAGTGAAGTTTCAATTCTAGACATGATAAATTCACAACTAGAGTACAATAATGATATTTACAAAAATGAATTTAATAGTATTGTAGAAAAAATAAAAGCAGTATTAAATACAGGAGAAAAAAGCGATACATATATGGATTATTTCACAGTACAAGCACAACGTAATTGTGATTATGAGTTTGAAAAAAATAAATGTAACGAAATAACTAGAGCGTATACGACAAAACGTAAGATTTGGATAGGATATTATTCGTTAAACTCAGGCAGTAGCGAAAGAATTGTTCATCCATACGGTTTATTTAATTATAAATCAGATACCTATATGGTAGCTTTTTGTGAAAAAAGGCTTAAGTTTATAGATTTTAAATTATGTAGAATTAAAAGTTATAAGGTTTTAGAAGAAAAATATAATGTAGATAGAAGTTTTAATTGGGATGAATACAGTAAAAATAGTATAGGAATTTATAAGGGAGAAGAAATTAATGTTGTTATAAAAATTAGCCATCCATTTTCAATAATTATAAAGGAGAAAATTTGGGTTAATAATCAACAAATTATAGAGTATGACAATAATTCTATACTATTTAAAGCTAAAATGAGAGGTTATGAAGAGATAAAAAGTTGGATTTTGAGTATGGGAGCTTATGTTGAAGTTATAGAACCTATTAGACTTAGAGATGATATATTGTCAGAAATTGAAAAAATGAAAAAAATTTACTGATTTTTTTAAATAATTTATATTCAGACAGATATACTTCACGGTCTAGTGTTAATATATTAGTTGAGAGAGGTGATATTATGAAAATGAAAATTGAATTTAGTACCGATTGTATACCAATATCTTATAATTCACTTTTTATGAGTATTATAAAAGAAGCGATAAGAAAGTCTAATGAAGATTACTATAAAAATATGTACTACTATAATGAAAAAAATAATAAAAAAACTAAAAACTTCACATTTTCAGTTTATATAAAAAAATATAGTATTGAAGGTGACAATTTTATTATTAAAGATAAAGTAATATTAAATATAAGTACTCCAGATTTAGAATTAGGTTTTCATATATATAATGGATTAATGACTTCTAAAAAGTGCTTATATAAAGAATATGAACTTACAAGGATTAGAATAGACTTATCAAGAGAAAAGAAGGTAACAAAAGAGAATGTACTATTTAATGCACTATCTCCAATTTGCATAAAATCTAAAGAAGGAAAATTCTTGGAGGTAGATGATGATGGATATATAGAAGAGTTAAACTATATAACTAATGAAGTTATCAAAAACTATAGAGGAAATGGATTAAAAAGAAAGTTAGAGTTTGAAAATATAGGTCTTAAAAAGGTAGTTGTTAAAGAGCGTTTAAGAGAATTTAAAAAAATAACAGGCAAAGAGTATCAATATGTTAATGGTTACAAAGGTAAGTTTATATTAAAAGGTGATATTGATGACTTAAATCTTATCTACAACCTAGGAATAGGTTTTAGAAGAGCACAGGGATTTGGAGATATAGATATTCTAGAATGGAGGTGAGACAAATGAAGTTAAGGGTTTATAGAGGAGACTGGTTCTTTAATATGGGTATAGTTGGATTTTTAAACATAATAAAGAAAGCAGAGAAGAAATCAGAAATATTTATTATGGAAGACTATATTGAATTTGATAGTTCCTTTCTTGAAAACTTTCATGAGTATTATTTCGATTACTTCATGGATGAATATGATGTATCAAAAAGGATTAGAAAGAGTGTTGATTACAATATAAATTTTATTAAGTCTAAGCCTGATAAAATCAAAGATGGAATTAAGAAAATTAAAGATAATATAAAACAGCAAAATGATAAGGTAAAAAAATTTGATGAAGATAATTCTAACTTGATAAAAGAAAAGCTAGACATTATGTCTAAGATAAAAAGTTATGATGAATTTGATTTATTAGAAACTTTAATTGATGAGATTATTGATATATTTAAAATAAAGTCAATAAATGACAGACTTACAGCCAATCTTTATAAATATGTAGTTCAAGATAATTATTTTGGACAAGTTAGTTTTTTTAATGTTGCTAAGGCTAAATTAGATTTAGATGGATTAAAACAAGTAATGTTTAATGACTATTTAAGACAAATCATATATTTAGGAGAATTAGAAGATTTATTAGAAGAGAATGACTATGATAAATTAAAAATCTATTTAAATGATAGATTAGATAGTATATCTAAAGATGTAAATGAAAAAAAAGTTAGTAAGTCTAGTATAAATACTATAGAAAAAATTATGAAGGAAATAAACAATAAATTTATAAAGAAAAATAAAAGTATTGAAGATATAAGATTGTATATGGATAGTTTAGAAGTCTGTGAAATGTGTGGCTCATATAAAGGGATATTAGATGAGTACTCAGAAAGTAATTTTGCCCCACTTGGAGTAAGTACTAATAATGCTAGAAATATGTTTTGGAATCAGGAATATACAACATCAATATGTGATGTTTGTAAGCTTATATTGTTCTGTACACCAGCAGGAGCTACTTATACAAGAAAAAATTATTTGTCTAATGAAGAAAATGAGTTTTATTTATTTGTTAATATGGATACTTCTATAAATGAGCTTTTTGAAAGAAACAACAATTTGAAAGTTCAAAAAAGTGAGTCTTCAGATTCCAAAGATGAGAATCCTTTTAATAAACTTATAAAAAGTATAGTAGAAGAAAATAAATTAAAAAGTGAATGGCAGCTTCATAACATACTTTTTGTAGAATTTAAAGCAAGTATAGACTCTAAAAAGTGTAATATAAACTACTTTAATATTCCTACTTATTTAGCCAAAATCTTTGCATATGAAAACACAAAAATACAAAATATATATGACTATAAGCTTAAATCAAATGTATTAGATTTACTTTTGAGAAATAGGGATCTGAAGCATCTAACTAATAATACTTTAAGAAATAAAGTTAAGAATGGTATGGAAAGTAAAAACAAATCAAATATATCAGGAATAGACTGTTTTAGAATAGTACAATTAAGAGCATTAATAAATAGCTATAAGAAGGGAGTATGTAAAATGAACAGTAAAAATTTGGAAGAAAATGATAAAAAACTAAGAGTAATTTATTATTTGGGTTGTGATGTACATGACCATTATGTCAATGAAAATTCTAAAAATAAAATAGATGGAGTAAGCTATAAACTTTTAAATTCAGTTAAAGTTGGAAATAAAAATGATTTTATGGATACAGTTATAAGAATTTTTATGTCAGCTAAAAAACAGATTCCAGAGTTTATTTTAGATATAGAGGTTGAAAAAGATTTAGACTTCGAATCTATAGGCCATGCTTTTATATCTGGATTAGTTTCTGGAAAATATGAAGGAAAAGGTAAACTGCCAAACGAAAAGGAGGAAAAATAAGATGAAAAGAGGATTAACATTTACAGTAATAGCACAGGCTCAAAGTTTAAACTATGGTGAAGGGATAGGTAATATATCAGAATTAAAAAAACTAAGTAGAGCTGATGGAAACATCTATACATTTGCATCTCGTCAGTGTTTAAGATATGACATAGTACGATTAGCTTCGGAGTTATTTAATTGGAATTTACAAGTTGTTGATAAAGGAAAAGGTACAGTTCAATTTAAAGATAATATAAGTATAAGAGAGTCAGAAGAAATGGATTTATTTGGATATATGAAAACAAATAAAAAAGATGAGAAGGATAAAAAAGGAGGCTCACTTACTAGAGAAGCTACTGTAAGATTAAGTAATGCAATTTCTCTTGAGCCATATAGAAGTGATATGGACTTTTTAAATAATAAAGGATTAGCAGATAGAATAGGAGAACACCCTAATCTTGCAAACATAGAACAACATTTAAGCTACTATACATATACAGTGACTATAGATTTATCTAAAATAGGTAAAGATGGAGATATAGAACTTGATAATAAAGATAAATGTAAACGAGTAGTAGAATTTTTAGAAATAATAAAAGTATTAAATAGAAATATTAGAGGTAGACAAGAAAATTTATCTCCTCTGTTTGTAGTAGGAGGAGTGTATGAAATAGCAAATCCATTCTTTTTAGGTAGAATAAAATTAAAAGGAGATAAAAATGGATTTAAAGTAAATAAGTCAGCAATAGAAGAAGTAGTTCAAGGTACTTTTTTAGGAAAGGGTCTAAAAGAATTTACTTATGTTGGAATGGTAGATGGAACATTTACAAATAAAGAAGAGTTTGAAGAGTTATTTGAAGATAAATTTTTAAGTGTAGATAAATTTTTTGGACAATTAGTTAAAGAAGTAAAGGAATATTATGAGGTGAATTAATATGAAAGTATTGAAATTAGATTTATTTCAAGAAACTGCATGCTATAAAAAACCATTTGCCATGAAAATTACAGAAACTTATCCACTACCACCATATTCTACAGTAAATGGATTAATTCACAAAATATTAAATGCTACAGAGTATATACCATTTAATATAAGTGTACAAGGAACATATGAAAGTATATTTAATAATTATCAGACAACATATTTTTATAAAAAGGATAGTATTACATCTATGCCAATGAATAGTCATATGTTATTGAATGTAAATTTGATAATTCATATAGGTGGGGATTTTGATTTATTAAAAAAATTATATGATAGTTTATTAAATTGTAATGAACATTTATCATTAGGTAGAAAAGAGGATTTAGTAAGAATTAATGATATTAGATTTGTAGAAGTTAACAAATTTGAATTAGATGAAGACATACAATTAGATGATTATGAAAATTATAAGTTATCAGAATATGATATAAAAAGACCTATATATATACCAAAGTCAAGCTTACAAAATACAGATATATATGTTATAAGCTATAGGCTCCATAATTATTATGATAATAATGCTAAAGAAGATAAGAAAAGAGTTTGGAATAAGGTAGATAGTTATTATGTTGAAGATGGAAGTACTATATCAATTGGAGATATATTATTAGATAATGAAGGAGATATATTATATTTTAACAATATAAGTTAGGAGGAAGGTTATGTTATATGCTAAATCTAATCCAGTGGAAACACTGAGAGAGCATACTGATGAGCTTTTAAAACAAATGAATGTGTTAAGAGAATGCTATGGGACAAATATAAGTAGACTAAATTTTTTAGAGGAAGATAAATTTTGGCAATTACTTGATTTTGTTATAGAATTTCATGATATTGGAAAAGCATTTTCTCCATTTCAAAAACTAATAAGAAGTAGAATGGATATTGAAACAAATGAACCTAAGATAGTAACTCATCTAGAAAATAGTATAGGCCATAATTACCTTTCTCCTGCATTTATTGATTATAGTTATGTAGACAAGGAAAAAGATAGAGAACTGAGAGAAGTATTAAATCAAGTTATTGTATATCATCATGAAAGAGATATATTTATAGATAAAGATTTTAAAACTTTAATACAAAAAATATTAGATGAGGATTTAATAAATAAAGTTTATGAATTACAACATGAATTTAAAGTTAGATATCCAATAAGAACCGAAAAATTAAGTAAAGTGTATATACAAAGTGTAATAAAAAGAATAGATAAAAATCACAAATACTATAATCTATATATTATGTTAAAAGGTATATTACATAGATTAGACCATAGTGCTTCTGCTCATGAGATTGTTGAGTGCAATAGTAACATGAATATAGGTGAATACACAGAAAAACATTTAGTAAAAGAGTTTGGTAGTTTAAGAGAAGTGCAGTCATTTGCTAAATCAAATAGAAATAAGAATATAATACTAATTGCCTCTACAGGGATGGGAAAAACAGAAACTGCTTTAATTTGGATAGATAATGATAAGGCATTTTTCACACTGCCATTAAGAGTGAGTATAAATGCGTTATTTGATAGAGCTAAAAATATAGTTGGAGTAGGAGAATCAAATGATACATTCTTAGGTCTGTTACATTCAACAGCAATAGATTATCTAGAAGAAAGTAATCAGGAAAATTCAAATGAGATTGTAGATTTAGCAAAGTTATTATCTTGTAAACTGACATTTTCTACAATAGACCAAATATTCAAATTTCCTTTTTTGTATAGAGGGTATGAAAAAGTATATTCAACATTAGCATATTCAAAAGTAGTAATAGATGAGATACAAGCATATTCACCAGAAATAGCAGCTGTATTGGTAAAAGGTATAGAAATGATACATAAAATAGGTGGAAGATTTATGATAATGACAGCTACTATGCCAACTATATATATAGATGAACTAAAAAAAAGAGGTGTAATTGATAGTAACTTAGCTGATTTAACATGTAACACAGAAAAAATAAGACATTGTGTGTCTATTGTAGAAAATTCAATAGATGAAAATTTAGAACAAATAATACAAAGTGGAATGAATAAAAAGGTTCTTGTAATAGTAAACACAGTTAAAAGTGCCATAGAAAAATATGAATTAATAGAAGATATAGTTAAGTCAAAAGGAATAGATGTTAATGTAAATCTTTTACATTCTATGTATATACAAGAAGATAGAGCAAAGCTAGAAAAATATATAAAAGAATTTGCAGATAGTAATAGTAATGGTATTTGGATTACTACACAATTAGTGGAAGCATCCCTTGATATTGATTTTGATGAACTTCATACAGAAAATTCAATACTAGATAGTCTATTCCAAAGATTTGGTAGATGTTATAGAAGTCGAGAGTATAAAGAAATTAGCCCAAATATATTTATATATACAGAAAAAGTTACAGGAATAGGTAGCATTTATGATAAAGATATTGTAGAAAAAGGACTTGAACTATTGAAATCTTTTATAAATGGCAAAGAATGTTTGAAGATAGAAGAAAAATATAAGGTAGAAATGGTTAAGATGCTATACTCTAAAGAAAATTTAGAAGGTACAGACTTTAAAAAAAGATTTACTAGTGCTTTAAATATTTTAGACACTATAACACCATATAGTTTAGGCTCTAACGAGGCACAAAATATACTTAGAAATATTGAAGGATATACAGTAATACCAGTGGATATATATAATAAAATTGAAGAGACTTTAATAAAAGATTATGAAGAATTAGGACAAGAACTTACAGAAGCATATAGTAATGATGATAGAGAATTGATAAATGAAATAAAGTTTAAGAGAAAAAAGGCTAGAAGAGAGATAATTAAAAAAACTGTAAATTTACCAATATATAAAGCTAAACAAAATATAATGGACATACAGGTGAAAGGTCTTGAAGATTTAAAGATACTTTTATATAAATATGATATACATGAAAATGAGCATACAAAACAGATATTTGGCAAAGGTGTGCTTATAGGTAAAGAAATAGACCAATTTATTTGATTTTTATATTAACAATGTGGCTAAAATTTACTAAAGAAGGTGATTTTGTGCCAATAGATTTAGAACTATTAAAAGTTCAAGGAGTAAAGATAAATTATTATTATGTATGTAAAAGAAAACTATGGTTATTCTCTAAAGGAATAACTATGGAACAAAATAGTAATAGAGTATTGTCTGGAAAGATAGTACATGAAGATTCATATAAAAGAATGAAAAATAAAGAAGTGTTGATTGATGATATCTTGAAATTAGATATAATAAAGGACGAGTATGTAAAAGAAGTAAAAATAAGTTCAAAGATGAAAGAAGCAGATGAAATGCAGTTATACTATTACTTATACTATTTAAAAGATAGTATGGGGATAGAGAAAAAAGGAACTATAAATTATGTTAAGGAAAAGAAACAAGAAGAATTGATATTGACAGAGGAAAAAGAAAGAATTATTGAAAACACACTTATAAATATAAATGAAATAAACATGAAGTTATCTCCTCCCAAAATTGAAAAGAAATCTTATTGTACAAAATGTGCTTATTATGAATTTTGTTTCGTGAAGGAGGAGTAACAATGTATAGAGATTATTATATTATAAGTAATGGGAGTATAAAAAGAAAAGAAAATACGATTTACTATTATAATTTAGAAGGTGAGAAAAAAATATTACCAGTAGAACAAGTTGATGATATTCATATATATGGGGAAGTGGATTTAAACACAAAACTTATAAATTATATAAGCCAATATGGAGTTATGCTTCATTTCTATAATTACTATGGATATTATTCAGGTACATATTACCCAAGAAAGAAAAATGTATCAGGATTCAGTTTAGTATCTCAATCGGCTTGCTATTTAGATAAAAATGAAAGACTATACTTAGCAAAATCATTTGTGGAAAGTGCATCATATCATATTTTAAGAAATATGAGATATTACAAGGTTGATGAAAGCTTAATTGATACTATAAAAGATGAACTAAATAGTTTGAATGATGTCAAAGAAATATCAGAACTTATGGGTAAAGAAGGAAGAATAAGAAAAACATACTATAAATCATTTAATCAAATATTGAAAGATGACTTTGAGTTTTATAAGAGAGAAAAAAGACCTCCTAAAGACCCAGTAAATGCTCTTATGTCTTTTGGAAATAGTATAATGTATACAAATGTTTTAAGTGAAATATATAAGACACAACTTGACCCTACAATAAGCTTTTTACATGAACCATCGATAAAGAGATTTTCCTTAAGTTTAGACATTGCAGAAATTTTCAAGCCAATTATAATTGACACAATAATTTTTAGCTTGATTAATAACAAAAGAATTAATAAGAGTGATTTTGAATATCAGGACAAAATTTGTTATTTAAGTGAAAAAGGAAAGAAGAAATTTCTACAAGAATTTGAAAATAAGATGCAGACAACTATAAAACATAGAAATCTTAATAGAAAAGTTTCATATAGAATGTTTATAAGGTTAGAATGTTATAAATTAATTAAACATTTTATCAATGATGAAAAGTATAAAGTTTTAAAGGCATGGTGGTAAAGTATGTTTGTTATTGTTACTTATGATGTTGTTGAAGCAAGGTCATTAAACAGGGTTAGAAAAACACTTAAAAAATATCTAACTTGGACTCAGAATTCTGTTTTTGAAGGAGATATTACTGATGGGAAGTTACATAAATGTATTTCTGAAATAGAAAAGATTATTGATAATAGCGAAGATTCGATTTATGTTTATGAGATAAAAAATCCTAATTCAATTAAAAAGAAATGTTATGGTATTGATAAGTATTCTGATGAAATGTTTATATAGGTTTGCAGTGAGCGATATTTGTGCTAAAATAAGGCTTAACAGTTGGAATATAAGAGATTGAAGGGTACTGATAATTGTTATTAATTGCACTATTGCTCGCTCACTGCAAATTTTGATGTTTTTATTGAATTATGATTGCGTGAGTGTAGCATTTTCAGGCTATTCAATTGCACCTATTTTGGGGTTTTATATTAACTAAGTGGTATGTAAAGTGTAAAATCTTCAAAGAAATCCATGAGGGACTTAAAGTTTTATATTAACTAAGTGGTATGTAAAGACAGTATAAGATACTTCTTCTTTTATAAATTTCTTTAGTTTTATATTAACTAAGTGGTATGTAAAGTTATAATCTTTTATACCAAATTTACTTGCTAGTATCCGTTTTATATTAACTAAGTGGTATGTAAAGTTGTATCCTTTTATCCCCATTTTTTCAGCTAATTTTGTTTTATATTAACTAAGTGGTATGTAAAGCACCTCTCGTTACTATGCTATTACTATCTATTGTTAGGTTTTATATTAACTAAGTGGTATGTAAAGAGAACCATTTGTTTCCCAAACTCCTTTTACTTCACTAGTTTTATATTAACTAAGTGGTATGTAAAGATATTTGTTGATTTGTCAGTTATATGTCAGTAAATAGTTTTATATTAACTAAGTGGTATGTAAAGTAGTATTGACTTTCTTTTTAATCTAATAAAACCTTGTTTTATATTAACTAAGTGGTATGTAAAGTTCAGCTTCTCATGAGTGTAATCATATCCAAATAACGTTTTATATTAACTAAATCATATCTAAATGAAGTAAACTTATACTATAAATAAAAATCAACATAAAAATGGGGTGAAATAAAATTTATGATAAGAAAATCAAATGATAAAGATATAAACAAAATCATGGAAATATGGAAAGAAAGCACAATCAAAGCACACAACTTTATAAATAAAGAATACTGGGAAAATAACTATAACACTGTCAAAAATGAATATATACCTATATCAGATACATTTGTATATGAGGATGGTCAAGAAATAAAAGGATTTATAAGCATAATAAATAAAAGCTTCATAGGAGCCTTATTTATAAATTCAAACTATCAAAACCTAGGTATAGGAAGTAAACTTTTAGACTATGCAACTAAAGAATACAAGAATCTAAGTCTAGCAGTATACAAAGACAATAAAAAGGCAGTTGTATTTTACAATAAAAAAGGATTTAATATAGTAAAAGAGCAAATAAATGAAGATTCAGGATTTAAAGAGTACATCATGGAATATAGTAAATAACATTAATATATTTATTATTCCAATAGGCATAATTTAAAGAATATTTTTTAGAGTTGTGAATTACATGTACTTAAGATATTAATAAACATAATGACAGGGGGAAAAATAATGAATAAAAGAGCATTTATATATTACACTAGAATAAGAGGATAGCGCACAAATTGTGGCTATTTTACAACAGCTTATAACACATTTTATATAATCTAGAAAAGTTATCTTATGCAAGTAGCCATAATTTCGTGCTATTTAAATTAAATAGTGAATTTAAGGAGATTATGGGAATGAAACAGAATATAAGTAATGTAAATAAAAAAAATATCGGTAAACTAAAAAAGATAGAAACAACTAGATTACTACTTAATGAAAATATAGAAGTATTTAAATGCCCACTTTGCAAAAAAAATATGGTTACTGTTGATAAAAATAGTGTCAAATGTGTGAATAAACACTGCTTTGATATATCTAAAAAAGGATATGTTAATTTATTAAATAGAAATACAAAAACTATTTATAATAAAGAATTATTTGAGTCAAGACATGAAATATATAATTCTAATGTGTATGATTATTTAATAGAAGAAATAAAATCTATAATTAAAAATTACACTTTAAATAAGTATAGTAACTATGTATTAGATGCAGGTTGTGGTGAAGGATATTTCTTAAATAAATTATATGAAGATGAAGAGATTAATAATGGATGTAAATTAATTGGAATTGACATAGCTAAAGAAGGGATTTCTATTGCTACAAGAGGAGAAAATGAAATTATATGGTGTATTTCAGATTTAGCAAATCTGCCACTTCAAGATAGTAAGCTTGATATAATATTAAATGTACTTTCTCCTGCAAACTATAAGGAGTTTACAAGAGTTTTAAATAATGGTGGAATAGTAGTAAAGATTGTTCCAGAGTCAAATTATTTGAAAGAAATAAGAAAAAGTATACAGAAAAATGTAAAAAATAGTTATTATGATAATAAAAATATTGTAGATGTATTTAAGAAGCATCTTGATTTAATTTATGATAGTAGAATTAATTATAAGACCAATATCAATGTATTAAACTTAAGTAATTTAATTAAAATGACCCCTTTGACATCATCATTAGCTGAAGAAGAAATTTTAATGTTGTTAGAATCAGGTATATCTGATATAACAATCGATTTAAGAATCATAGTTGGTACTATAAAGAAATAAAAAGAATCCTTATAAGAGTTAGATAAAGTTTAATTATGGTTTTATAATAGAAAATTGCTATGAGGCCAGCTTAGTAAAGTTGGATTTCATAGCAATCTTAATTATCATAAAAATGTTTATTTTATATATTTTAAAAACTTATATAGTATCTAATAAAATATTCTTCTTATTTAAAACTATAAATTATTAAATCTTAAAATATTCTTTTTGAGACATGTTTATTTCAGAGTCACAATTTCCACAACAATAAGACGTTGAGATATCTTTAAATTCTTCGTTATTCTCATCAAACTCCATTTTTTTCTTTGCAAGAATACCAACCTTAGTTAAATTAGAACCACAATTATTACAGTTTTGGATTTTACATATACTATATAATTTGTCAGGTGTAATATTTTCTAATAGTTCTTCACAATTACAACATCTAATAGAAGCAATTTCACTAGATATTTCAACAGGTTCAGATTTATCAAAAGAGAATTTATATATTATGTCATTTGATACTTTATAACCAGTATCAAAAATATTCGAATTACAGTTTGGACACAAGTATTTTGGGATATATACATCTTTCTTTTCAAGAATATCACTACTAGTATGACAATCTAAATCATTTAAATCTGAACTTTCATCTATAGTTTTATACTTATTTAAATTTAGAAGATAATTATAAATTCTTTTATCTTCATTCTGTTTTGCTGTATTTAAAAGATGACTCATTATATTAGGATATTCTTTATTTTTTGATGGTGCATTCAAATCTATATAATTATTCTCAATAGCAAAGGATAATATATTAAAGTAATTATACTTAACTGCAAAAAATAATAACATTTCATCAAATACTTTATCTATTACTTTATCAGAAATGCTTATCCAAAAATCTGGCGAATCTAAATAAACTTTCTTACTAAGTTCATCCAACTCTTCATCTATGTTATTTAAAGTATTTTCATTAATTTTCATATCATCACTTCCTTATTATTTTTATATAAAATAAAATCTCATATAAAAATATATCATATTATAATTTACAAGTATAGACAAAATAGGTTTGTTTCTAAATAAATTTTTCTAAATGACCATTAAAATATAAAGCATTAATCCACAGTTTACTTAAAAATAAAATGTAAACCTATAATATATTTTAAGTTGACAAAAAAACGTCTTTCTTTTATACTAAAACAAAGCTTTGATAGAAAACTTGTATATATACATATAAACTAAATTGAATAAGACATATGAAGGGAATTATAAAAATGAAAAATACTAAGGTAAATATTCAAGATTTAACTAAAATGTCAATATGTGTAGCATTGTTATGTATATCATCCTACATATATATACCATTGCCATTTACACCAGCAGGAGTAACAGCACAAACAATAATGATAAATTTAATAGCTTTGATTTTAACACCAAGACAAGCATTTAGCACAGTTGGCGTATATATAATGATAGGTTTAATTGGAATACCAGTATTTGGTGGAGGAACATCTGGGATTGGAAAATTGTTAAGTCCAACAGGAGGTTTTTATTTTGGATTTTTGTTTGCAGCATTAATTATTAGTTTATTAAAAGGAAAAAATAATGATATTAAACGATATATACTAATAACAATTTTTATTGGTATGCCAATTATATATTTTATGGGAACAGTATTTATGTGTTATTTTAATCAAATGACAGTAGAAGCAGCACTTTTTACAGCTGTTGTACCATTTTTAATTGGAGATACAATAAAAGCAGTTATTGCATCCTTTTTAGGTATTAAATTAAATAATGTACTAAAAAGAAATCTATTATAAGGAGAGATTATAATATATGGAAGAAGTTTTTATATTAGGAGGACTTAGAAGTCACATAGGTCTAAAAAATGGGATATTTCAATTTGTTCAACCTGAATCATTAGGCGCAAGTGTATTAAAACATCTAATTGAAAAATATGAAATTGATAAGATTGATGAGATTATATGTGGAAATGCAGTTGGAACAGGTGGTAATATAGCAAGATTAATGACTTTAACAGCAGGTGTGTCAAATGAAGTACCTGCTTTTACTGTAGATATGCAGTGTGCTTCTGCTATGATGAGCATAGACATAGCATTTTCAAAAATTAAATCTGGGCAGTGTGATTTAATTATTGCTGGTGGGTTTGAAAGTAGCTCTCTGCAACCAATGCGTACATACCATAAAAATGATAAACGATATGATATAAAGAATCCTAATTATATAGTTGCTCAATTTTCACCTGATGATAATAGTGAAAATAGCATGTTAGAAGGTGCAGAAAGAGTAGCAAAATTGTATCAGATTAAGAAAACAGAATTAGATTTTTGGGTGAAAGAAAGCCACAAAAGAGCAAAGAGGGCGAGAGAAGATAAAGTACTTGAGGATATCATATATCCTATAGATAATAATACTTATGACGAAGGTATACGAGACAAGATGAGCCAAAGATTATTAGACAGAGTTCCACCGATTTTGGGAAAAGAAACTATTACAAATGCAGCAAATTCATGTCTTATTAATGATGGAGCTTCATTTATTATATTGTGCTCTAAAAAATACATAGAAAATACAAAAAAGAAGCCTAAAGCAAAGATTGTCAATGCATGTACAATAGGAACAGATGCAAATTTAAGTCCAACATCTGCTATAAAAGCAATGGAAAAAATTTTAGAAATAGAAAAAATTAATTATCTAGATATATCTGCTGTTGAATTTAATGAAGCATTTGCAGTTATAGATGTACTATTTCAAAGAAAATATCCAGAATTGATTGATAGATACAATTTATTTGGTGGAGCTTTAGCATATGGCCATCCATATGGTGCTTCAGGTTCAATTATTGCATTACATCTTTTAAAAGCATTAGAAAAGACTAATGGTAGATATGGGATTTGTTCTATAGCTGCAGCTGGTGGATTGGGTTCAGCCTTATTAATTGAAAGGGTGTAGATTATGAACTACTATGAACTTCTAAAAATAAAAAGAGATAGTCATAAAAATAAAGATTTTTTAATTATAGATGGGGAAAAACATACTTATAAAAATATGTTAAGTTATAGTGAGGAGCTTGGAAAACAAATTTCTATAGGAGATAATACACCTATTTTAATATATTCTAAAAGTATAATGTTTCAGTTAGTGAGTTTTTTCGCAATTAATTATTCAAAAAATGTACCTATTATTTGTCATTATAATCTTTCTAAAAAAGTATTGAATGATATTCTAATAAAAAATAATATTTCAATAGTTATATCTGATGAGCCTATGGACAACATTAATTTATTTGATGATAATGAAAAAGTAAAGAAAACTAATTTTTCTATATTTAATCCTAAATTTAATATATATATGTATCAATATAATACTCCTATAAACTATATAGATAAAGATATTTGCATGGGTGTTTTATCTTCAGGTTCTACAAGTGTTCCAAAAGTATTGTATAGAACATATCATAGTTGGGTTGGATTCTTTCCTATTCAAAATGATATTTTTAATATATCTAAGGAATCAATTTTATTTATTAATGGAACATTGAGTTTTACAGGAAATCTAAATTCTTTAATATCAGTATTATATGAAGGTGGAAGTGTTGTAATAAGTTCAGGTATGAATTGTAAGGCATGGATAAAAGCAATAAAACAATATAATATAACGAATATATATCTCATACCTACAAAGCTACAACTCTTAGTCAAACATTTAAAAGAAGAGATACTCAATGTTGTAAGTATTTTCACTGGCTCTCAATTATTGTTTGAAAATACTGCAAAAAGTTTAAAGTACTATATGCCAAAATCTGAAATTATTTTATATTATGGAGCAAGTGAATTAAACTACATTACATATTTATGTTATGATGAATTGATTAAGAAACCTTTAAGTGTAGGAAGACCATTTCCTAAAATAGATGTATATGTTAGAGATGGAAAGATTTTTGTAAATACAAAATATGCAGTATATGATGCAACAAGACCTTATTCTGTTAATGATGTTGGATATTTTGATGATGATGGATATTTAATTTTTGAAGGAAGAAATGATGATATTGTAAATATTGGAGGATTTAAAGTTAGCTCTACTAAGGTTGAAAATGAAGTGAAAAAAATTCCTCAAATTGAGAACGCAGTTGTATTACCATATTCAGACTCCATAAGAGGAAGTCAAATTGCATTATTTGTAACAATTATAGATAAAATTACAAAGAAAGATTTATTAATTAAAATGAGAGAGAATCTAATAAAAAATGAAATACCAAGAAAAGTTATCTTTTTAAATTCATTTCCATATACCTCTTCTGAAAAGATAGATAGATTAGCATTATTAAAAATATTATAGATATAATATTTAGTAATTTTAGTGAACCAATATATTGATAAAAACATATTGTATATAGTAAAGGAGGCTTACAATATGTCAAATCAATACGATATAACTGTTATCGGGGGAGACCTGCGACAAGTGTACATGGTAAAAAAACTAATTAATAAAGGGTATTCTGTAGTCACTTATGGAATATCAAATGAAATAATAAATGGAATCGTTGGAAAAGCAACTTCACTAGCTGAGGCACTATCCAAAAGTTCCATTATTTTATGTCCAATTCCATTTACAAAGAATCAAGTTAACATTGAAAATACTGATGGTTGTCTAGATGCTACTATTGATAACTTGCTAATTAATTTATCTCCTAATCAAATATTATTTGGAGGTAACATACCAACTAAAGTTTGTAAATTTTGTGAGCAACACTCTATTCAGATTTATGATTTTATGAAAATGAATGATGTTGCTATTTTAAATGCAGTTGCTACAGCTGAAGGCGCTATAGCAGAAGCTATTAAAAGAAGTATAATTAATATACATCAAAGTAACTGCTTAGTATTAGGTTTTGGAAGATGTGCACAAATACTTGCAAAAAAATTATACTCTTTAGATGCAAATGTATGTGTTGGAGCAAGGAGTAATGATGCAAGAAGTACGGCTAATGCATTTGGATATTCTAGTATTTCTTTGAATCAACTTGATGAAAAACTTTTACAGTTTGATTATATTTTTAATACTATACCAGAATGTGTTTTAACAAAAGAAAGACTGGAAAAAGTATCACAAGAAGTAACTATTATTGATATAGCTTCTTCTCCTGGTGGAGTGGATTATTCTGTTACGAAAGATACAGGTATTAATGCGACTCTTTGTCCTGGGCTTCCTGGTAAATACTCACCAAAAACATCTGGTGAAATTCTTGTTAATGCTATAGAAAATATTATAAATGAAAGAAGGGGTTAGAAATGAGACTTGAAGGACTTACAATTGGAGTAGGATTTACTGGTTCGTTTTGTACTTATGATAAAATATTTATAGAGTTAGAGAATTTGGTTAAAGAAGGAGCAAATGTACACACTATATTTTCAGATGTATCACAAAATATTGATTGTAGATTTGGAAATTCTGAAGAGTTTATGAAAAAAGCATATGAACTTACAGGTAATAAGCCTATAGTTACAATTGAAGAGGCAGAGCCATTTGGACCTAAAGGGATTGCTGATATTATAATAATAGCACCTTGTACTGGAAATACTGCTGCAAAATTAGCTAATGGGATTACAGATTCACCAGTATTGATGGCAGCTAAAGGTCATCTTCGTAATGATAAACCATTAGTAATATCAATATCAACGAACGATGCTCTGAGTTTCAACTTCAAAAACATTGGTATTCTCCTTAATTCTAAAAATATATATTTTGTACCTTTTGGTCAAGATAACTGTAAAGCAAAGCCTAATTCTATGATTGCACATACTGAGTTAATAGTTCCAACTATAGAACTTGCTCTAGAGAATAAGCAATTGCAACCAGTTATAAAAAGTCCACACCAATAAATTAGTGATGTGATATATGTATTGTATGTAATATTAATAAAAGTCCAGCAATGTTATTTGCTGGACTTTTATCTATAATATATTAAAAGTATTTACCTAATCTAATTTATAAACTGGAATTTATATTACTTTGCTTCTTTGAATATCAAGTTAACTGTACTTGATACAAAACAAGCAGACATAATTAAGATAAATACTGATAGTCCTCTAATAAACAAATTGTCCACATAATAGGTTACTACTGCAATACCTCCAAGAGCTAAAATTGTACTCATAATTAAAGATAAAATGCTAATTACTTTTAATTTTTTCATCCTTATTCCTCCTATGAACTCTAAGTTTATCTATATTGTATTAACTATATCTTATTTCATATCACATAAGAATTGTGAATGTATATGTTTAATTATACTATATTAAAAAATTCTCCGTATATATTTTTATTTATAAGAAAAATGACATGTTAAAATAATAACGTTATCATTAAGTTTTGAGATGGATTTTTCTATAATCTACATAAAAAATAAAGTGATATATGATGAAAATAAGTATTCTTAAAGTAGAGTATTAGTGGGACAAGTAAGATTATTTTAAATAAAAATAAAATGTTAAAAAAATAACTTGAAAATAGAAAAAGAAGGTGCTATACTGTTAATAAATTAACAGTTAAGTAAAAAATACTATTCTAGGAGGTTGTCAAAATGGCCAATAAAGAACAGGATATAATAGAAAATATAAAGGGAGATGAGGTTATGTCAATTAATGTAGATGTTGTAAATAATGTTGAAACTTTAGTTAAAAAGTTAGCAAAAATTAGAGAGGCTCAAAAAATATTTGCCACATATACTCAAGAGCAAGTAGATAAGATTTTTTTAGCAGCATCTTTAGCAGCTAATAAGCAAAGAGTTC
This sequence comes from Clostridioides sp. GD02367, assembly GCF_045900275.1. Taxonomy (NCBI): domain Bacteria; kingdom Bacillati; phylum Bacillota; class Clostridia; order Peptostreptococcales; family Peptostreptococcaceae; genus Clostridioides; species Clostridioides sp. GD02367. The sequence goes on along the minus strand of NZ_JBJODK010000001.1, from coordinate 273,187 downwards.
CTCTAGCTATAATGGCACAAAAAGAAACTGGTATGGGGATTGCAGAAGATAAAGTCATAAAGAATCATTATGCTTCAGAGTATATATATAATGCATATAAAGAAACTAGAACTTGTGGTGTAATAGAGAAAGATGAGGCATTTGGTATGACTAAAATTGCTGAACCAATAGGTGTTATTGCAGCTGTTGTACCTACAACTAATCCAACTTCTACTGCTATATTTAAAGCACTTTTGGCACTTAAGACTAGAAATGGGATAATTTTCTCTCCACATCCAAGAGCAAAGAATTCTACTATAGAAGCTGCAAAAGTAGTTCTTGAGGCGGCTGTTTTAGCTGGAGCTCCTGAAGGTATAATAGGATGGATAGACGAACCTTCTTTAGAATTAACTACAACTGTTATGAAAGAAGTGGATTTAACTCTTGCTACAGGGGGACCTGGAATGGTTAAATCAGCATATTCATCTGGGAAGCCAGCTATTGGAGTTGGAGCAGGTAATACACCAGCAATAATTGATGATAGTGCAGATATAAAAACTGCTGTAAATTCAATTCTTGTGTCTAAAACTTTTGACAATGGTATGATATGTGCTTCTGAACAATCAGTTATAGTATTAGAAAATGTATATAATGAAGTTAAAAAAGAATTTAAAGAGCGTGGCGCTTATTTATTAAATAAAGATGAAACAGAAAAAATGAGAAATGTAATTTTGATAAATGGAGGATTAAACTCTAAAATAGTTGGACAGACAGCTTGTACAATAGCAAAACTTGCAGGTTTTGAAGTTCCAGAGGATGCTAAAGTTTTAATAGGTGAAGTAGAGTCTGTTGAGTTAGAAGAGGCTTTTGCTCATGAGAAACTTTCACCAGTACTTGCAATGTATAGAGCAAATGATTTTGATGATGCAGTTAGAAAAGCAGAAAAATTAGTAGAAGATGGAGGATTTGGTCATACATCTTCACTATATATTGATGATGTAAATCAAAGGGAAAAACTTGATAAATTTACTTCTGCTATGAAAACTTGTAGAATTTTAATTAATACTCCTTCTTCTCAAGGTGGTATAGGTGACTTATATAATTTTAAACTAGCTCCTTCTCTTACTTTAGGATGTGGGTCTTGGGGTGGAAATTCAGTATCTGAAAATGTAGGAGTTAAGCACTTACTTAATATTAAGACAGTAGCTGAGAGGAGAGAAAATATGCTTTGGTTTAGAGCACCAGAAAAAGTTTATTTCAAAAAGGGTTGTTTAGGAGTTGCATTAAAAGAACTTAAAGATGTAATGAATAAAAAGAGAGCTTTTATTGTAACAGATACATTCCTTTACAATAATGGATATACTAAAGCAGTGACTGACTTATTAGATGAAATGAATATTAAACATACTACATTCTTTGAAGTAGAGCCAGACCCAACTTTGGAATGTGCCAAGATAGGTGCTAAAGCAATGAGAGAGTTTAACCCAGATGTAATAATATCTATAGGTGGAGGAAGTGCAATGGATGCAGGAAAGATAATGTGGACATTGTATGAGCATCCAGAAGTAGATTTCCAAGACCTAGCTATGAGATTTATGGATATAAGAAAAAGAGTATATACATTCCCTAAAATGGGTGAAAAGGCCAATTTCGTAGCAATACCAACATCAGCAGGTACTGGCTCAGAAGTAACACCATTTGCTGTTATAACTGACCAAGATACAGGGGTAAAATATCCACTAGCTGATTATGAATTAATGCCAAATATGGCTATAGTTGACTCTGATATGATGATGAATATGCCAAAAAGTTTAACTTCTGCTTCTGGTATAGATGCTTTGACTCATGCATTAGAAGCATATGTATCTATGCTTGCAACTGATTATACAAATGGTATTGCACTACAAGCTATTAAGAGTATATTTGAATATCTTCCACGTGCATATGATAATGGAGCAAAAGACCCAGAAGCTAGAGAAAAAATGGCAAATGCTTCAACAATGGCAGGTATGGCTTTTGCAAATGCATTTTTAGGGGTTTGTCACTCTATGGCCCATAAACTAGGTGCTTTCCATCATGTACCACATGGTGTTGCAAATGCTCTTTTAATAACAGAGGTTATGAAATTTAATTCTTCAGATGCACCAAAGAAAATGGGAGCATTTTCTCAATATAAATACCCAGAGGCGTTGAAAAGATATGCTGAAATAGCTTCATTCTTAGGTTTAAAAGGAAATTCTGATGAAGAGAAATTCGAAAGCTTACTAATAGCTATTGAAGAATTAAAATCTAAAGTTGGTATTCCTAAAACTATAAAAGACTTTGGTGTTGAAGAATCTAAGTTCATGGATTCAATAGATGAAATGGTAATTCAAGCATTTGATGACCAGTGTACAGGAGCAAATCCAAGGTATCCTCTTATGAGTGAAATAAAAAATATGTATTTAAATTCATATTATGGAAGATAAATTAATAAAAAATAGATAAAATAAAGTCCCTTATGCATAAGATAAAAATTTACTGTATAAGGGATTTTTATTTTAAAAAATGAATAGTTTTTATTCTTTAATTCAAAATTTAATTAAATAGTGTTATTATAATAATTAAGGATGTTTTATATAATAATTATATTGGTTTTAGACATTATATTTGGGTATATGTGTATATAACATAAATGATAAATTTGTATTAAAAAGATATGTTAGCTATATAAGGTATTGACTAATTAGGGGAGGAGTCAAATGACAAAAAGGAATAAGAATATTACATTAATTATAATTCTTTTATTGACCTCAATATTTCTGATAATGGGGTATCTATATATAGAAGATACAAAAAATCTTCTTATATCAGAGGCAGAGGTACATATAAAAGAAGTTGCAACACAAGGTTCTCAATTAGCGCAAAAACAAATTGAAAAAGATTTAGATGTTTTAAATATTTTTTCAAATTATTATACTTCAAATCCAGACATATCTAATGAAGAAAAAATGAAAAAACTTTTAGAGGAAATGGAAAATCAAAAATTTTATACTATGGCAATTGTTGACATGGAGGGTAATGCAGAAAATACTAAGGGTAATAAGTTTTCAGTTAAGGATAGAGAATTTTTTAAAAATTCAATCAAAGGTAAGGAATACGTTTCAAGCCCATATGTTGATGAAGTAGATAAATCTGTAAAAAAAGTTACTATCTCAGTACCAATATTAAATAATAATAAAGTGGTTGGAGTTTTATATTGTACTTATGATGTTAATACTCTAATGAAACTTATAAATGTATCTTTTTATGAAAATAACAGTATATCTTACGTTGTAAAAAATGATGGTACAGTCATACTTCATCCTCAACAAGATAGACTATCAGAAAATATTTATAAATTGTTAAAACAGGATAATGATATTAAAGATGTAAATAAGTTAAAAAAAGAGTTACAAGAAAACCAAACAGGTGCGACAATCTTGGAGATGTCAGGAGAAAAAAGATACCTAGGATATGCCACTATGGATAATGGAAATGAGAAAAATAACTATATAAAGGATTGGAATTTGATTTTTTCAGTTCCAGAAAGTGTTATATTTAAGAATTCAGAGCAGATTATCAAGAGAGCTTTATATGCAGTGTTATTAATTATATTTATATTTATTACAATAATTTTCTACATAATGTACATAAAAAATTCTAATGAAAAAGAAGTCTTGAGTTTGGCCTATGAAGATAAGATTACTCATATAGGAAATCAAAATAAGTTTTATAAGGAGTGTAGTAGATATCTTTTAAATAAACCATCTTTAAACTATATTATAGTATATTTTGACATTAACAATTTTAAGATGATTAATGATACTTTTGGATATGGATTTGGTGATAATCTGTTAATTACAATAGCAAAAGCTTTGAAAGAAGAACTAACAGAAGGTGAAATATATGCAAGACTTTCAAGTGATTATTTTTCAATTTTCTGTGATTATAAAAAAGGAAGAGATAAAGTTATAAGAAAACTTGATAATATACGAGATAATATTGAAAGGAATCTAAATACCGTATTTGAGATTTCTCTGTGTGTAGGGATTTACTTTGTAGAAGAAGGAGAAGTAGATATTCAAAAGGCTGTAAATAAGGCAAATATGGCTAGGTCTGTTGCCAAAGGTAAAAATGTAAATTATGCTATTTACAATGAGGATGTTAGAAATAAGCTTAGTGAAGAATCAATTATTTTAGATGACATAAAAACAGCCCTAGTAAAAAATCAATTTGAAGTATATTATCAACCTAAGTTTTCACTTGTAAATGGTGAAATGATAGGAAGTGAGGCACTAATAAGATGGAATCATCCAGAATATGGATTTATAAGCCCAGCAATATTTATACCTATAGCAGAGAAAAGTCAATTGATTTTAAAAATTGGAAGGTTTGTGTTTGAAAGAGTATGCATAGACCTATCTGACTGGAAGAAACAAGGTAAAAATATAGTTCCAGTTTCAGTAAATTTATCTAGAGTTGAGTTATACCAACCAGATATAGTGAAATTCATCAATGATACTATACAAAAGTATAATATAAATTCAGATTTAATTGAATTGGAGATAACAGAAACTGTAGCTATGAATGAATTAAATATTTTAAAGAATGTCTTAAATGAGTTAAGAAAGTATGGATTTTTTATTTCTATGGATGACTTTGGAACAGGCTATTCTTCTATCAGCTGTTTAAGGGATATGCCAATTGATGTACTTAAATTAGATAGATCTTTTCTTGATGGTATTGAAAATGATAAGAGAAGCCGTAATATAGCAAAATCTATAGTATCTCTAGCTAAATCACTAGACTTAATTGTAATTATAGAGGGTGTTGAGACTAAGGAACAAGCTGAGTTAATGAAGCAATTTGGATGTGATTTAGTTCAAGGATTTTATTTTGCAAGACCAATGCCAGGTATAAATTTTATAAATTTACTAAAAGATTAGGATTTAATCTTTATATAAAGCACTAGTTATAAATACTTGAGTTTAATAAATTCTTGTTAAATAATTAGTGTTTTTTTGATTTTTAGTCATATATTGACTGTATGTAAAGGAAAAATAATCGCCTTTTACAAAAATTGTATTAAAAATAAATTATTTTGTTAATAAACATGTCATTAACAAAGGAATAGTACTATAATGTATAGATGATAAAAACTTTAATAAAAATTTAGTGTATAGGAGTTGTTTGAGTATGATAGATGTAAGTATTGATAAAAAACTTAAGGAAAGATGGCCTAATGCTAAGTTAGGATGTATCCAAGCAAAAGTAGCAGTAAGTAAGAGCTCAGAAAAATTGATTAGTGAGATAAACGCATTTTGTGATATTTTAAATCAAAGTCTAAAAGTTGAAGATATTACAAAATTGGATAAGATTAAAGATGCAAGAAACGCTTATAAAGAACTTGGTAAAAATCCAAGTAGATATAGAACATCTTCAGAAGCATTAGTTAGAAGAATTATTCAAGGGAAAGGTCTTTACACAATAAATAATATAGTTGAAATAAATAATCTAATATCAATAAAATCATTGTATCCAGTAGGTACATATAATGTAAGTAAATTACATTCACCAGTATGCTTTACTGTAGGAGATGAAGGAGAGCAGTATAAAGGTATTGGAAAGGAATTGATAAATATAGAAAATCTTCCGATATTATCTGATTCACTAGGTAAATTTGGAAGTCCGACTAGTGACTCTGAGAGAGCAATGATAACAGAGGATGCAAATGAAATATTGATTTGTATATTTTCTTTTAGCCAAGAATCGGATATTGAAGAATATTTTGACTATGCTAAGGAATTACTTAAAGAATATGCAGATGGAAAAGATATAGAAACTAAAATAATTAAATAGAATGTATATAACAACGTTATGTTAGATTGAAATATAATCTTTAAAATAAGTAGTTATTAGTTACAAAAACAGATAGATATCCCCATGATTCTTAAAAGTATGGTAATATATTAATATAGCAGAGCCTAATATTTAAGGGATTTTGAAAGGAGGTATTTACAATAACTACTTTATTTAAAATATAAAATAGTATCATGAAAATAACTCTATATTTAAAAATGTAAATAATACTACAGTAATTTGGGTATATAAAATAAGGCAAATATGATTTTGTTTAAAAAGCAATAAAGTACATAGGTAATTATAATGTAAGGAAGGATTTAATTATGATTGATGGAAAAGAGGTAAAACAAGAAAGTGGGCAAAAAAATCTGAAGTTTAAGATAGGTATAGTAGTCGGTGTTTTAGTTGTAGCTTATATAGGAATGGCAATCTTTTTTAGAAGTCATTTTTATTTTGGAACAACTATTAATGGAGTTAAAGCTTCAGGAAAAACAGTTGAGCAAGTAAATGATTTATTAGCATCAAGTACTAGTTCTTATACCTTAAATTTAGAGGAAAGAGATAATAAGAAAGAACAAATAAAAGCAAAAGATATTGATTTAAAGTTTACATCAGATGATAAAGTCCAAAAGATAAAAGATAGCCAGAGTGCATTTGGATGGATTGTTGGGATATTTAAATCTAAAGAGTATAATAATATGGTAACTCTTTCATATAATAAAGATTTACTAGAAAAGAAATTTAATGCTCTAGCTTGTTTTGATAGTAAAAAAGTTGTAGAACCTAAGAGTGCTTACCCTAAGTATGATAGTACTAAAAATGCTTATACTATAGTTCCAGAGGTACTTGGAAACAAGGTAAAAGAAGATGACTTTTATAAGTTAGTACAAAAATCAATTAATTCTGGAGAAACTTCTATTTCTTTAGAAGAAAATAAGGTATATGAAGCACCAAACAATACGAAGGATTCAGAAAAATTGAAAGAAGCTATTAAGACATTAGATAAGTATGTTGGTGTAGTTGTTACATATGATTTTAGTGACCGTAAGGAAACTTTAGATGGTGTTGAGATTAATAAATGGTTAAAGGTAGATTCAGAAAAGAATTATGAGATAAGCTTTGATAATGCTACTATGGTTGAATATGTGAGAGGACTAAGCAAAAAATATAGTACTTTTGGAGATTCAAGACCATTTAAAACTGCAACAGGTAAAGACATTACAATTTCAGGTGGAATTTATGGTTGGTTGATAGACAAAAACAAAGAAGCTGAAGCATTGGTTGATGTTGTAAAAGCTGGTAAAAATGTTACAAGAGAACCTATTTACATACAAAAAGCTATATCTCGTAATAAAGATGATATTGGAAATACATATGTAGAGATTAGTCTTTCTAACCAACATATGTGGTTCTTTAAAAATGGAGAGATGCTTGTATCAACAGATGTTGTAACAGGGGATTTAGGTAGAGGATTTGCCACACCATCAGGTATATACCCTCTTAATTATAAGGCTAGAAATGTTTCATTAACTGGGCAAGGTTACAGTTCACCTGTAAGCTATTGGCTTCCATTCAATGGAAATATAGGAATTCATGATGCTACTTGGAGAAGTTCTTTTGGTGGAGGTATATATAGATCTTCAGGTTCGCATGGATGTGTAAATACGCCTTTTTCTAAAGCAAAGAAGATATATGAAAATATAGAGCCAGGTACACCAATTATTTTATATTAGTGAATATATAGGATTATGAGCATTAAGTGAAGTCATCTTAGTTTTTTAAGATGACTTCATTTTTATATAGGGGTTATTAAAAGGAGGAATATATAATGAATGAAAAATTAATTAGGATTTTAGAAGAAGCCAGGAAAGATGAAAAGTTCAAAATAGAACTTATAAAAACAAGAGAACAACGTGATGTTATGGATTCATTTTGCAAAGTTGTTACATCTAGAGGTTATGATATAACAGTAGGGGAACTTTTCTCTATAGGAGAAGAATATACATCAAATCTATTGAAAAGTGTAAATGGAGGAGCAGCATATCCTATTGAAGATTGGAGTGATTGGTACGAGGATTTTTTTATAATGCTGTCGAATATATAAAATAACTGGATATATTATCGATTTTAAATTAATATAACTAGTTAAAATAAAAATATCAAATATAAGTGTAAATTTTATCAATCTTAGAAAATATTAATTTATATCTAAGTAAATACAAAAAATTAAATTAAAAATAAGGTGACAAAAATCGATATCGCTCAATGATTTATAAAACTTAGATGAAATAGTGTGAGATATTTCTAAAAATTCAAAAAAAACAATTAGTTTCAATACTATAAGTGTTGAAAAAACTGATAAAAATATTTTATATGTAATAAATAAAATTATATATAGAAAAATATTGAAATAAAAATTAAAAATGTCGATAAAACGTTAATTTTAAAACAGAATAACGCTATTGACAAACCATATCGCTTTAAATTATAATTATTGAAAATAATGGTATTAAAAAATCATACTCATGTCATAGTCTAAAAGTAAGTCAAAAAAGGATGTAAATCTAAGTAAATGCTACTCTAAAATATGTTTTATTAAGAGATAAACGTTAAAAAATATTAATTATTATATAAAAATGCTGTTTATACTTTAACAATGAGGTAGTAATCTAATTAGAATAAAAAAATCTAATTGGTTATATACATAGTAAAAAGGTAAGAGAGGTGATTTGGATGGCTTTTGAAATAATAAAAAGCATTGTTGAGGCAGAGCAGACAGCAGACAGTATCAAAGTAAAAGCTGTTACTGATGCAGAGTCTATCAGAGCTGATGCTGTAAACAAATGTGAAAGCATCTTTGCTGATGTAAAAAAGCAAGCAAAGCTTATGGAAGAAACTCTTATTGAGAAGGCAGTCACCGACAGTAAGGTGGAGGTTGATAAAATCTTAGCTGATGCTAAAAGTGAATGTCTGAAAATTGAAAAAACTGCTAAAGAAAGAAAAAGTAAGGCGATTGAAGCGGTTATTGGAAAGGTAGTGAGATAATATGGCAATAGTTAATATGAACAAAATATCTATTGTTGGCTTAGAAGCTCAAAAAAGCCAGATTTTAAAGCTACTTATGAACCGTGGGTTTGTTCAGATTGATGATAGTGCCTTTCTTACTGAGGAGGAGGAGTTAAAAAATTATCTTGTAAAAGATAGTGAAGAATCAGAAGTTATAATGTTAGAACAAAAGATGTCTCATGTAAATCAAGCGATTAACATTGTTTCTTCACTAGTGAAACAAAAGAAAGCCATGTTTGTACCAAAAAGAGAGTTTGACAGAATTAATAGCGAAAAAGAAGAACAAATTTACGCTGAAGCTTTGGAGTTAAACACTCTACATAAGGAGATAGGTACAATAAGGGCTAACATAAATCTATTGAATAACAATAAAAATATGTTAGAACCATGGGTGAATTTTGATATTCCTCTTGAAAATATGGAAACTAAGTATACAAAAACTATACTTGGGACTGTACCTACAAGTGCAAATGTTGATGCCTTAAGAGTAAAATTAGAAGATGAAATACCAGAAAGTGTTCTTGGAATTATTAATTCCGACAAGTTAATGAACTATGTTTATTTAATTACTTTGAAAGAAACTTTTGATAATTCTTTAGAGGTTCTAAAAGAATTTAATTTTTCAGTAGTTGCATTGCCAAATGAAGAAGGTACACCATCACAAGCTATTAAGAAATATAATGAAATGATAATTAGACAGGAAAACGTTTCTAAGAATAAGACAGAAGAAATTAAAAGCCATGCAGATAATATGCACATGCTTGAAAATCTATATGATTTTTACACTATAGAAAGAGACCAAAAAAAGATTATAGAGAGGCTTGTCAAAACAAAAACAACATTCTGCCTTAACGGTTGGCTACCAAGCAAAAGAGCAGATGAGCTAATTAAAGAAATTACAGAAAAGTTTGACTGTTGTGTTCAAACAGAGGAAGGAGATAAAGAAGAAGGTTTCCCAATTCTGCTTGAAAACAATAAAGTTGTAACACCTTTTGAAAGTGTAACAAATATGTACAGCTGTCCAAGCACAAAAGATATTGACCCAAATACAATTATGACTTTCTTTTATGTTGTATTCTTTGGAATGATGCTAAGTGATGCTGCATATGGGATGATAATTGCACTAGCATGTGGATTTATTGTATACAAATCAAAAATGCAAAAAGGTGAAGGAAATTTAATTAAACTTATTGGTATTTGTGGAGTTTCAACTACTATATGGGGTCTTATATTCGGGGGTATTTTGGGGGATTTAATTCCTATAAAAGCTCTAATCAATCCTTTAGAGGATGTTATGGTACTTATGGGAATGTCATTACTGTTCGGTATTATCCATATATATGTAGGTTTGGGAATTAAAGCATATACATTAATAAGAGATGGCAAGGTAATAGATGCAATTTTTGATATAGGTTTTTGGTATTTATGTATAACAGGGGTATGTCTACTTATAATACCTTTTGTTGCAGGCGATATAGGTGTATTTTCTGAAGTAGGAAAATATTTGGCAATTATAGGTGCTTTAGGTCTTGTCCTTACTCAAGGAAGAAGCTTTAAAGGTGTTCCTGTTAAGCTTTTCAAAGGATTCTCAAGCCTTTATGGTATAACAAGTTATTTTGCTGATATATTATCTTATACAAGAATTATGGCACTTTGTCTAACAACAGGAGTTATAGGGCAGGTTATCAATCTTTTAGGGGCTATAGCTGGTCCAATATTTGCAGTTGTAATTGGTGTTGTAGGACACACAATAAACCTTCTTATAAATGCACTAGGTGCATATGTTCATACAAGTAGGTTACAGTATGTAGAATTTTTCAACAAGTTTTATGAAGGCGGAGGAGTTCCTTTTGTTCCGTTTAAGTATAAAACAAAATATACAAGCATTAATAAAAAGGAGATGTAAATATGGAATTTTTAAACGCGTTAGGAAATGGTCAATTTTTGGCAATATCAGGAGCTGCTATAGCAGCATTATTTGCAGGTATGGGTTCTGCTAAAGGTACTTCAATAGCAGGTCAAGCCGCAGCAGGTGTTGTAACAGAAGACCCTAGTAAATTTGGTCAACTTCTAGTTTTACAACTTCTTCCTGGTACACAAGGTCTATATGGATTTATCATAGCTTTCCTTATTTTATCAAAAGCAGGGATTATTGGGGGAGATGCAATACCAACATCAGCTCAAGGTTTACAACTTCTTATGGCAGGACTTCCAATTGGTTTAGTTGGTTTAGTGTCAGGTATTGCACAAGGTAAGGCAGCAGCAGCAGGGGTTGGAATAGTTGCTAAAAGACCTGAGGAACTTGGTAAGGCTATAACATTTGCAGCGATAGTTGAAACATATGCTCTTTTAGGACTACTTGTTTCTTTCTTAGCTTACAATGGAATTGCAATTGGTTAATTATAGATTATAATTCATAAGTAAAAAAAATGAAAAGGAGGAAGCACTCCTATGGGTAATGAACAAAAAATGATTGACAGAATTATAGCTGATGCCAAACAAGAAGCACAAGAAATATTGGATAAAGCTAAGAGTGAGGCAGATTCAAAAATAAATTCAGCTACTGAAAAAGCTGAAAAGGAAATGGCTTCCTATACAAAGCTTGCAGAGGCAGAAGCAGAAAAAGCAGCTTCTAAGGAAATATCAGGAGCTTATATGGAGGCTAAGAAACAAATATTATCAAAAAAACAAGAGATTTTAGAAGAAGTAATCTTAGAAGCTAAAAATAAACTTTTAAATCTTAAAGATAGTGAATATGAAGAGATTATATTAAATATGATTGAAAAATCAAACTGCACAGAAGACTCACAGATAGTATTATCTAAAAAAGATAAAAAAGCATTGAAAGATGTGTTATCAAAAAAAGGCATTAAAGTATCTGATGAAATCAGAGATATTACTGGAGGCTTTATAGTTAAAAAAGGCGACATTGAGTATAATTATTCATTTGAAGCCATAATTGCAGTAGAACATGAAGATATTGAGCAAATTGCAGCAGAAATTTTGTTTAATTAAGGAGGGGTTAAAAAATGGCAGAAGAAAAAACTTATCCCTATGCCGTGGCACGAATAAGAGTGCTTGAAAAACAGCTTCTTAACAGACAAATGTTTATTCAAATGGCAGAAGCCAAAAGCCCTGAAGATTCTTTAAGAATTATAGCTGAAGCAGGTTATGTGGATACATCGAATAATAATATCCATAATTTTGAGAATATTTTGACTCAAGAATTATCAAAGACATATGAAATTCTTAAAGGTCTAGCTCCTGAAGAAAAATTTGTTGATGTATTTCTTTATAAAAATGACTATCACAACTTAAAAGTGCTGATTAAAGAAGAAATTTCTGGTGTAGATGGTGAAAAATATTTGATTGATGGAGGTACAATTCCTCTTATTAAGCTTAGAGAATCTTTAGCAAATCGTAATTTTAGTGATTTACCTAATATAATGGCAGCAGCCATAGTAGAGGCATTTGATGTTTATAGTAAGACACAAAATGGTCAGATGGTCGATATTGCTTTAGATAAAGCGACTTTTTCTAGTATGAAAGAGACTGCTAAAGAAAGTCAAAACAAATTTGTAATAGATTATGTTATGAAAGTTTGTGATTTAACAAATCTAAAAAGTTTTATAAGAGTTAAAAATATGAAGAAAGATTTTCACATGTTTATGAATGTGTTTGTTTCAGGTGGCTCACTTGATAAGGAAAAATTCTTAGAAGCTTTTTCTTCAGACACTCCAGCATCATGTTTTAAGTCTACTTCTTACTCTGATATCTGTAAAAATGGTATGAGTAATGGATTCACTGTATTTGAAAAACTCTGTGATGACTATCTTATGGAATATGTTAGAGAAGCAAAATTTAAACCTCTTACATTAGAGCCATTAATTGCTTATTTATATGCTAAAGAATCAGAGATAAAAACAATAAGAATTATTTTGACTAGTAAGCTTAATAATATAGACGCAGATACTATAAAAGAAAGGCTAAGGGATGCTTATGTATAAGGTAGGAGTAGTTGGAGATAAAGATAGCATCATGGGATTTTTAGCTCTTGGAATAGATATCTTCCCAGCCTATGATAGTGACGAAATTAAAAAAAGTATACATAAGTTGGTTGAAGATGAGTATGCGATAATTTATATTACAGAACAGGCATCATTGCTTGCAAAAGAATCAATAGCAAAATACAAGGACTACCAACTTCCTGCTATTATAGTTATTCCAGGTATTGGAGGAAGTATGGGATTAGGTATGAATGAAGTAAGAGAATCTAGTAAACGTGCCATAGGTGCAGATATATTATTTAAAGAATAAATGGAAGTTGAATAAAAGACAATCTCAAATTTTATTAGTGCTAAAAGTATGTATTGATAAAATATAGGAGGGAGTATTTAAATTTTGATAAAGTATATGATTGCAGGTGAGAGAATATGAAAACAGGCACAATTGTAAAGGTGTCAGGACCGCTTGTTGTAGCGGAGGGCATGAGAGATGCGAATATGTTTGACGTCGTAAGAGTTTCAGATAAACATCTTATAGGCGAGATTATAGAAATGCATGGAGATAAAGCTTCTATACAGGTTTATGAGGAGACTTCTGGTCTAGGACCAGGAGAGGACGTTGTTTCTCTTGGAATGCCTATGAGTGTTGAGCTTGGACCAGGTCTTATTTCAACTATTTATGATGGTATTCAACGTCCACTTGAAAAAATGTATGATATTTCAGGTACTAATATAACTAAAGGTGTTGAGGTATCTTCACTTGATAGAGAAGTTAAGTGGGAATTTAAACCTAAAAAAGCTGTAGGCGATAAAGTTGTATCTGGTGATATAATTGGTGGAGTTCAAGAAACAGCTGTAGTGGAATGTAAAATTATGGTTCCTTATGGAGTTAATGGTACTATAAAAGAAATATATTCTGGAGAATTTACTGTTGAAGATACAGTTTGTGTTATTACAGATGAAAAAGGTAACGATATAGCTGTAACTATGATGCAAAAATGGCCAGTTAGAAAAGAAAGACCATATAGAGAAAAGAAAACACCAGATTCACTTCTTGTTACAGGTCAAAGAGTTATAGATACATTTTTCCCAATCACAAAAGGTGGGGTAGCAGCTATACCAGGTCCTTTTGGAAGTGGAAAAACTGTTACACAACATCAGCTTGCTAAATGGGCAGATGCAGATATAGTTGTATATATAGGCTGTGGTGAACGTGGAAATGAAATGACAGATGTTCTTCTTGAGTTCCCTGAATTAAAAGACCCAAGAACAGGCGAGTCACTTATGCAAAGAACTGTGCTTATAGCAAATACATCAGACATGCCAGTTGCCGCACGTGAAGCTTCTATATACACTGGTATTACAATAGCTGAATACTTTAGAGATATGGGATATAGTGTTGCACTTATGGCAGATTCTACATCAAGATGGGCTGAGGCTCTTAGAGAGATGAGTGGTCGTCTAGAAGAGATGCCTGGTGAAGAAGGTTATCCTGCATACTTAGGTTCACGTCTTGCTCAATTCTATGAGAGAGCAGGAAAGGTAAATTGTCTAGGTATGGATGATAGAGAAGGAACACTTACAGCAATTGGTGCAGTTTCTCCTCCTGGTGGAGATACATCAGAACCTGTCAGCCAAGCAACACTTCGTATAGTAAAGGTATTCTGGGGGCTTGATGCTTCTTTGGCATATAAGCGTCATTTCCCAGCAATCAACTGGTTAACAAGTTATTCACTCTATCAGGAAAAAGTTGATGTATGGACAGATAAAAATGTAAATGACAATTTCTCAGCTCAAAGAGCTCAAGCTATGAAACTTTTACAAGTTGAATCTGAACTTCAAGAAATAGTTCAATTAGTTGGTGTGGATTCACTTTCAGATGGAGATAGATTGATATTAGAAGTTACTCGTTCTATAAGAGAGGACTTCCTTCATCAAAACTCTTTCCACGAAGTTGATACTTACACATCACTTCATAAACAATATAGAATGATGGGACTTATATTAAAATTCTATAAGTCAGCACAAGATGCCATAAAGCAAAATGTTACTATAAATGATATTATCAAGCTTTCAGTTCTTGAAAAGATTGGTCGTGCTAAGTATGTAGAAGAAGACAGTATAGATGCTACTTACGATTCAATTGAAGAGGAAATAGACAATGAGCTTGCAGACCTTATTAAAAAGAGGGGGGCTGAAGAACTATGATAAAGGAATATAAGTCAATACAAGAGGTTGCCGGTCCTCTTATGCTAATAAACGGTGTAGAAGGTGTAAAATTTGATGAACTTGGAGAGATTGAACTTTCAAATGGAGAGATTCGTCGCTGTAAAGTTCTAGAGGTAAATGAAGATACTGCACTTGTTCAGCTTTTTGAAAGTTCAACAGGTATAAACCTTGCTGAAAGTAAAGTTCGTTTTTTAGGAAAGAGTCTTGATTTTGGAGTTTCACCAGATATATTAGGTCGTGTCTTTAGTGGAATGGGTAAACCTATTGATGGAGGCCCAGAAATTATACCAGATAAAAGACTTGATATAAATGGAGCTCCAATAAATCCAGCAGCACGTGATTATCCAGCAGAATTTATACAGACTGGTGTATCTGCGATAGATGGACTTAATACACTGGTTAGGGGGCAAAAGCTTCCTATATTCTCAGCAGCAGGTTTGCCACATGCTAACCTTGCTGTTCAAATTGCAAGACAGGCAAAAGTACGTGGAACTGATTCTAAGTTCGCCGTTGTGTTTGCTGCAGTTGGTATAACTTTTGAAGATGCAGATTTCTTTATAAGTGACTTTAAAGCAACTGGTGCTATTGACCGTTCTGTAGTATTTGTAAACCTTGCAAATGACCCAGCTGTAGAGCGTGTATCTACACCTAGAATGGCACTTACAGCAGCTGAATATCTTGCTTTTGACCAGGGCATGCATGTACTTGTTATAATAACAGATATTACAAACTACGCAGAAGCATTACGTGAAGTTTCAGCAGCTAAAAAAGAAGTACCAGGACGTCGTGGATATCCAGGTTATCTTTATACTGACCTTGCTACAATGTATGAAAGAGCAGGAAAAATGAAAGGGCATGAAGGTTCTATAACTATGATTCCTATACTTACAATGCCTGAGGAGGATAAAACACATCCAATTCCTGACCTTACAGGATACATTACAGAAGGACAGATTATACTTAGCCGTGAACTTTATAAAAAAGATATACAGCCTCCTATAGATGTTTTACCATCACTTTCTCGTCTAAAAGATAAGGGGATTGGTAAAGGTAAAACTCGTGAGGACCATGCAGATACAATGAACCAACTTTTTGCCGCTTATTCAAGAGGTAAAGATGCAAAAGAACTTATGGCAATACTTGGTGAATCTGCACTTTCTGAGATTGATTTAATGTATGCAAAGTTTGCAGATGAATTTGAGAAAGAATATGTTTCACAAGGATTTAGAACTGACAGAACTATTGAGCAAACATTAGAAATTGGATGGAAGCTTCTTAGTATGTTACCAAAGAGTGAACTTAAACGTATTCGTGATGAATATTTTGAAAAATATATGCCTAAGGAGTGATATCTGTGGCTAGATTAAATGTAAATCCAACACGTATGGAAATGACTAGACTTAAGAAACTCCTTAAAACTGCTACAAGAGGTCATAAGCTTCTTAAAGATAAGCTTGATGAGCTTATGAAACAATTTCTTGATATTGTAAGAGAAAATAAGCGATTACGTGAAGAAGCAGAAAATGCTCTTGATAGTGCTTATAAAAATTTTATAATTGCAAGAGCAGTTATGAGTCAGGAGTATCTAGGTTCAGCACTTATGATGCCAAAGCAATCTGTTTCAGTAGATGTCTCTACGAAAAATATAATGAGTGTCGATGTTCCTGTGTTTGACTTTAAAACTGAAAACAATCAAAGTGATATTTATCCTTATGGACTTGCCTTTACATCAGGTGAATTAGATTCTGCTATGGAAGCATTCTCATCTGCTATGGAGCCACTTTTAAGACTTGCAGAAAGTGAGAAAAGTGCACAACTTCTTGCTCAAGAGATAGAAAAGACACGTAGACGTGTTAATGCTCTTGAGAATGTAATGATACCAAATTACATGGAGACTATTAAGTATATTGCTATGAAGCTTGAGGAAAATGAAAGAGCAAGTACTACTAGACTTATGAAGGTTAAGGATATGGTGCTTAAAAAAGCACTTGAAGAAAAGAAGAAAAATAATTTGGTTGTGTAATTAAATACTTATAAAAGTAAGTCTAACATTCTAGTTTATAGGAGTTAGGCTTATTTTTTATGCTCAAATTAAAAATATAGATACCATAAAATAAAATATTGTTTAAAAGCATATTAGAATTAATCAAAAATAACATATTTAACAAAAATTTCTAAAAATTAACGAACTGTTAATTTACACTTAACTTTATATTAACAAATTAGGTGTATTATATAAACATAAGCAAAAACAATAAAAAACAATTAAAAAAATATAAAAACACATAAAATACATAAAGGGGGAAGATATGAAAGAATTTATATTTACTTGTCTGTGTATTGTAGTAATTGCATTTATGACAAGTTGCATATCAACAACACCACAAACTACTCAAGGAAAAGGAAATAATAAACTTACAATATATGCAGCATTAGAGGAAGAGCAAATAGCTTACTATATGGAAGGTTTTAGAGAAGAGTATCCAAATATAGATGTAGAGATAGTTATGGATTCTCATGGAGTAATAGCTTCAAAATTATTAGCAGAAAAAGATAATCCGCAAGCTGATGTTATATGGGGATTGTCAACAATGAACATGATAGAGTTAAAAGAAGATGGAGCCCTTGAAGTGTATAAGCCAAAAAATTATGATAAGGTTGATAAAAAATTCAAAGATACTGGAGAAGATGTATCCTGGGTAGGAATGAGTGTACCAGAAACAGCTATAGTAGTTAATTATAAAGAGCTTGAAAAACTAGGTATTGATGTTCCAAAAAGTTATAAAGATTTGATAAAACCAGAATATAAAGGGCTAATAACAATGCCAAATCCAGCATCATCTGGAACAGGGTATCTTACAGTATCAGGACTTATTCAAATGATGGGCGAAAAAGATGCTTACGATTATATGGATAAATTACATAAAAATATAGCTACATATACACACTCTGGTTCAAAGCCTGCTAAACTAGCTGGTTCTGGAGAATATCCAATAGGTATTACACTTGGATATAGAGCTACACAACAATTATCTAGTGGTGAACCTATAGAAGTAGTATTTCCAAAAGAGGGTTCAGGTTGGGATTTAGAAGCAAATGCTTTAGTTAAAAAAGAGAATATAAAAAAAGAAGCAAAAATATTTCTAGACTGGGCAATGAGTGATTCAGCTATGAATAGATATGCACACGAAGTAGCAGTTACTTCTATAAAGACAAATAATCCAGTTCCAAAGGGTTATTCTAAACAACCATTTGAACAGCTAATAAAGGAAGTAGATTTAAACTCTGCTGCAAAAAATAGAGGTATGGTATTAAAAACTTGGGAATCAAAGTATGGTTCAAAATCTGAAAGTAAGTAAAATTTAAATGAATAGTTTAGAAGAGATAATTTTAGAAGAAAAAAATTTAAAATAAAAATATAATTAGATAAGGGGAGATAAGATATGAGTTACTTAAAAATAAATAATGTGTTTAAAAATTATGACCAAAAAAGGGTTTTAAATAATATTAGTTTGGATATTGAAGAAGGTGAATTTTTATGTTTACTTGGGCCTAGTGGATGTGGTAAGACTACATTACTTAGAATAATAGCTGGTCTTGAAGAAGTAAATAGTGGAGCTATAATTCTCCAAGATAAAGATATTACAGATTTAGAACCGTCAAAGAGAGGTTTTGGAATAGTGTTTCAATCATATGCTTTGTTTCCAAATATGACTGCATATAACAATATAGCCTTTCCGCTTAAAGAAAGAAAAGTTTCAAAAGAAAAAATAGATAATAAAGTTAAGGAAGTTCTTGAAATAGTGGGATTAACTCATGAAGCTCATAAATATCCTAAAGCGTTATCAGGTGGGCAACAACAAAGAATTGCAATAGCGAGAGCATTAGCGCTTGAACCAAAGTTTTTGCTTTTAGATGAGCCAATGTCTGCATTAGATGCAAAGGTTAGACACAAGCTTAGAATGGATATTAAAAGGCTACAAAAAGAACTTAATATAACAACAATAATGGTAACACATGACCAAGAAGAAGCTATAACAATGGCAGATAAAATCGCTATTTTAAACGGAGGAGATATAATGCAGATAGGAACTCCAGAGGAAATATATCAAAATCCTCAAAATCTATTTACAGCTCAATTTATAGGAGATACAAACTGCTTTGATAATGGAGATTCTATATTAACTGTAAGACCTGAATATGTTCAAATAGAGAAATCAACAAAAGAAAATTATCAAGGAATAATATCTAACATAGAGTTCAGAGGAAATCTCCTAAGAGTAGAAATAAAAGATAAATTAAATGAAAATTTCATAATAAGTGATGTTTCTATAAAAGAATGGGTTAATTTAAATTTAGTAGAAGGTGACCTTGTAAAGATAAGTATAGATGAAAAATACTATTTAAAGTATCCAAAAGTTAAAGGAGCATAAGTATATGAATAATAATGCTATGAGTTCTAAGGGTATAAGTCTTAAATCAAAAATGAATCTAGATATAAAAAAGTGCATGCTTACAGTATTGGTTATGTCTTTAGTAATATTCTTACTGGCACCTATAATATATCTATTTGTGCAGGCATTTTTAGATAAAGATGGAGTCTTTGTTGGATTGCAAAACTTCCAAGAATACTTAGCTTCTGAAGCTCTGTTGAATTCGCTGAAAAATACAGTATTTGTATCTATTATATCAACTGTGATATCATTAACGCTTGCATTAGTATATGCGTATGCACTAACAAGGACAAAGATTAAATTTAAGGGATTTTTTAAGTCGTTAGCAATGTTTCCTATGTTTGCTCCAACAATGATGCACGCAATAGGCTTAGTATATTTGTTTGGGAATCAAGGAGTTGTAACTAATTTACTTGGAATACATGTTCCAATATATGGAGCAGTAGGAATAATATTAGCACAAATTATATATGTATTTCCTCAATCATTTCAAATACTTTATATATCATTAAGTTCAACGGATTATAGATTATATGAAGCTAGTAACACTATGGGTATAAGTAAAATAAGAGAATTTATAAGTATAACAATTCCTAGTATAAAGTACTCTTTGATAAGTTCTGCATTTGTATCATTTACATTATGCTTTACAGACTTTGGAGCTCCAAAAGTAATTGGAGGAGAGTTTAATGTATTATCAATAGATGTGTATAAGCAGATTATAGGACAACAAAATATGCCAATGGGTGCTACTGTATCAATTTTACTTTTAATACCTGCAATAATATCATTTATGGTAACTAAAAAAATTGAAAAGAATCAAAATTCGTATATAAATTCAAAGTCAATTCCATATAAAATTAAATCTAATAAATTAAGAGATAGTATTTTTGGTGGGATTGTAGGGTTTATTGCATTTGGTATAATAGCTGTAATGTTAACTGTAATCTTATCATCCTTAATATCTGTTTGGCCATATGATTTAAGACTCACACTAGAACACTTTTCTATGAAAAATAGTATTGATGGAATTGCACCATTTATAAATTCAATAAAAATGTCACTATTAACAGCTATTCTTGGTACAAGCTTTGTTTTCTTATTTGCATATCTAAATGAAAAAACAGAAAAAGCTCCGTATTTAAAATCATTTGGATATTTTTTAAGTACATTACCTATGGCATTGCCAGGGTTGGTTTTAGGTATATCTTATGTACTATTTTTTAATAAGTTAGAGTTTAATTTTATGGATACAATATACATTAAGAACTTATTCAATGGATTATATGGAACAGTACTTATAATGGTTATATGTAATGTAGTACATTTCTTTTCAGTAGCGTTTATAACTGCTACTACAGCCATTAAGAAAGTAGATAAGGAATTAGATATGGTGGCTAAGTCGATGGGGATAAACAGTGCATCAATTCTTAAAAATGTAACTATACCACTTTGTTTGCCAGCAGTTTTAGAAAATTTTATGTATTTTTTCTTAAACTCTATGGTGACCATATCAGCTTTAGTATTTATATATACTGCAAGTTCAAAAGTGGCTGCAATATCAATTGTACAATTGGATGATAAAGGTAGCACTGCACAGGCTGCAGCATTGGCAGTATTAATACTAATTACAAACATATTAGTGAAAGTAATACATGAGTTCATAAAAAATCGTTTGGAAAAAAGGACAAATCTTAACTAAATAAATTCTTAAAAAAATACAAATTAAAAAAGTCTATTCTTGTTATTTATGGAATAGACTTTTTAAGCTTAGAATTAATGTTAATCACGTGTTTTAAATTTCCTTTTATTATCGTACATTTGAGAATCTGCACGATGATATGTATCAAACAAAGAAACATCTAATTTATCATCAAAAACAGCATATCCAATAGACATTGATAACTTTAACTCGTTAGTCGAGTTTTCTTCAATTATTTTTAAATTGATATTATTTATAATAGTATTTATCTCTTCATGAGATGAATTTTTTAGAATGACTATGTATTCATCTCCACCAACACGATAAACTACATGTTTTTTAGCTATAACATCTCTTATAATTTTACTTGCATGCTTAATGTATAAATCTCCTGTCTGATGACCAAATTTATCATTGATTTTTTTTAAGCCATCTAAGTCTATTGATATGATAGATATTAGCTTTTTTATATTTAAATTGTTCAAATTATTCATGTCTATTTCGAAGGCATTTCTATTTTTTAAACCTGTTAAGTAATCTGTATTAGCAAAATCAGTATATGTAGGGTTTGATATACGCTTAAATAGAACTACCGCAACCAATGCTGATATTAGACAAGTTAATAATGCTATAAGTGGTGTAACTATGCTTATAAATTTAAATGTATTGTATTGATGGTTTGCTTCAAATTCAATTCCTATTACCCCAACAACTTCACCATCATTATTGTGAATAGGAAAGTATGATATGAATATGTATCCCCAGGATGTTGCTTTAATTTTTTTAGGGAGCAATATATTATTATCCAGCGCTTTGTTAAGGTCACCCCAAATTTCTTTTTCTATTAAATCACCAGCGTTTCTAAAATCACTCCTAGATGAATCTAAGCCATCAACAACATACACTAATGAGCCATCTTTTGTTTTTTTAGCAGTATATAGATACATGACTCCAGTGGTATTTTTTATAGATTCTAATAAGGTCTTAGAACTTTTATAAGAGTTTTTTGATTGGTCTTCTTTAGAGTTAATTTCAGTAAATGTATCTTTATCAATATTTTTTTCTGCATACTCATATATGCGTCTAGACCTTTCACTCAAAGTATATATCATATCATTGTAAGTCAATTGATAGTTAAAAAAATACACGCACGAAGAAGATATTATTACAATAATTGCAGTAAGTATTGAAACCTGCATATCAACTCTATTAAATTTTTTATTTATTTTCATAGCTTAGTTGTTTTGTGAAAAGAGCTTCCCACAATCTCCTCATAATTAATATATATCTATAAATTTCACCATAATATATCTATATATTACCAAATTTATATAAAAATTACAACGAATAAACAAGCCTATAACCTTAAAATATAAAGCTTTATAGAATTATAATATATTTTAATAAATATTTTAATATTACTTATATTATAAATATTTTATTTATAAATATTTGCTATTATGTCACATATTATATCAATTCTTTTAAAAGGTGTAATAATGTAATAACCATCTACATAGGGTTCAATTTCTTTTGCTATTTGAGTAGATATATTAATAGCAAGCTTGGTAGACTCTTCTTTTGATGTATCTTTGTACAGGTCTATAATATTTTGAGAAACAGTAATCCCTGAAATCTCATTATTCATAAAGCAAGCATTTCTATAGCTTACAACAGGTATTATTCCTCCAAGTATCTTTGCAGGAAGTATTTCTTTAGCTTTTTTTAGGTTTATTAAAGCTTGCTCTGTTAAAACTGGCTGAGTTAAAAACATAGTAACTCCATTTTCTATTTTAATCTTAGCATGTTTAAGTTGAGAATCGAAGTTTATTGCATTTATATTTAATGCTCCAAGTATATTAAAAGGTGTATTAAATGTATTTTCATTCAATGTTTTTATGTAATTTGCTAATATTGAGGAATTAAAGCTAAACATAGCTTTTATTTCATCTCTTTCAGCAGATGGTATAGGGTCTCCAGTTACTACAAGTACATTATCTATATTTTCAATATTAAGTCCTAAAAGGAGAGCTTTAGTTGCATTAATATTCCTATCTCTACATGTCATATGAGGTATAGGGGTAATATCTAATTCTCTTTTTATTTTGCAAGCTAATAAACTACTATCAACTCTTGCCCTAGCTATTGGACAATCTGCAATTGTAATTGCATCGACTCCGTGGTCTTTTAATTTTTTGGCACTACTCATAAAAAATTCAATATCTGTATCAATTGGAGGGTCTAATTCAACTGCTATAATTTTTTTACCTACTTCAAGTTTTTCCAAAAGTTTATTTTTTGATATTGGTTTGATTTTTTCCTTTGAAGAAATAACTTTTTCTATAGCAGATTCACCTCTATATGAAGAATTTATTATATCAACAGTCTTTTTTATAAATTCTGGTGTTGTACCACAACATCCACCTAATATATGAACCCCTTGGTTTAGTATTTCCAACATTTGTTCTGAAAAATAGTCTGAATTATCTTCAAAAAAAGTACGGTTATTGATGATAGTAGGATAGCCTGCGTTAGGCATAATGGAAACTATACTGTCATTAATATCAATTGTCTTTATAAAATGCAATAGATGATGTGGTCCAGAGATACAATTAAATCCTAATGCGTCTATGTTTTTATTCTTTGAAATAGATTCAAATATTTTTGCACCACTTTTTCCAAGTCTAGTAAATCCCTCAGGATTAACTGCAAATTCTGTTAATATAAATGAATTTGGTTGTTTTTTCTTTATATAACTTGAGATTTCTGGTAGATATTCATCATTACTGAATGTTTCAAATATAAAGTTTGTTGCACCAAGCTCTAAAAATATATCTACTATTTTTTTATAGTCAGATAGTAAATCTCTGTCATTTAAAGCAGGTATTGGACCTATGTCAGCAAATACAAATACATCTGTATTTTTTGTTGCCTCTAATGCAATTTCATATCCACTTTTGATAATATCTTTGACAGTTTTAAAATCACATTCTAGGAGTATTTCATTGGCAGCAAAGGTATTTGTTTTAATAGCTTTACACCCAGCTCTTATATATTCTCTATGAATAGATAAAATTGTAGATGCATCATTGATATTAGCCATTTCACAGTTGAAAGCGTTATTCTTTAGTTTAGAATAGTATGTTCCCATAGCACCATCAAAAACTAAGATAGAGTCTTTTATATATTCATTTATGTTCATTGATTCACCTCATAAGAATTTAAAATATTTTAAATATTAGTATATCAACCCCAAAAAAGCTTGTCAATCTTTGGAAAATATAGAATAAATAATTCTAATTAATTACAAGTTTATTATTTATTGAACTATATCCACTTAATTGATGTTAAGATAAGAATTATAATAGTAATTGAGGAAATAATTATATTTATACTTATGAGTATATAGCAATTATATTTATGATAGAGAGTTTAACTAAATAAGTTGATAAATCTAGCTGTATAAATAAATTTAAAATTTTATAATCTATAAGAGGTGGGAAATGAAAGATAGACTTGATTTAACAGAAGGAAGAATTACAGAAAAATTACTTAAACTATCACTTCCAATAATGGGGACTTCATTTATACAAATGGGATACAACATGATAGATATGATATGGGTTGGTAAAGCTGGAAGTAAGGCAGTAGCAGCGGTTGGAACGGCTGGATTTTTTCCATGGCTTGCAATGGCATTTATTATGATTTCTAAGGTGGGTGGAGAAGTAAAAGTAGCACAAAGTATAGGAGAAAACAATATAAGTGCCACCAAATCATATATAAAATCAGCAATAGAAATAAATATTATGTTAGCAATAATATATACAATATCTTTAATAGTGCTTAATAAACAGCTGATAGGTTTTTTTAAATTGGGAGATTTAGAAGTTATTACTATGTCTAGACAATATTTGATAATAGTAGCCTTAGGTATGGTATTTTATTTTATAAACCCAGTGTTTACTGCAATTTTCAATGGTCTTGGAAATAGCAAAACTCCTTTTTGCATTAATACAGTAGGATTAATAACTAATATTATACTTGACCCTATATTAATTTTTGGATGGGGTCCTGCTCCAAGACTTGGTGTAGCAGGAGCTGCTATAGCAACTGTATTTGCACAGATAGTAGTTACAATGTGTTTTTTATATATAGTTCTTAAGAGTAAAGAAGAATATTTTAGAATAAAAATATTTAGAAAAATAGAACTTAGATATTATAAAGTGTTGTATAAATTAGGTTTTCCCGTAGCGATACAGAATGGAATGTTCACAGTATTTTCAATGTTGCTAGGAGTAATCGTAGCATCATGGGGACCTGTTGCTGTTGCTGTTCAAAAAGTGGGCTCACAGATAGAAGCAATATCGTGGATGACTGCTGAAGGATTAGCAGTTGCATTAGGAAGTTTCGTTGGACAAAACTATGGTGCTAAAAAGTACTCTAGAATAAACAAGGGTTGTAAAATAGGTATAATTGTGTCTTCTATACTTGGAATAATAACTACTTTAGTACTAGTATTTGCAGGAGAGAGTATATTTTCTGTTTTTATAGATGAAAGTGAAGCTATAGAAAAAGGGGCAACTTATCTTAAAATCCTAGGATATTCTCAGTTTTTTATGTGCTTAGAGATAATTACAACGGGAGCTTTCAAAGGATTAGGGAGAACCTATATACCTTCTACTATAGTTACTATATTGACTGGTGCAAGAGTACCATTAGCTTACCTTATATCCAGACCAGAAATATTAGGTTTAGATGGTGTATGGTGGAGTATAACGTTATCAAGTATCTTAAAAGGGACACTAATGATAAGTTTATTTATATATTTACTTAAAGTTGGAAAGTTGTATAAGATGTCTGAATAAAATTAAAATTATCTTAAATGTATAGACATTTTCTTTGTTTGTATATAAAATTATCTTATTATGTAAAAGATTTAACTAATAAGGAGTGAATTAAATGAAAGAGCCAATTTATAAAGTTATAGAAAATCATGTTAGAGAATTAATAAATTCAGATAGTTTGAAGAAAGGGGATTTAATCCCCTCTGAAAAACAGCTAAGTGAGGAGTTTAATGTGACTAGAATGACTGTAAGGTCTGCACTAAATAACTTAGTAAAAGAAGGATATATAGCCAGACAAAGAGGTGTAGGAAGTATAGTTCTTGCAAATAATATATATGATAATATATCATCTGTCAGTGGATTTACTAAAGAGATGGAAAGTAAAGGATATAAAGTATCTAACATATTGGTATCTCTTGAGATAGTTCAGGCAGATGAAGAATTATCAAGTAGATTGAATATAAGTCTGGAAGAAAATGTATGGGAAATAAAAAGAGTAAGATTAGCAAATGATGCAAGAGTTTCATATATGATTACTTATATGCCAGTTAAGCTATTTCCAAATTTAAATAAGATGCATTGTGAAAATTCTCTTTATAATTTTGTTGAAGAAGTGTGTGGATACAAGATAGCTATGTCAGAGAGAGAAGTACAAGCTGTAATATCAAATGAAGAATGTATGGTCAACTTGAAGTTAGAAGAACCAGAGGCACTTTTATATATAAATCAAATCTGCAAGTTACAAAATAGTGAGGTTTTTGAATACTCACACACATATCATCATGGATATACTTTAACTTTGAGTGCTGTTGTCGAATAAAATTTAAATAAAATGAAAAAGTTTTCTTGAAATGTATATACATTTGATATATAATAATATCAAGAATTAAATGTATATACATTTAAAAATAAGATATATACATTGGAATAATAATTAATAAAAAAGCATACTTTAAATGTATAATTTAAAGAAATTATGACTTAAAAAATATTTAATAAATCTAATTTGGAGGGAAAAAAATGATAAAAATAATGTTAGCTTGTTCAGCAGGAATGTCAACTAGTTTGTTAGTTACGAAAATGGAGGATGCTGCAAAGGAAAACGATATAGAGGCGAAAATATGGGCTATATCAGAAGTAAACTTAAAAAATGAAATAGAAAATTGTGATGTCTTACTTTTAGGACCTCAAGTTAGATATGTATTAGGAAAAGCAACTGAAATGGCAAAACCACATAATATTCCAGTAGAAGTTATAAATATGATGGATTATGGAAGATGTAATGGAAAAGCTGTATTAGATAGAGCCATAGAATTAAATAATTCGAAATAAAGTTGTACTGGAGGATGTAAATATGGAAAAATTCATGTCATTTATGGATAAATATATAGTGCCTGTAGCTGCTAAAATAGGAGCTCAAAGGCACTTAGTAGCAGTAAGGGATGCATTTATAGCTATGATACCTATAACTATGGTAGGTGCATTAGGAACATTAATAAACAACTTGCCACTAAAAGCATATAAGAACTTAATGGCAAGTATATTTGGAGAAAACTGGACTACATTTGGAGGCGACCTTTGGTGGGGAGCAATAGGTACTATGGCAGTATTTTTAGTAATAGGTGTTGCCTATTTCTTAGCCAAATCTTATGAAAGTGATGGGTTACAGGCTGGACTTATAGCACTATCTATCTTTTTTATAATGGCTCCACAAATTGGTAAAATAGTTCCTGAAGGAGGAACTACAGCAGTTGAAGGATGGGGAATGATACAACAAACTTACTTAGGTACAGCAGCATTGTTCTCTTCTATATTAATAGGATTATTATCAACTGAGATATTTGTAAGATTATCTAAAGTAAAAAAATTAACTATAAAAATGCCAGATGGAGTTCCACCAGCAGTTTCAAGGTCATTTGCAAAGTTAATACCAGGAATGTTAACTATAATGATATTTACAGTAATAGGACTATTTATAAAGATGTTTTCAAATGGAAGTTTCTTAACAGATATTTTAAATACTTATTTAGGAGCACCACTATCAAATGTAGCTGATAGTCTAGGTTCTACAATGCTTATTGCATTTATAATTCATATACTTTGGACTGTTGGTCTTCATGGTGCAAATATAGCACTTCCTTTTACAGAAACTATACTTATGAAGTTAGGTGGAGAAAATGCCGCTTTAGCCCAAGCAGGAGCAACTGAAGGATACCATGTACTTGCAGGTTCATTCTTTGATGCATTTGTATATTTAGGTGGTTCTGGAATGGTATTAGGATTAATTATAGCTTTAATAATAGCAGGAAGAAGACGTAAAGAAATGATAGTATTAGGTGGGCCACCAGCAATATTTAATATAGGAGAACCATTAATATTTGGACTTCCAATAGTTTTAAATCCTATATTTATGATTCCATTTGTACTTGCACCAGTAATATGTAGTGCTGTATCATACTTAGCAATAGATTTTGGATTAGTAGCACCAGTAATTTTACCTAAAATACCTTGGGTGACACCTCCTATACTAGGTGGAGCAATGGCTACAGGCGATTGGACTGGTGGAGCTTTAGCACTATTTAATTTAATATTGTCAATATTAATATATATTCCATTCGTCATAGCATCTGAAAAAATGGAGGCTAAGAAACTAAAAAATTAACAACTAGGTAATTTTATACGCATAATTAATTTATCAAGTTGTATAGAATACACTAAATTATAGGTAAGGATGGTATAATGAGATGAAAAATGGACTAAAAATAGTTACAATCGGAGGAGGTTCAAGTTATACTCCTGAGCTTGTAGAGGGTTTTATAAATAGATATGAAGAGCTACCTGTAAAGGAATTGTGGCTTGTAGATATAGAGGATGGAAAAGAAAAATTAGAGATAGTAGGAAATTTAGCTAAAAGAATGGTAAAAAAAGCTGGAATAGATATGAAAATAAATCTTACATTAGATAGAAGAGAAGCTCTAAAAGATGCAGATTTCGTGACAACACAACTTAGAGTAGGTCTTTTAGATGCAAGAATTAAAGATGAAACTATTCCTTTATCTCATGGAGTTATGGGTCAAGAAACTAATGGTGCTGGAGGGCTATTCAAAGCCCTTCGCACAATACCAATTATATTTGATATAATAAAAGATGTGGAAGAATTATGTCCAAATGCATGGATGGTGAACTTTACAAATCCAACAGGAATAATAACAGAAGCTGTATTCAAATATACTAACTTTAAAAAATATATAGGTTTATGTAATGTTCCAATTCATCTAAAAAACGATGTTGCCAAACTATTTAATGTAAAAAGCGATAGAATAAGTATGGATTTTGCAGGTCTTAATCATATGGTTTATGGTTTAAATGTATTTTTAGATGGAGAAGATGTTACAAAAGAAGCAATAGATAAGTTTGTTAAAGCAGATATAAGTATGCAAAACATAAAGGCAATTGACTTTAATTCAGAATTTATAAAATCTCTAGGTGCAATACCTTGTCCATATCATAGATATTATTATAAAACTAAAGAAATGCTTGAAGATGAGTTGAGGGAGTTTAAAGAAGGAAAAGCCAGAGGTCAAGTAGTTAAAGAATTAGAGGAGCAACTATTTGATTTGTATAAAGATGAAAAACTAGATATAAAACCACCTCAGCTTGAAAAAAGAGGGGGAGCTTATTATAGTGATGCAGCTTGTAATTTGATAAGCTCTATATACAATGATAAAAAAGATATTCAAGTAGTTAATACATTAAACAATGGTGCTATAAGAGACTTTAAAGACGAGCAAGCTGTAGAAGTCAGCAGTGTAATAACAAAAAATGGTCCAAAACCACTAAGTATGGGATACTTACCAGATTCTGTACATGGGTTAGTAAGTCAAATTAAGTCATTTGAAGTATTGGCAGCTAAAGCAGCTGTATATGGAGATTATGAATCTGCCCTTTTGGCACTTTGTATAAATCCATTGATTCCTTCAGATGATTTGGCGAAAACTATATTAGATGAAATGTTAGAAGCTCATAAGGATTATCTTCCTAGATTTAATAGATAATCTATAGAAAGTAGGTTGTGGTATGACTAAAATTATAATAAATGCAGATGACTTTGGCTATTGTGAAGCTGTGAATTATGGTATAATATCAGCTCATAATAATGGAATAGTGAAGTCTACTTCTATGATGGCGAATATGCCTGGAGTAGAACATGGAGTAAAATTACTTAAAGAAAATAAGTCTTTAAATTGTGGCGTTCACATGACTTTAAGCTGTGGTAGACCATTATTATCTGACTTAAAAACTATTGTTGACAAAGAAGGTTTTTTTATTAGAAGAATTACAGACGAAATTATTAAAAATATGGATTGTGATGAGATTTATAGAGAACTTTGTGCTCAAATAGATAAAGTAAAAGAACTTGGAATAGAAATATCTCATCTGGATAGTCACCATCATATCCATACTTTAGTAAGTTTAAAGCCAGTGATAGAGAAGATTGTAAATAAGTATGACCTTCCAATAAGAGGCGGATTTGAATATAATTTAGAGTATTCAAAGGTAGTTCCATTAATTGATAGTTTTTATAAGGAAAATGTAAGTGAAGAGTTTTTTATAAAAAATATAGACAAAATAATGAAGTATGATGTAGTGGATATTATGTCTCACCCAGCTTTTTTAGATGATTATATTTTAAATTCTACATCTTATGCAATTGATAGAACAAAAGAGCATAAGATACTTACATCTAAAGGAGTCAAAGAATTTTTAGAAAAGAATGGATTAGTCATATCAAGCTATAGAGATATTTAGGAGGTAGAATATATGGATGAAAAAATGATAGAAATATCTTTTGGAATAATTGGATTTGCAGGGGATGCAAAAGGATTGGCATTTGAAGCTATAAAAGAAGCGAAGAGTGGGAATATAGACAAAGCTAGAGAATGTATTGAAAAGTCAAAAGAATCAATTCATAAAGCTCATAAATTCCAAACAGAACTAATACAAAACGAAGCTAGTGGTAATAAAACTGATATAAGTGTTATACTTATTCATGCACAAGACCATTTAATGACGTCTATGAATTTTCAGCAATTAGCAGAAGAATTTATAGATGTATATGAAAGATTAGAAAATAAGTAATTTAAAGCATTTATCATAAAAAGAGTATCTGTAATGATTTATTATAATTATTACAGATACTCTTTTTATTAAAATAGAATTTACTAATCTATTATGCTTTTATCCATGTTTTAAAATTTAGACTTCTCATAATTATAAGGTATACTAGTGCCAACAACTACATCTTCAATTTTTTCAATAATAAGCCAATCATCCATATTTTAAATCCTTCTTACTAAAGATTTCTTTATAAATTGTATTTTATCATTGTTTAACTGAAAAGTCATTCTGTCTATATAAAAATTCAAGTTTTAAATTATTGTTTAATATGAGAAAACCTTATCTGTAGTATATATAATTAAGATTAATTAGGAATTTTTATCCTTTTACAAAATAATATTGACTAAAAATAGAAAAATGCTATAATAAATATGTGCTTATGATAATCAATATCATATAAATATAATAAACAAGTAGGAGAAAAAATCATGAAAAAAATAAAATCACTTGCAATATTTATATCTATTATAACTACGCTAGTACTTGTTACAGCATGTTCAGATAAGAATGCAGAGAATGAAGATAAATCAGATACAAGGGTTGTACAATCTGTTAAGGGAGAGGTTAAGATACCATCAAATCCTAAAAAAATAGTTGATATATCAGGAAGTAGTGAAGAACTATTATTGGTAGGCCATAAACCTGTTGCAACAGCAAATGTAGACTCATATGAAACTGATAAATTACCAAGTTACATAAGAGAAGAACTTAAAGATGTAAAAATAGTTGGACACTCAATGATGGATACTATGGATATGGAAGCTATATTGGAAGTAAATCCTGATTTAATAATAATGAGTCAAAGACAAGAGAAAATATATGACCAATTAAAAGAAATAGCACCTGTAGTAATGATGAAAGATTATGCAAATGACTGGAGAAGTAAGTTAACTGATGTTTCAAAGTTATTTGATAAAGAAGAGGATGCTAAAAACTGGTTACAGAAGTATGATGAAAAGGCTACAAAATTGGGTAAAGAAGTTACGGAGAAAAATGGAGAAAAAACTTACTTACCAGTATTAGCTAGTTCAGGTCAATTTATGGTATTTAGTGATGGTGGAATAGGAACTTTAATCAATGATGATATGAAGCTAGCTAGACCTAAGAACATGCCTAAACAAGATGGAATAACATTGCCAATGGTAAGTATGGAAGGTCTAACAGATATAGATGCAGACCATATAGTTGTAATTGCCACAGAAGCAGATAAAAAAGATTTAGAAAATAGTGCTATCTGGGCTCAAATAAGAGCAGTAAAAGATGGAAATGTAACAATACTTGACGCAGCGCCATTTTTTAGCCAATCATATAATCCAATCGGAAAAGAGTTATTATTAGAATCAGTTAAAAATGAATTAACAAAGTAATTCTTAACTTAGTAGGTGTGAGATAATGATATTCATTTTTCACACCTATTTTTAATAAAACTTAGAAAATATTTAATAGATATTATTATACTAACAATTAAAAGGGAGAAGGAGGTAGGATAATTGACTAAGTTTAATAAAAAAAATTTAACTTATTTGCTGATATTAATAAGTCTAGTTGTACTTGTGCTTGGAATTGTATTATCCATAGCTATTGGGGCAAAAGATATGAATCTGTCAACTGTTATAGATAGTTTAATAAAAATGGAAGATGGGATAAATATGAGAATAGTAAAGGATGTTAGACTTCCAAGAGCAATAGCAGCAGCACTTGTTGGAGGCTTTTTAGCAGTTTCTGGGGCAATAATGCAGGGGATAACAAGAAATCCTATAGCGGAACCTTCTGTTATAGGTATTACACAAGGGGCTACATTTGCAATTGCAATATCACTAGTGCTTCAAAAAACACTTCCTCAGCTTATACATGGAAATCTTAGTGTAATGATGTTTGCATTTATTGGAGCAAGTATAAGTGGATTATTTATATATTTTATAAGTTCTAAGTCAAGAGGAAGAGTTAATAATGTAAAATTAGCTCTTGCAGGAGTAGCACTTGGGACACTACTAATTTCTTTAGCATCAGCGATATCTATGTATTTTAATCTATCTCAACAATTGAGCTTCTGGATATCAGGAGGTCTTGTAGGAGTGAATTGGGAAGGTGTAAAGTTATTATTTATAGCTGGTGGTATTGGATTTATATTAGCTATGGTTATGGCTCCAAGAATAACTATATTAAGCCTTGGGGAAGAAGTAGCAATAGGATTAGGTCAAAAAACTAACACTGTTAGATTCATATGTATAATACTCGTAATATTAATGACTGGAGCATCTGTTTCAGTTTCTGGTAATATTATTTTTATAGGTCTTATAGTCCCTCAAATAGCTAAAGGAATAGTAGGTTCAGATTATAAGTATATAATACCAAGTTCTTTAGTTCTAGGAGCTGTATTGCTTGTATATACAGATATATTAAGTAGGATTATAAATCCTCCATATGAGACACCAGTAGGTTCTATAACAGCACTTATAGGAGTGCCAATATTTATATACCTTGTTAGAAAGGGGGAAAAATAAGTACTATGAAAAATATTATGAAAAACAATTCAAAAACATTGCTTGTTGTATCCATTTTAGTGGTACTTATTTTTATCACTTTTCTAGTGAGTTTAAACATGGGTTCATTTTCCATAGAACCAATGGATGTTATAAAGACTTTTTTAGGGCAAGGTCAGCGTAATCATGAAATTGCAATATTTAAATTGAGATTACCAAGAATAGTAATAGCTCTTTTGGTTGGTTCAGCATTATCAACAGCAGGTGTAATACTTCAAGGTGTTACAAAGAATGATTTAGCAGACTCTGGTATTTTGGGGATAAACTCAGGCGCTGCATTATTTGTAGTCGTTTATATATACCTTATGAATGGGAATGTTTATGAAGGAATGAGTAATCTTACCGTATTTACAATGCCAGTTGTTGCACTTGTAGGAGCTTTATTTGGAGCTTTTCTTATATATTCTCTTGCATGGAAAGGTGGTATAAATTCTTCAAGATTACTACTTATTGGTATAGGTATAAACATAGCTTTCACATCGATTTTGACGATATTCCAATTGAAGTTTACAACACAAGAATTTAATAGAGTCATGGCATGGACATCAGGTAGTATTTGGGGAACTAGTTGGAAATATGTGATAGCTGTACTTCCGTTTATAGTAGTTTTTATGGGTATAACTATATATAAAGCAAAGTATATAGATGTTTTAAACTTGGGTGACGAAGTATCTACGAGTCTTGGTGTAGAAGTAGAAAAACAGAGAAGAAGACTTATAATATATGCAGTAATTTTATCAGGTGTATCTACAGCAGTAGCGGGTAGTATTTCATTTTTAGGTTTAATAGCTCCACATATAGGTAGAAAAATAATAGGACCAAAACATAAAAGATTAATACCAGTATCAGCACTTATAGGGACATTATTACTTTTAGTTGCAGATACGATATCTAGAAATATTCTGGCACCTATAGAGATACCAGTGGGTATAGTGGTTTCTATAATAGGAGTGCCATACTTTATTTATTTAATGTTGGCAAATGATTAAGAAAGGGTGTTGTTATGAACTGTATAAATACTAAGAATTTAAATATATCATATGGAAATACAGATATTGTAAAGAATTTAAATTTGAATATACCAAAAGGAAAAATAACTACTATAATAGGGGCTAATGGTTGTGGAAAATCAACAATACTTAAAACTATAGGAAGAATTATTAGCCCTAAGAGTGGAAGTATATATATAAATGGAAAGGACATCCATAAAAAGAAATCCAAAGAAATAGCAAAAGATATGGCTGTACTTCCACAAAGTCCTCAGGCTCCTGGTGGTCTTACTGTTTCAGAGTTAATTTCTTATGGAAGATTTCCTCATAAGAGTGGGTTTGGTAATTCTAGCAAAGAGGACAGAGATATTGTAAATTGGAGTTTAGAAGTTACTGGAATTTCAGATTTTAAAGATAGAAATATAGAAGATTTATCAGGAGGGCAAAGACAAAGGGCATGGATAGCTATGGCTTTAGCACAAGAGACTGATATATTACTACTAGATGAGCCTACAACATATTTAGACTTAGCTCATCAGTTAGAGATACTAAAATTATTAGATGAATTAAATAAAAAACAAGGAAGAACTATTGTCATGGTAATACATGAACTTAATAATGCAGCGAGATTTGCTGACCACATGATAGGTATTAAGAAAGGTAAAATAGTTTGTGAAGGTGATGCACATGATGTTATGACGAAAGATAATCTAAAAGAATTATTTAACATTGATGCAGAGATAGCAACAGACCCAAGAACAAACAAACCAATTTGTATAACTTATGACATGGTATAAATGGTGACAACATGGAAAATCAAGAAGCATTAAGACATGAAAAAATATGGATTTTATTATTTAGATATTCGATACCTGCAATAATAGCAATGATGGTAACTTCACTTTATAATGTAGTAGATAGAGCATTTATTGGCTCTATGGAAGGCATTGGTTCCATAGCTATTGCAGGTCTTGGTGTAACTATGCCAGTATTCACACTAATAATAGCTTTTGGGATGCTAATATCGGTAGGTGCTAGTACAAGATTGTCTATCAAGCTAGGTGAAAGAAATAAAGAAGAAGCAGAAAAGATATTAGGTAATGCTTTGACATTATCTATAATTATATCTTTAATAATAACTGTATTAGGGTTAGTTTTTTTAGAAGATATACTTTTTATTTTGGGTGCAAGTAAAGATTCAATCTCTTATGCAAAAGACTATATGAGTGTTATATTGGTTGGAAGTATATTTAATCTAGTTGCATTTTCTCTTAATAATGCAATTAGGGCAGAAGGTAATCCAAAATTAGCAGCAAGGACAATGATTGTAGGTTGTGTACTAAATTTAATATTAGACCCTATATTCATATTTGTGTTTGATTTAGGTATAAAAGGAGCAGCTATAGCAACAGTACTCTGTCAAGTTGTAGTATGCATTTGGGTAACACAGTACTTTATAAGAGGGAAGTCTAATTTAAAACTAAAAAAGTGTAATTTAAAGTTGGATAAAGATATAGTGAAAAATGTATTTGCAATAGGTATGACACCTTTTGCTATGGAAGTAGCTATAAGCATAACTCATATGTTTACAAATAATTCTCTAAAGGCTTATGGTGGAGATTTGGCTATTGGAGCTATGACAGCACTTACATCTATTTTATTGATGTTTATGATGCCTGTGTTTGGTTTGAATCAAGGTATGCAAACTATAATATCATACAATTATGGTGCAAAACAATATGAGCGTGCAAAGAAAACTTTAATACTATCTATTATAGTATCAATTGTTATATTATCATTTGGATTTTTAGTAGTACAAGTTTTTCCAGAAGTATTTGTAGGTATATTTAATAAAGATTCAGATTTAATGGAAATAGCTGTAAGAGGTATAAATATAAATCTAATTACATTGCCTATAATGGGAATTTCCATTGTAGGGCCTGTATATTTCCAATGTATAAGTAAGGTTAAACATTCTATGTTTTTAACTCTTTTAAGACAATTTATTTTATTTATACCATTAATTATTGTACTTCCAATTCAGTTCAATTTGGATGGGGTTTGGTTAGCACAGCCAATTGCAGATTTTATTGCTATGATAATTGTATTGTTATTCTTAAAAAGGGAATTTAAAACAAGTCAAGTATAGATATATATAAAAGTAAAAGGTCTATCTAGAAATAATTTTGATTATTGAGAGATAGACCTTTTTATATATTTCAAATTTTATGTTGAAGAATAGTATCTTGTATATTTATAGAGGGAGTATATCTATATAAAGATATTTTATTATTATATTTATCAGATATTAAAATGTAGAAGCAATTCTATAAATACCAAATTCTCTATGACCAAGACTTTCAGCTTTAGTATATTTACCGTTACAGACTTCTACTATTTCGTTGAATATTTCTTGACCTATATCTGCTATTTTAGCACCATCTGTTATTATTCTACCAGCATTTATATCTATATTGTCTGGCATTTTGTTGTATGTACCACTATTTCCAGTGATTTTAATAACTGGAGAAATTGGGCTTCCTGTTGGAGTACCTCTACCAGTTGAAAAGATTACGATTTGCGCACCACCTGCTACCATACCAGTAATAGAATCTATGTCTTGTCCTGGTGTATCCATAAAATACAGACCTTTTTTATCAGAAGGTACAATATCGGCGTATTCAAGAGCACCTTTGAATGGTTTGTTACCCGCTTTATACATACATCCAAGTGATTTTTCTTCAATTGTTGAAAGTCCGCCAGCTTTATTACCTGGAGTAGGTTGACCACTACGTAAATCTTCTCCCATGGCAATTGCTCTCTTTTCTACATCACTTACAAATTTAAGAAACTTATCTTTCATTTTTTCATCTTCAAAACGAGTAGCTAATAAATGTTCTGCACCAATTACTTCTGTAGTCTCACTTAGTATACTGCTTCCACCCTCATCTACAAGAAGGTTTGAAGCGACTCCAATTGAAGGATTTGAAGCTATTCCACTTGTTGGGTCAGAACCACCACATTCAAGTGCTAATGTAATTTCGCCCATATCGAACTCAACCCTTACTTCTTTTGATACTTCACGAGACATTTGACCTATTATTTCAGCTCCTTTAGAGACTGTTTTTAATGTTCCACCACATTCTTGTATAACAACATAATCTACTTTTTTTCCTGTTGTAGCTATCTCAGAAGCTAAGTCTTTTGCTTGAATACCATCACAACCAAGACCAACTACTAAAACTGCGGCAACATTAGGATTTTTCCCAAAGCCTATCAATGTTTTTGCTGTAAGTTCTATATCAGAACCAATTTGACAACATCCATGTTGATGAGGTATAGCTATTGCTCCAGGTACAAGTGATGCTATTCTTGTAGCTGTCTCACTTGAACATACAGATGTTGGAATAACTAAAATATGATTACGAATACCAAATTGTCCATTTTCTCTTAAATAACCCATTAATTTCATTTTAATTACCTCCTATTTTTTGTCTCCACGACCACGTGTACTTTCAATATTATGTACATGAACATAATCACCAGTTTTTATGTCAACTGTTGCGATTCCTATAACTTCACCATATTTATAGACAACATCACCTTTTTTTACATCCTCTGTAGCCATCTTGTGAAAAACAGGGATATCATCATTTACTATGTAAGATTCTCCATCAATTGAAACTTTTTCACCTTTAACTAAAGGTCTAACACATGTAACTAGATTATCTTTTTCATTTGCATGAATAATTGCATTCATTACTTTTACCTCCTTAAATATTAATTTACTTCAATGTTTTTATTTGCTTTAAAAATAGCTTTTTTCCTTTTTTCTCTCTTATCTAAATAAGAAACCAACATTGGACAACATATTGCTGTAACAATGATAGCAGCAGCAACCTGCACTGTTGAAACGGCTGCAATTGTCGCTAGAGTAGGGTCTATAGCAGCTAAAGCTTCAGGAGTACCAGCTGCATTACCAGCTGTTGTACCAGTAGCTGCACCTACTGCTGGATGCTCTGCACGTATAAGTTTCATTACAAAATATCCACCCATACCAGTTATTAGAGTAACTCCTAAACCAAGACCAACCCCAGGTAATCCAGCAGTTATAATTTGATTAAAGTTTAATGCTGCTCCTAAAGGAAAAGCAAAGAAAGGAATTAATAATGTTGTACCAGGTGCAAGGAATTCTCGTATATCTTCATCAAGATTTCCAAGTATAAATCCAAGTAATATTGGTATAAGTGCTGCAAATAGTGCTACTATAGGTACATTTGCAAGCCCAGTCACTCCAAAAGCAAGCATTGTGAAAAAAGGACCATCATTTAGTGATAATATAGATATTGCTCCAACATCTGTAGAGTCTCCATATTCCCCTGCAAGTGCAGCAAATAGACCTCCATTTGAATTAGTCATGGTAGCAACTATGGCAAGAGGTGTAATACCAAGTATACCTTTAGGTCCTATAAATTTACTGACAATAATACCTAATACTGCACCAATTACGAATTTTGTTGCTGTAAGTGCTATTCCTTTAGTCAATGGTTTACCAGCTTGTCTAATGTTAATTTGAGCTCCATTACATAGACAAAATAGAGCAAGTATACTCATTGCACCAGTTTTAAATAAGGATGTTGTGAATCCTCCAATTTCTAGAGCTTGTGGACATACTGTATTAAATAGTGCTCCCAATAACAGGGGGCATACCATAAGTCCTCCTGGCATCTTTTTCACTGATTTCAAGATGTGCATTTAGTATCACTCCTTTTTATTTTTATATAAGTATCTAAAAGCAATTACTATGCCAATATATAGATTTTATGTTTTAAGTTATTATGATTATTTTTGCTGATTGCTTGAAGTGCTGTAGAATACTTAGAACTAAAAGTATAATTGTGTAAATCTTAACATTGAAAATAATTATTTCATTATGCAATAATATTTCTCAGTGAAAACAAATAAACGTCTTATGTATTAAAATTAAACATAAAACGTTTCGATATATTAAGTATGTATTATTTTTAAACATCACTTTCAATTTCTTTTAACTTTCTCCATAGAGTAGAGCGAGTTATTTTTAGAATTTCACAAGTCTTTGTAGTGTTTCTATTGTTTTCGTTGTAAATTTTATAGATATATTTTTTTTCTAGTGTCTTTAAATCTAAGTTATTACATTCAAAATTATTATTTATATTATCTATATTGCTCGTATTATCTATATTATTTATATACTCGCTGTTATATTTTTCTAACAAAATCGAGTCAAATGATTCTACAATAACAGCTCTTTCCATCATTCCTTCTAATTCTCTTATATTTCCTTCATATTCTCGTTCGAGAAGTACTTGCTTAATATTTGGAGTGATAATTAAAGGGGTTTTGTTGTATTTGATTGAGTATTTATGTATAAAAAATTCTGATAGTTTTAATATATCTTCTTTTCTTTCTTTTAATGAAGGGAGATATAGTGTTAAGATATTTATTCTAAAATAAAGGTCTTGTCTAAATAAACCATCACGCATCATATTTTTTAAGTCTTTATTAGAAGCACAAATAATTTTTACATCTATAGGAATGACTTTATCACCACCAATTCTCATAACTTGTTTTTCCTGTAAGACTCTCAATAGTCGTCCTTGAAGTTCAAGAGGAATTTCACTTATTTCATCGAGAAAAATTGTACCCTCATGTGCTAGTTCAAATACACCTGCTTTGCCTTTTTTTCTCGCACCTGTAAATGAACCTTCCTCATAACCAAAAAATTCACTTTCTATTAAAGATGGAGGTATAGCAGCACAATTTACAGCTACAAAAGGTGCATTTTTACGTTTACTATAGTTGTGTATGCTTTGACAAAACAGCTCTTTACCAACACCTGATTCTCCAGTGATAATCATAGGGGTGTCATAACAGGCATATTTCTTTGCAATTTCTATGCAATTTTTCGTTTTTTCACTAGCATGAATTATGTCATCGAAAGTGTATTTAGCAGAGAGACCTTTATTTAATAGACTTCTTCTTATTGTATGCTCAAAAGAACTTATCTCCTTGCTATCTTGAAAGGTAGAAACAGCTCCTTGGATTTGACCATCGACGATGATTGGAACTCTATTTGTTATGATTTTTGTACTTCCTATATTTTGTATTTCACCAATTTGTGGCTCCATAGTTTCAACTACTTGAGGAAGGACTGTATTTGGGATTACATCTATAATGTTATGATAAAGTGCATTCTCTTTTTTTATACCAAATATTTTTTCTGCACTCTTATTAAATAATGTGATTATAAAATTTTTGTCAACAGTTATTATGCCATCATGTACAAAATCTGTCATAGCTTCTATCTGTAATCTTCTTTTTTGTTCATCTTTGGTTGCATCAAGTATTTGTTCTGCTTGTTGAATGGCTCTAAGTATATTTTCTTCCCTAGATTCGATTAATATCCCCTTGCAATTGAGTCTTTTAACAATATGTGCAACAGTAGTATCTCCTATGTATGTGTTGATACCTTTTTTTCTGTATTTCTCTATAGCATCATAAATCTCTTCTTCTTTTTCAATTTCAATCATAGTTATTTTCTTATTTAATATTTCTTCTATGATGTCAAAACCATAGATTACATTATTAAATCCAATTATTCCAAATGGCTCATTAGAGTTTTTTACTTCTTTATAGCTTTCTATGATATCATAAGCATCTACTTTAATCTCAACTATAGGTATGTTGTAAGTAGCTTTTAGCATATTGTAAGTACCACCTCGGCTTATGATGATTCTAGTTCCATGATTAATACTTTTTTCCGCAAGAGGTATCCCTTCTTTTAGATTACCAAATACAACATCAATATTTGTATAATTGTATTTTTTAACTATATGAATTGATTTTTCATAGGTTCCTTTAGTGGGAGCAATAACGAGTATTTCTTTCATAATAATTCCTCCATTTTTCATCAAATAAACTTAAATATTATACTGTGACTAAAATTTATCAGTTATATTTTAATATTTTACTTTATATTTAATTATAAATAAAGTGTTTTTAAAAAGAGCATTATAAAAGACTGTATAAAAGTTAGATTTTAGAATTCTAAAACTTCTTTTTTGTACAGTCTTTTAATGTGTAATATCTATTTATCAAATCTATTTACTCTAAATAATTTCATATTTTTATTTTCTTTACCAAGATACAATTCACTCAACATTATACCACCCAATATTGCAAAGAGTATTCCATTGGCTCCATAACCTAGGCAATACCATAGATTGTGGTTTTTGTTATCTGGTCCAATAAACCCTAAATTGTCTAAAGTAGAAGCAAAGCAACCACAATATTTATATTCAATCTGTATATCCTTTATATCCTTAAACATGCTTTTCAATCTTTGTTCTAAAATATCATACTTTTTATTAGCTAAAGTTTCATTTTCTATATCATCAAAACTTACATCCTCGCCACCTATAATTAATCTATTATCTTTTGTAGTTCTT
Source organism: Clostridioides sp. GD02367 (assembly GCF_045900275.1). Lineage (NCBI taxonomy): Bacteria > Bacillati > Bacillota > Clostridia > Peptostreptococcales > Peptostreptococcaceae > Clostridioides > Clostridioides sp. GD02367. The sequence continues at coordinate 230,826 of NZ_JBJODK010000001.1, read as the reverse complement.
AGATAATTATATGGGTCGCAGTTATCTCTAATTAGAATATTGTTTTTCCAAGAATCTATGTTTTTAATTGGCTTTGTTGCTATATTAAAAGTATTTGACTTAGTTGCAAAGTTTCTTTTGGTAAATAAACTTGTATTGTATCCTGTAGCTACAATTAGTTTTTTTCCATGAACTTTATAACCATAAGATACTTCAGCAGTTACTTTATCATTTGCGAAATCTACTTTTTTTACTTCTGTATTTTCATATACCTGAAGACCATTTTTTAGACTTACATCGATTAAATGATGACTGTATTTATATGGGTCCAATTCTCGTCCTCCGTTTTTTGCTATTAATCCTGATTTCAAATCAAAACTAAAAGGGTTTGTAGATTCATCAATATATTCAACATCAAATCCATTTTCTTTTCTTAAATTATATTCTTCTTTTATAGCCTTAATTTCAAGCTTATTAGCAGTGTAAAGTAGAGTATCTCTTTTAGCATAATCACACTTATTTCCATATAGTTCTATAAATTCATCTAATTCTTCAAGTGCTGATACACAAAGATTGTATGCTTTTACTGCATCAGTTAAAGTCATAACTTCTGTTAAGTCTATCAAATTGTCATCTAATTCGTATTGCAAAAGAGAAGTGGTTACACTAGTGCTTCCGTGTGCAATCCTTCCTTTTTCTAGAATGACTGATTTTATATTGTTTTTAGCTAGATAGTAAGCACAAATGCATCCAGTAACACCGCCACCAACAATTATAACATCAGTATCAATATCATCAGTAAGATATGGAAATTGTTTTGGTATTTTGTTTATATTGGTAAAAATAGGCTTTCCTTTTACATATTCTTGATTCATATATTTCACTCCTAACATTTATTATGTATGAGTGTATTATTTTCTATAGCAAATAATATTATACATTTTAATTATCTAGATATATGGGTATGTATAAATAAAAATGTGATAACATTTTAGAGTAAAACATATGTATAATATATTCATAAGTACTTTGTTTTAAGTAATAGTGGTATATAATGTTTTTAATAAGAAAAGAGATTTAATAAAAATCAATTAAAAATTTAAAGTAGGAGGTAAATTTATGCTTTCAAAAGATATAGCTTCAAAGGTATTAGAAAAGTGTCTAATTACTGGAGGAGATTTTGCTGAGATTTTTGAAGAAGACACTCTAAATAATTCTATCAGTTTAATAGATAATAAAGTAGAAAATGCAATAGGTGGAAGAAATTATGGTATAGGAATAAGAATATTTAAAGGTTTAAAGAGTATATATGCTTATACAAGTGACAATTCTCTAAGTAGTCTGTTGGATGTAGCATATAAAGCTGCTGTTGCTTTAGGCAAATTAGAAGATGGTAAAAGTATAATATTAAATGACAGTATTAAAATAAATAACATACATAATATAAAAATTTATCCAAATTCAATAGATAATAGAGATAAAGTAAATGTAATGAAGGTTGCATATAAGAGTGCAAAAGAGTTTAGTAGTGATATATCTCAAGTAAGTGTTAGTTATTCAGATAAAGACCAAAAAATATTAATTGCAAATACTGAAGGGATATATGTTGAGGATAGAAGAATAAGAACGAGACTTGGGATAAGTTCAGTTGCATCTAAAGGCAATGAAAATCAAACTGGATTTGAAGGACCAGGAGGTTGTAAAGGTTTTGAGATATTTGAAGAAATAGACCCAGAATACTATGCGAGAGAATCAGCTAGAGTAGCACATACTATGTTGCATGCTAAAAATTGCCCAGCAGGTAATATGATGGTAGCAATCGATAATGGATTTGGAGGGGTAATTTTCCATGAAGCTTGTGGACATTCTCTGGAAGCTACATCAGTTGCAAAAGGGAACTCTGTATTTGCAGATAAATTAGGTCAACAGATTGCTTCTACAAAGATTACAGCTATAGATGATGGAACAATACCAAATTACTGGGGCTCTATGAATATAGATGATGAAGGAAATCCAGCTCAGAAAAATATACTAATTGAAAATGGGATATTAAAGTCTTATATGATAGATAAACTTAATGGTAGACGAATGGGAATGAATCCTACAGGAAGTTCTCGTAGACAAAACTATAAATTTGCTCCAACTTCAAGAATGACCAATACTTATATTGCTGCTGGAGAAGATAAACCAGAAGATATTATAAAGTCAATACCAGATGGACTTTATGCTAAAAAAATGGGTGGTGGCTCTGTAAACCCTGTAACAGGAGAGTTTAATTTTGCAGTTTCAGAGGGATACTTGATAAAAAATGGAGAAATACAAGAGCCAGTTAGAGGAGCTAGTTTGATTGGAAAAGGTAGTGATGTACTTATGAATATAGATATGGTTGGGGATAACTTAGAACAAGCTCAGGGGATGTGTGGTTCATCCTCAGGAAGTATACCAACTAATGTAGGTCAGCCTATGATAAGAGTAAAAGAAATTACTGTAGGTGGAAGATAGGAGGGATAAGTATGGAACTTAAAAGTTTTAAAGATATATTATTTAAAAAAGCTCTAAGCGAAGGTTTTGAAGAGTGTGAGGTATACTATTATACAGGAGAAAATCTAAGTATAAATATATATGAAGGCGAAGTTGAGAAATACAATCTTGATAAGTCTTTTGGTTTGTCTTTTAGAGGAAAAATAAATGGAAAGATAGGTTACTCTTATACAGAAATTTTAGATGATAAAGCTGTTGATATGTTGATAAAAAATGTAAAAGATGGAGTAAATACTATTGAAAATGAAGATGTACAATTTATATATGAAGGTGATAAACAATATAATGAGGTAAAAACTTATTCTAAAGAGCTAGAAAATTTAGAAGCAGATAAGTTGATTGATTTAGCCTTACAAATGGAAAGAGAAACTAAAGCTTATTCAAACAAGGTAATAAATTTATCTAGATGTACTCTATCTTATTCTGTATCAAGTAATGGTATATATAATACTAAAGGTCTTGATTTAAGTAATAAGACTAATATGCTTATAGGATTTGTAGTTCCCATTATACAAGACAATGAACAAAAATATGATGGAGTAGGGTATAATATAGCAACTTCTATTGAAGAAATAAAGCCTTATGAGATAGCAAAACTTGGTGTTGAAGATGCTTTATCTAAGGTAGGGGGTAAGAGTATCCCATCAGGTAAATATAAAACTATATTGTTTAATGAAGCTATGGTATCTTTGCTTAGCACATTTTCTGGAATATTTAATGCAGATTCAGCTCAAAAAGGATTATCTTTATTGAAAGATAGAGAAGGAGATATGATAGCATCTCCTATAGTTACAATAGTTGATGACCCACTTTTAGAAAATGGTATGGCATCTACTCCTTTTGATGATGAGGGTGTAGCTACATTTAAAAAAGAAGTCATTTCAAATGGAAAGCTTATAACTTTACTTCATAATTTAAAGACGGCTAATAAGGCAAGTGTAAAGACTACAGGAAATGGAATAAAATCTTCATATTCATCACCTATAGGTATACATCCAACTAATTTCTATATAGAGAAAGGGGATAAATCTCTAGATGAAATTATGAATTATATAGGTGAAGGTTTGATGGTTACTAGTTTTGCAGGTCTTCATTCAGGTGCAAATTCAGTAACAGGAGATTTTTCTTTAGCAGCTAAAGGTTTTTATATTAAAGAAGGTAAAAAAGTATTTCCAGTAGAGCAAATTACAGTAGCAGGAAACTATTTTGACTTGTTGAAAGATATTGAAGTTATAGGGGATGATTTGGAATTTCCAATGAGTAGTATAGGTTCACCTTCAGTTGTTATTAAAGAACTATCAGTAGCAGGTAAGGATGAATAATTAAAAATAATTGTATAAGTAAAAAGCCATATTAAATAGAATAATTTTAGATGAAAAGGTTCATGTAGGTCTATTTAAAAAAGCAATAGAAAAGTATTGTAGATAAACTCAAAAGTTTAGTTATTCATCATTTTATTCATATATATAAAATTACTATCATACATTTTCTTGAAGGGAGTTGCTATTGATATGTATTATGTATATGTAAATGATATAAATATAGCAGTTTATGATTTAAATCCGAGTGCTAAAAAAACAGTACTTTTTATACATGGTTGGCCATTAGGACATAAGATATTTGAATATCAAACTAACATACTGCCAAAACTCGGATATAGAACAGTTTCAATTGATTTAAGGGGTTTTGGTAAATCTAGTGCAACATCAGGAGGATATACTTATAGCCAATTAGCAGATGATATTTATAAGGTAGTACATGCTATTGGATTAAAAGATTTTACTCTTGTTGGTTTTTCAATGGGAGGAGCAATTGTACTTAGATATATGAGCCTGTTTCATGGATATGGGGTATCAAAGTTGGCATTGTTTGCTGCTGCTGCACCATCATTTGTACAAAGACCTCCAGAGTTTCCATATGGCATGACACGTGAAGATGTTAATAAACTGATAGCTCAGGCATGTACTGATAGACCAGCAATGGTAAGCCATTTTGGAGAAAAAGTATTTGCATCAAATCCACCTGAAAGCTTTAGAAGGTGGTTTGACGATATTGGTTTTAGAGCATCAGGCATTGGTACAATTGCAACAGCAGTATCTTTAAGAGATGAAGAATTATTTAACGATTTAAAATGTGTAAGAGTGCCAACAGGTATCTTTCATGGAAAACTAGACCAGGTATGCCCATATGAGTTTGCAGTTTTTATGAATGAAAAAATAGAGAATTCAACTTTATATACTTTTGAGTATAGTGGCCATGCTATATTCTATGATGAACTCAAACTATTTAATCAGGAATTTTTACAGTTTTTAGAGGGATAGAAATATTTTAGAATATTTAAAATAAAGTAATATTATATAAAGTGGTATAGATGAAGTCTTATGTCACTTCATATACTATAGACAAATGGGGTTTTAGAACTATCACTAGTTCTGAGACCCTATTATTATATGTACCTAAAGTTAAGTGTTATGTATATTATTTAGAAAAAATTTCTTTATAAATAATATTAATAAATATATAATCGAAAATAAAAATAGATATTTATCTGAATAAAGTATGTGCTCACTCATTTATTTGTATACCCTTGTATAGGACTGATATAGCTACTGATATAAGTATTATACCCATAAAAGCAGGAGAAGCATGACCAAATAATACATAGATTTGACCTCCAATAATAGGTCCAATTATTCTTGCTAAAGATTGAATTGACTGGCTACCTCCTTGAATTCTTCCTTGTTCACTAGAATCTACAGATTTGGATACCATGCCGTTAAATGAAGGTCCAAAGATTGAATCACCAAAGCCAAATATAAACATTCCAATAATAAAAAGAGGATAGAATGAGAATAAAGCTGATGTGGCTATAAAACAGTAACCTGTAATCTCTGAAACCATTCCTAGAATTACTATTTGTACATCACTAAATTTTAATAAAAGTTTTGGCATTATAAAGCCTTGTGAGATTATATCTTGTATACCCATAATTGAAAACATAAGTCCAATTAGTGTAGGTCCCCAACTAAAAGTATCTAATGTAAATTGAGAGAAGATAGCCTGCAAAGAGCCATTGGGTATCCAAAGTAAAAATCCTGATATAAGCAACCTTTTTAATGTCTTTATTGAAAGTACATTCGTGAGTTGCGTGAATGGGTTCAATCTCACCAATGTAATCTTCTTAAGTCTATTAGTTTTGTCAAGGCTCTCAGGCATATAAAAGAATCCATAGATAAAATTTAATAAAGTAATTGTAGCACCAAAATACATAGGTACAGAATAACCAAATCTTGCAAGTAATCCACCAATAGTGGGCCCTATAGCAGCACCTGCACCTGCAACTGCACTAACCCATCCAAAGTATTTTGTTCGTTGTTCTATAGGAGTGATATCTGCAAAATATGCGAAAATAGTACTTATACTACCTCCTGTTAGACCTTCTATTATACGTCCAACAAATAGTATCCATAGAGCTCCTCCTATACCAAAGACTAAGTATCCAATTGCAGAGCCTAAGAAGCATATTAAGAGTAAAGGACGTCGACCATATCTGTCACTCAAAGCTCCAAGCCCAGGAGCAGCAAAAAATACACAGAATGCATAAATGGATGTAAGTAGAGTAACGACTATAGCTTTATTTTGGGGATTAGTTATATAAGGCTGTACTAAGAATGGCACAACAGGATTTATAATACTGAAGCCTATTCCACAAAGAAACACAGACATAAGACCAAATGTTAAAGCCTTTTTATTTAGAGTTTGTTCTGTGTTTTGTTTATTGTTTGATTTAAATTTGAACATTTAAATTCTCCTTTCAAAAGTTTATTTTGATTCCTTGGAAACATATTTATCGTATCATTGTTTTGTTTCTTTGTCAACAAAAAGTGAAAATAAAAAAGCAACCTGTTCTCATTAGAGTCTGGTTGCCTGTAATTTTATTCATTTGAATTTATTCTGATTTAATATCTATATCAAGTTTTTTAATCTCTGCGTCCAAATGCTTATTATATTTTTCTACAAGGTTAATCATACTGTTAAGTTGTTCTTCTGTTACATTTTCAAATACAGTTTTATCTCTTTCTTGAAATTCTCTATGAAGTTCCTCATGAACCTTATTAATTGCTTTTCCTTGCTTCGTAAGCCTAAAATAGATTTCTTTTTTATTATCCTGTTTTTGATAACTTTCAATATAGCCTTTTTTCATGAGTTTTTTAGTTACTTTACTCATAGCTCCTCTAGTCATATAAAAAGATTCTGCAAGTTTTGTTACGTTGGAATCTGTATTTTTTGCAATGTATTCTATACAATGTACCTCAGAAGGTTTATAATCCTTAAGAGCTTCTTCCATCTTAGACTTATTAAGCCAAGCCAGTTTGTTAAATAAGTTCCTAAAGCCTGTTATGACTTGTTCTTCTTTATTCATGAACCGTCCTCCAATTCGTTGATGCATTAACAATATTATATTAAATTTTTGTTATTATTTCAACAACGTCAAAATAATCATACTAGAAATTAAATGATATATAAAAAAGACAGCATACACAGGCTTTTTGTAGAAAATAATACCAAATGATATAAAATATGATTTTTAAGATTTAAAACTTTTTTAAAAAGTGCTACAATAGACCAAATTATTAGTTTCTATATTCACTAAACAGGAGGTGATGGTATGAAAAAACATAATATTTTATTTATATCAACAGATGACAAAATAAATATAGATACATCAAAACAGTTAGAAAATATATTTGGAGAATTTTGTAATATAGATAACTTGGTCTATATAGATAGAATTGATATTGAAGTATTAAAGTATGAGCTTATAGTATGTTCAGATAATGAGATAAAAGAACATATACACAATAATATCGATAAAAATATACCTATTGTAATAATACATCGTACAATAAACATTGAAAATATAAACCAGATAATAAGTATAGAAAATGATTCTGAAGTTATGGTCATAGATGATTATAAAGAGTCAGCAGATGAAACAACCAAGATAATTAGAAAACTAGGCCTAATTCATATTAATCTAATACCATATTATCCAGGATGCAATAAGTCTAAATGTGAAATTGGGATTATTACAGGAAGTAGAAATAATGTACCACAAAATGTGAAGCAAATAATTGATATAGGGGATAAAATAATCGATATAAATACAGTCATAGAAATCTTTACAAAGCTGAACATATCTATAGATAAGTTACATATTATTAAAGAAAAATATAATGAAGATACAGTAAGTGGATATAGGTATTATACAACTATGAATAAAACTATGAAGAGTTTTTTGGAGATTATTGATGAAGGTATTGCTTCTATTGATAAGCTAGGAAAGTTTATATATTGCAATAAAGTATTTTCTAATCTAGTTGGGATAGACCAAAATGAGATTATATCTAATAATTTTATGGATTTATTTAGTGATAAAATTATTAAAAAAATATTTTTTCAAGAGGATGAAGTTAGTGATGAAGTAGTGAGTCTAAATAACAAAAAACTCATAATTAATAAAGTAAATGTGTATGAAAATAATGAACGTATAAAAAGTATTATAAGTATTAAAGATATAAGTGCAATTCAGATACTTGAGGATAAGATTCAAAATAAATTTCAGACAAAAGGCTTTGTATCAAAGTACACATTTGATAATGTTGTAGGCGAAAGTAAAATAATAAAAGAAAAGATTAATATTGCAAGAAAAATAGCATCTACAGATTTTTCTGTGTTGATACTTGGTGAAAATGGAACAGGAAAGGAAATATTTGCTCAAGCAATACACAATGAATCTCTAAGAAAAGATAAGCCCTTTGTTGCAGTAAATCTATCTTCTTTATCAGATACACTTATTGAAAGCGAACTTTTTGGTTATGAAGAGGGAAGTTTTACAGGAGCTATAAAAGGTGGAAAAATAGGGATATTTGAAAGAGCACATACAGGAACAATTTTTTTGGATGAGATAGGTGACGTCTCTCTAGATGTACAACAAAGATTGTTAAGAGTCTTACAAGAAAAAGAAGTCATGAGAATGGGAGGAAGTAAAATTATACCTGTGGATGTTAGAATTATAGCTGCAACAAATAAGGATTTAAAGAAAAAAATCAAAAAAGGTTCTTTTAGAGAAGATTTGTATTATAGGATTAATGTATTGCATATAGAAATACCTAGGCTTAGAGAACGTAAGGAAGATATACCTCTTATAAGTAAGTATTTCTTGAATGAAATAAATAGTAATAAGTGTTTTACAGAAAAGTCGATGCAGGTATTAAAACTGTATGAGTGGCCAGGTAATGTAAGAGAACTTAAAAATTTGATTTATTATATAGACACCATAGTGGAGGAAGATAGGGTAGACTATGAGCATTTGCCAGAACAATTTAAATTTGAAAATAACAATACTCTAGTTAATGAAAATTTTGATTCAATTATACTAGATTTTAAACAATCAAATTTCTTTAGTGAGAGTATTTGTATATTGATGAGTATAGAAAATTGGAATAATAAAAATATATCCTTAGGAAGAAATAAATTACAAGAAATTTTAAAAGAAAGAAGTATAACATTAAGTGTAGACCAAATTAGAAAAAGAATAGATAAGTTAAAAAATCATGGATTACTATCATCTGGAGTAAAAAAACAAGGGAGCTTTATAACTGATGAAGGAAAGAACTTTATATCATATGTAAAATTTAAGGGGGAAATATAGGGGATTAAAAATGAAAAATCCCCTAAAAATCCCCTAAGATAATCTTAGATAAATAAAATTATTTCAAATATTGAGATAATTTAAAAAATATTGAATTAAAAATAAAAAATATTATTTCGAATAAACAGTAGTAAATCGTCATTTTACTACCGTTTTTATTTTTTGAAAAATTTAATGTGCAATTAAAACTTATATTTTGGCATATCAATTGCTATATAGTGAAAATATAAAAAAATTGTAAAATTTGGAGGATGTTGTTATGAAGTCAGCTTATAAAGGATACGAAGCTTATAGTTATTTAGAAAAGGGAAAAGATATCTCATCTATTGAGATGTGTAAAGGAGATAAGAGAGTAGAAGAGTATCTTATCGAGTTAGATGATGTTCAAGAAGCTAAAGTTAAAAGTATAGTAGATGAAAAAGTATTTATATCTCTACATGAACATCCAGTTTTATTCCCAGAACATTTAGAAAGAGATATATTTGAATACAACAGAGAAGGAAAACAAAGATGTGCCTATGAAGCATTGTCAAGAGGATATTATGATGCTATATTTGATAATTTAATGGATGGTGTGTGCACAATAACATCAAATGCTGGATGGAAATGGGATGATATACTAATTGATTTAGGTATGAGGTTATGTGATTTAGCACACCAAGATTTTGTTATAAAGTGTGAAAAAGTGGAAGACATATATAGAGCTAAAAGTGAAGGTAAAGTGGCATTGATACCAACACTAGAAGGAGCAGCACCAATAGAGAATGAACTTGATAGAATAGATATATTATATGGATTTGGTATAAGGTTAATGGGAATCACGTACAGTGAATCCAATGCATTAGGCTCTGGATTAAAAGAAGAAAAAGATGGAGGTCTTACGAATTTTGGTAGAAAAGCTGTTGAAAGAATGAATAAGATTGGTATGGCAATAGATTGTTCTCATGTTGGAGTACAAACAACACTTGATGTTATAGAGTATAGTAAAGACCCAATAATATTAAGTCATGTTGGAGCAAGAGGATTATGGGATACGAAAAGATTGACTCCAGACGAAGTGTTAATAGCATGTGCTAAAAAAGGAGGAGTTATAGGTGTAGAAGCAGCACCTCATACTACGATAACTGAGAAAAATAAAGAACATTCAATAGATTCATTTATGGAGCATTTTGAGTATATCAAAAACTTAGTAGGAATAGACCATGTAGCATTTGGTCCAGATACAGTATATGGTGACCATGTAAAATTACACTCAGTGTTAGCTGCTAAATTTGATATAAAAAAGATAACAGGTACAAAAGAACATCCTAAAGTAGAATATGTAAAAGGGCTTGAGAATCCAACTGAGACTTCAAAAAATATTGTTAGATATTTAGTAAAAAATGGGTACAGTGATGAGGAAATAGAAAAGGTACTAGGAGGAAATATACTTAGAGTGTTAAAGCAGGTGTGGAAATAAGTAAATAGAGTAGAAGTATTAATAAAAGTTGAGGATTTATAGGGAGGTTTTATAAATGGATTATTTAAAATTAGCTAATCATCCACTCTTGTGGATAGCAAGTACAGTAGCAGTATCAATAGTAGTGGTACAATCCCTTATATTTGCTATAAAGTCTTGTAAAGTTGGTAAAACAATGGGAATAACAGATAAACAAATAAAATCAGCTGTTAAAAGTAGTGCTATTTCAGCTATAGGACCTTCAATGACTATATTTGCTGGAATGGTATCGCTTATAGTTACAATGGGTGGACCTATAGCATGGATGAGATTATCGTTTATAGGTTCTGTAATTTTTGAATCTATGTCAGCAGGGTTTGGAACAGATGCGCTAGGTATAACTTTGGGTTCTCCTGAAATGACAGAATTGGCATTTACAAATGCAGTTTGGACTATGATACTTGGTTCTTTAGGATGGATAATATTCACGTTACTGTTTGGGCATAAATTGGATAAGATAACTAATGTTATATCTAGTGGAAAGAAATCATTTATACCAATAATATCTTTAGGAGCGATGCTAGGTTCATTTGCATATTTAAATGCTGATAGGGTATTACGTTTTGATAATGGAACAATTGCATGTATAAGTGGGATGGCTATAATGATAATATTATGTATGATTGAAAAAAAGAAAAATATAAAATGGTTAAGAGAGTGGGGGCTTACAATATCAATGTTCAGTGGAATGATAATAGCTTCAGTAATATAAAGGGGGAAGTTTTATGAGTAAAGTAAAATCTATATACAATGAAGAGTACTTACCTTTTATGATAAGGTATGGAAGATTGACATTATCTTTAGGTATTATAGCAGCTTTGGTTCCTGGAATAATTTTGAGTTTTGGATTTGGTATTATGCCTCCAATATCAGCATTATTGGCAAGTACAATGGCAATTGTTAGCATGAGTGCTCCAAACTACATAATAGAGCCAGTTTCTTATTCGCCAATTTTAGGTATACCAGGAACTTATATGAGTTTTCTTTCTGGAAATATATCTAATATGAGACTACCATGTTCAATAGCAGCTCAAAAGGCAGCAGAAGTTGAATCAGGAACAGAAGAAGGTTCAATAATATCTACAATAGGTATAGCTGTATCTATTTTAGTGAATATAAGTATATTAACTATAGGAGTAATTCTAGGAGGAAGTGTATTATCTAAGATTCCAGCTGAAGTAGTAGAAAAACTAAATTTAATATTACCAGCTTTATTTGGGTCAGTATTTGGACAAGTATTTTTACAAGATAAAAAATTAGGTATAGTAGCAATTGTAATATCTGTATTAACGATTACACTATCAAAGCAAGGTATAATACCACAATCTTTAGTAGTTCTTATATGTGTATTTGGGACTATATTAATTGCAAGAGCTATGTATAAAGATAAACTTAGTGATTAATAACATTTAAATGATAATAAATTCTTAAATATTATAATTCAGTTTTAATGTACAAAAAGTTACAGAAAAAATTACTTAAAAGTACAGTTTTAGGGAGGGAATATCTTGATATACGATTTAATCTTAAAAAATGGATTTATAGTAGATGGTACTGGAGAGGTTGGTTTTTATGGAGATATAGCAATTAAAGACAATTTAATAGTTAAAATAGATTCTGGGATAAATGAAGAAACAAACAAAATAATTAATTGTCATGGAAAAGTTATAACTCCTGGATTTATTGACCCTCATGTTCATGAAGAGATAGTAGCAATACTAGATGGCAAATTTGAAAAATTCCTAAAACAAGGAGTTACAACAACTATAAATGGTAATTGTGGGCATTCTATAACACCATATTCTTCTGAAAATGTATATGAGTATATGTATAAAAACGGCTTATTACTTGAAGAAGAGAAAAAATATCTTATAGATAAAAATAAATATTGGAATAACTTTACAGAATATTGTGACCTTATATCTAAAAGTGGCATTTCTATTAATATGGGATTTTTATTGGGTCATGGAACTATAAGATGGAGTGTTATGGGAGGTTCTAAAGATAGACCACCTACAGAAGAAGAAAAAAAAGAAATTACAAATATAATAAATGATGGTATGAAAAGTGGGGCTTTTGGAATATCTACTGGATTGGCATATATTCCAAGTAAGTATGCTGATATTGATGAACTGGTTGATATCGCAAAGTTAATTAAAGAGCATGATGGTATATATACATCTCATATTAGAGATTATATAGGAAGATATAATGCAGTAAAAGAAACTATAGAGGTTGGTCAAAAAAGTGGGGCTAGAGTACAAGTATCTCACTTAAGCCCCGTTGAAATAGAAGCCTTTGATGAGATATTAAGAGCTAGATACAATGGCGTTGATATAATGGTTGATACAGTACCAAGAAGTTCTGGTCATTGTATGAAGAAGAAAAGAGTGATTCAATTTATTATGGCAATATCATCTAGCTTATTTGAGCTAGGTATGGATGGAGTAATGGATGCTCTTAAAAATGAAGAAGGAAGGGCACTTATATTAAAAGAGGCATTTATACTTGGAGATAGAGGAAGTATAATACTTCTAAACACTAAAGATACTGATATGGAAAAAAAATCAATACGTGAAATAGCCATTCAAAAATGTGTGGATGAAGATATATTATTACTTGATTTACTTTTATGTGGAGATGAAGAGCTTATCTTTTGTTTAGGTGGGATGTATAGAGCTGATTTCCCAGATAAATTACATGATAATAAAATAATTGACAATCCATTTGTTATGGTTGGCTCAGATTGTTTGTTTAGTGTAGGTGGAGATATGTCATGGTTTGAACTACAAAGAAGAGGAGCATTTCCAATTTTCTTCAATATGTATAGAAAATCAGGTGTAAGACTAGAAGAAATTGTAAGAAGAGTTACTTCATTACCAGCTAGACAATTTAAAATAAAAGATAGAGGCATCCTTGAAGAAGGAAAAATAGCTGATATAGTTGTTATTGATATAGAAAACTATAGTTATCCTAGGTCAGAAGAAGTTGATTTCTCAAAACCACAATTATTAGCTAAAGGTGTTGAATATGTAATTGTAAATGGTAAAATCGCATTGGAGGAGGGGAAGGTCACTGATATTCAATGTGGTGAAGTATTAAAAAAATAAATTCTTGAAAATAATAGGAATTTATAAATAAAATAAGTATCCAATAAGTAAAGACGAAGTGTGAAATTTATTTAAATAAAAATCATATTTCGTTTTTACTTTTAGTAATAAAATTTAATTTATTTTAATAATAGTGAAGATGAATATAAAAAAGATACAAAAAATATTTTCATTATACAATGAAAAATTAATATTTTTAATCGTTAAATTATGTAGAAAAATTAGATAAATAAATAATTATATCGCTTTGGAAAAAATGTTTTATAAACAAAAAATGATAAAATTATAACGGCTATATAAAAACTACATTAAAGGAATAATTATATATTTTACGACTTAAAGGTCATAGAAACAATTGAAATTATGTTGTATATATTAAAATAATATAACATATAGTTAGAATTTTAGAGATATATTTATTAGTCATTAGTATATGTAAAATGTAGTATTTATTATAGTATGACAGTTGTTTGATGGAGAATAATTCTAACTGGTTAAGAAGGAGGCTTGGTGAGTATTATATATTATGTTTATTGTAGGAATATAACATGTAAAGTTGCATTAGATTGAGTTGGAATTGTTTATATATATCTTATAAAGTTGATTGGAAATGATAAAAAAATAACTATAATTTAAGAATTAAAGAATTTTAATACTGACTTTATTCTACAAAATAAGTATTATTTTTATTTTAAGAAATTCGCATAAAGACGAAAATAAATTGTCAGAATAATCTTGACAGTCTAAAATCGTGACTGTATAATACAATTAAAAATCGGATTAATTACCTAGTTTACAGAAAATAAAAATAATGCTAAGGCAAACGTTTTATTTTTTTAGTAAGTAATCCTCCGCCACTCCTTAAATTAGAGCTTTTCTAATTTCAAAATGTATAACTAAAACTTCATAATTTAACTGTGCAATATTTATTAGGCTCTAACTTTTAAGGTTACTAATAATTTATTACATAGCTCCATACATTTGGCGGCAATGGCGGGAGCGATAAGGGGTAAGATATGGAAAATTACAAGTATGGATTTAACGACAAGCCAAAGCTTCTAACAGCAATACCGCTTAGTATGCAACATGTTTTTTCTGCTTTTGCGGGTACTATGTCTGGTGCTATTTTAGTAGCTGTTGGCATGGGTCTCTCACTAAGTGAGACTGCATTTTTGATTCAATGTTCGATGTTGATTGCAGGAGTGAGCACCATACTGCAATCTATGGGGATTGGGCCAATAGGGTCACGGTTACCAATTGTTACTGGTGGTAGTTTCACCTTTGTAGCACCATTAATTGCCTTAAGTACGAATAATGATGTCGGTATTGCTGGAGCTTTTGGGGCAGTACTTGTAGGAAGTTTAGTCTTAACTTTAGTAGGACCATATGCAGTAAAATATTTGCATAAATATTTTACACCTACAGTTACAGGAAGTGTTGTTTTAGCAGTTGGGTTATCACTTATGAGTTCTTCATTTGACTATGCAGTATCATTTGATGCTCATAGCCCTGATGTAGTTGCTAATTTTTCTTTGGCTATATTTACACTGTTATTGACACTAATTTTAAATCAATTTGGAAAAGGTTTTCTGAAAGTGGCATCCATAATAATTTCAATAGTGATAGGGTATATAGTAGCAGTGATATTTGGTATGGTTGACTTTTCTAGTATGGCACAAGCAAATTGGTTTGCGATGCCAAGACCTGTATTTTGGGGACTGGAGTTTAACTTAGGGGCTATTGTAACCATATGTACGATTCATATTGTGACAGTTATGGAGATAATAGGAGACACTACAGGTGTTGTCAGCTCTGTTGAAAATCGATTACCTACACAAAAAGAATTGATGAGAGCAGTAAGAGCAGATGGAGTTGGAAGTTGCTTTGCAGCTTTGTTCAACGGGCTTCCAGTTATATCAGGTAGCCCAAACATAGGCATAATCTGTATGACAGGTGTTGCAAGTAGGTACATAGTAGCACTTGGAGGAGTAATAATAGGGATTTTAGCATTTTTTCCAAAGTTTGCACAAATATTAGCTTTAACGCCAAATCCAGTTATTGGAGGAACATTAGTTATGATGTTTGGAACAATTGCATCATCAGGTATTAAAGTTATTGGTATGGGTAAAATGACAAATCGTAACATAACAATTTTAGCAGTTTCATTAGGTATTGGTATGGGTGGTTATTTTAATCAAGCTGCATTAGCATTTTTACCAAGTATAGTAGTCACTTTAATGACTGGTATATCTGGAACAGCTTTATTATCTCTAATACTAAATATCATATTACCTAAGGAAAAGGAAGATGTAGTTGAGAGTGAAGTAAGTTGTAAAGCTTAGAGAACGTAATTCTAAAGGATATCCAAGAAGGAGCGCCTTGCTTCTATTTTTTTTACCAAAAATAGGATTGAACTTTGAAGGAAACCCAATAGCTTATAAATACAATCTGAAAGGATATCCAAGAAGGAGCGCCTTGCTTCTATTTTTTTTACCCAAAAACCTTAAAAACTTGAATAATCAAAAGATATGATACTCATTTTAATAAAAGTATAATCTGAAAGGATATCCAAGAGGAGCGCCTTGCTCCTCTTTTTTTATCAGTAATTAGAGGATTTTGTGTAAAAAAGAGTTGAAAAAAGAGCTTAAATAATACAGACAAAGTAATTAAATTTAAAATTTCATAGAGATATACATAATTAAATTCTGTAGGTGGAAGGTGAAGGTTATGGAGGTTATTGAACTTGATATAAATGGCACAGTGAAAGAGGTAGCCATAGAAAATAAGTGGACTTTACTTTATGTCTTAAGAGAAAAATTAAATCTAACTGGAAGTAAATGTGGATGTAGTACAGGTGATTGTGGAGCTTGTAAAATAATTTTAAATGGAGAAGCAGTGAATTCATGTCTGATTTTAGCAAAAAACGCAGTGGGTAAAAAAATCATGACAATTGAAGGGTTATCAGATGGAATCAATATACATCCAATCCAACAAGCCTTTATTGATTGTGGAGCTGTACAATGTGGATATTGTACTCCAGGTATGATAATGTCAGCAAAAGCTTTGTTGGATAAAAATCCAAATCCTTCTGAAATGGATGTTAGAAAGTCCATAGATAATAATCTTTGTAGATGTACAGGATATGTAAAAATTGTCGAGGCTATACTTTTATCAGCAAAAAGAATGGGAGGTGTAGCATTTGAGTAGTGAACTGAATGTTATAGGTGAAAGAGTTCCAATAAGGGATGCTGTGCTTAAAGCTACTGGTCAACTTAAATACACTGCAGATATGAAAATCCCCAATATGCTATATGCTAAGGTATTATTTAGCCCTGTGGCACATGCAAAAATTAAGAGAATAGACACATCAAAAGCAGAAAAATTAGAAGGAGTAAAAGCTATAGCTACATATAAAAATTCACCAAGAATAGCTTTTAACAGCGCAATGAGGTTTTATGAACATGAATTGCCTGAAGTTGAATACATTTTTGATGATATTGTTCGTTTTGTGGGGGATAAGGTCGCAGCTGTTGCAGCCGAAGATTTAAAAACAGCTGAAAAAGCACTGAAACTTATTGAAGTCGAGTATGAAGAATTGCCTTCAGTATTCGACCCAGAAGAAGCAATAAAAGAAAATGCATATCCAATACATAAAGATGGTAATAAACTTACAGAAAATGTGCAGGAATGTGGAAATGTAGAAGAAGCTATGAAAAAAGCTGATTACATCTTTGAAGATAAATATAAACTTCCAGCTATACATCATGGAGCTATAGAAACTCATGTTGCTATTGCAGACTATGATTATAGTGGAAAACTTACAGTCTATAGTCCCAATCAAAATACTTTTGCTTTTAGAGTAATATTATCTAAAATATTTGAATTGCCAATGAATAAAGTAAGATTGGTAAGCCCAGCTATTGGTGGCGCTTTTGGAGGAAAATTGGAAATTACTATTGAGCCAATAGTAGCTTTACTGGCAAAGTTATCAGGCAGACCAGTAAAACTAGAGCTTAATAGGAGAGAAACTATGGCTTCAACAAGAACTAGACATGGTGCAGTTGTATATCTAAAAACAGGTGTTATGAAAGATGGGCAAATTATAGCGCAAGATATGAAAGTTATTACAAATACAGGAGCATACACATCAAGTGCTCTAAATGTAATAGGAGCTATGAGTCATAAAGTATTTAAATCATATAAGATTGAAAATATGAGATATACTGGGATACCAGTGTATACGAATACTCCAATTGCAGGAGCTATGAGAGGATATGGTTCTCCACAAGCTTTCTTTGCTCAACAATCACAACTAAATAAGATTGCGAAGAAACTCAACATGGATATTTTAGATTTACAACTTAAGAACTTAGTTGAGCCTGATGGAATAGACCAGAGATTTAAAAGTCCTCATGGAAATCCAAGACCAATAGACTGTATAAAGAAAGGAATGGAAATGTTTGAATGGAAAAAACAAATTAAACAGCAAAATAGTTCAAGCGGGAGATTCTTAATCGGCATAGGTATGGCAGTTGGTTCACATGGAAATGGATGTTTTGGGGCACATAGAGACATGACAGCTTTGATGCTTAAGATGAATGAAGATGGTTCAGCTGTATTATATACAGGTACTCATGATATGGGAAATGCATCTGTAAGTGTTCAAGTGCAGATTATATCTGAAATACTTGGAATAAGCCAAGAAAAAATAGAGTGTATACAAGCAGATACAGAAGCATCACCATGGAATCTAGGTGACTATGCAAGTAGAGGAGTATTCGTATCTGGAAATGCAGCTTTAAAAGTTGCTAACTCAGTAAAAAAACAACTATTAAAAGAAGCATCACAACTTCTAGAAGAGGATGAAGAATGGATAGAATTAAAAAATGACAGAGTTTATTCTATTAAAAATACTGATAAAAATGCTACATTGTGTGATGTTATGATACATGCACAAAAAGTAAATTTAAGGGAAATTATTGGAGTTGAGACATTTTCTTCAGACACTGGTGCAAGTTCATATGGTGCACATTTTGCTAAAGTTGAAGTTGATACAAAATTAGGAGATGTAAAGGTACTTGAATATGTAGCAGTACATGATGTAGGAAAAGCACTAAATCCAATGTCTATAGAAGGTCAGATTGAAGGGGCAATTCAGATGGGAATAGGATATGCTTTGACGGAGGAACTTGAATTTGATGATAGAGGAAGAATAAAGACTAATTCATTTCGCTCATACCATATGATAAAAGCAAGTGAAATGCCTAAGATAAAAGTAGGCATGATAGAATGTGGAGAACCTGGTGGTCCGTTTGGAGCTAAGAGTATAGGAGAATGTTCAGTAGTACCTTCAGCACCAGCAGTGTCAAATGCTGTGGCTAATGCACTAAAGTGTGACTTTTATAGTTTGCCATTAAAGAAAAATACTTTATTAGAAAATATAAGTATTTAATCTTGTCTTATAAAAAATAAGAAACCATTTAAGATGTTTTAGAGATTGTAGTAAGACACTTTTTTCTAGCTGTAAATATAAATTATGTGAATGTAAAGGGTGTGGTGGTTGTGGATTTAAGATTTAGAGATAAGGTTGTTGTGATAACAGGAGCGGGTCAAGGATTAGGGGCAGGTTTTGCTTTAGATTTTGGTATAGAAGGGGCAATTGTAGTTTTGATTGGAAGAACTAAAAGTAAGTTGGATAATATTGCAGATAAAATCATCAAATCTGGTGGTAGAGCATTCGTTTCAGTTTGTGATGTAAGTAAATCCAAAGAAGTAGATAATTGCTTTAAGAACTTAATAGAAAAGTTTGGGACTGTAGATATCTTGATTAATAATGTCGCTACTCATAAATCATGTCCAGTAATTGATACTACTGCTGAAGAATGGGATGCTCAGATAAAGACAAATTTGAGTGGAACTTTCTATTGTACGAAAGCTGTTCTCAAATCAATGATAGATAAAAGATATGGAAAAATAATAAACATTAGTTCCACAGCAGCAAAGCACTTTTTTCCAGGGTTTGGTGCATATTCAGCTTCTAAAGGAGGTGTGGTAAGTTTTACTCAAACTTTATCTGAAGAAGTAAAAGAATATGGAATTAATGTAAATGCAATATATCTAGGAATGACAAATACAGAATATACAAGAAAACGATTTGACTCTGATGATGCAGTTACAATACCACTTGAAGAAATGTTGCAAGTAGAAGAAGTATCAAAGGTCGTAACTTTTTTAGCATCTGATGAAGCTAGTCCAATAATGGGAGCTGCGATTGATGTCTGTGGAAAAAAAGCATAAATAAAATATATTGAGAGGTATGAAAATGATAAGTTTAAATAAAAAGGCGATGGTAGTAGTAAGAGAAATATTGGAAGATGCAGAATCATTAGGGTGTGAAGTCATCAAGACAGATTGTGGAGCAACCATAATTGATATGGGTTTAAATTGTAGTGGAAGTTGGAAAGCAGGTGTTTTATTTACTAGAGTTTCTATAGGTGATTTGGGGATAGTAACATTGGGAGATTTTAAACTAAATGAAGAATACTCTTTTTCATCTGTTGAAGTATTCATAGATAAGCCTTTAATTGCATGTATGGGTTCACAGATTGCTGGATGGAAACTCGGTGAAGGAGAGTTTGCGACTATAGGGTCAGGTCCAGCAAGGGCTTTAGCAAGAGTTAAATCAGATTGGTATTTTGAAATGACTCCATACAAAGATGATTATCATGAGGCAGTCTTGTGCATTCAAGATATAAAATATCCTGATGAAAAAACTATTTTAGAAGTTGCAAATGCTTGTAAAGTAAAACCAGAAGACACATATATATTGATTTCACCTAGTACGTGTATTGTAGCATCAATGCAAGTATCAGCAAGAATCATTGAGCAAGTATGCCATAAAATGTTTGAAAAAAACTTTGATGCAGGTCAAATTGTACTTGCAAGAGGAAAAGCACCAATAGCACCAATAGTAAAAGACGAAATTAAGACTATGGGAAGAATCAATGATGCATTAATTTATGGTAGTGAAACTGAGTTTTGGGTAGATTCAACTGACACTGCTATTGCAAAAACTATACATCAATTGGCGGGGAAAACGTCATCTCCAAATTATGGAGAATTATTTGAGGATGTATTTGAAAAAGCAGGAAGAGATTTTTTCTATGTAGACCATGATGTACATTCGATTGGCAAAATACAGATACACAATATAAATACTGGAAAATCATTTTCATCAGGAGAGATAAATTATTCAGCTCTTGAAAGAAGTTTTTTAAAATAAATGATTTAAATTCTATTAATTTAGGGGGAGACAAAATGGTGTTAGATAAAACAAGATTAGAAAAATTATACCGTGATATGGTTATGATTCGAAGATTTGAAGAAGTAATAGAAGAGTATGCTGCAAATGGTACCATACCAGGATTTGTTCATTTAAGTATAGGTCAGGAGGCTTGTCAAGCAGGTATAGTAGATGCACTTAGAAAAACAGATTATAAATTTCCAGACCATAGAGGACATGGGACTATAGCACTTTGTGGAACCGACCCAAAACTTGTAATGGCTGAAATATTTGCTAAAGCTACAGGTATAAATGGTGGCAGAGGTGGTTCAATGCATATAAATGATATTGAATGTAGAAATATGGGATTCAATGGAATACAAGGTTCTACTATGGTAACTTGCTTAGGCACAGCTTTTGCATCTGTATATAAAGAAACTGACGATGTAACAGCAGTATTTTTAGGAGATGGTACTTTAGGAGAAGGTACTTGTCATGAAAGTCTTAATATGTCAGCTACATGGAAACTACCAATAATATACTGTTTGCTTAATAATCAGTATGCTATATCTACACACTATACAGATTCTCATCCTCAAAAAGAACTAAAAACATGGGGGGAAGGATACGAGATTCCAAGTTATAGAGTTGATGGGAATGATGTAGAAGCAGTAATTGAGATAGTAGAAAAAGCAGCAGATAGAGCAAGAAAAGGTGAAGGTCCAACATTAATAGAGTTTCTTACTTATCGTTGGCAAGGTCATTTTGCAGGAGACCCAGCAGCATATAGACCTGAAGAGGAAGTTAAGTATTGGAAAGACAGAGACCCAATAAAACTAACTAGAAAAGTACTTATTGAGAGAGAAGGTATGTCAGAAGATATACTTAAAGATATTGAAGAAGAAATAGAGGCTGATGTTCAAGAAATGCTAAGATTCTCATTGGAGAGTCCATCACCAGATGTTAAAGATGCAGTTACACACACATATGTTGATAGAGAGGTGGAAATAAGATAATGGGAAGAAAACTTTCGTATGGAATGGCAATAAATGAAGCACTTCATCAAGCCATGGAAAATGATGATAGAGTTTTTATATTAGGTGAAGATGTTGCTAAGATGGGTGGAGATTTTGGAATTACTAAAGGAATAATGGCTAAATGGCCAAATAGAATCAAGGATACAGCTTTATCAGAGTCAGCTATATTAGGATTATCAAACGGAGCAGCTCTTTGTGGATTAAGACCTGTACCTGAGATAATGTTTGCAGATTTTTTAGGTGTTTGTTTTGACCAACTTGTAAATAATGCAGCAAAACTTAACTTTATGTTTCAAGGGAAAGCTCATTGTCCAATTACTGTTCGTGCAGTGCAGGGAGCTGGTATACGTTGTGCATATCATCACTCAGTTTGTGCAGAATCATGGTTTATGAATACTCCTGGACTTGTAGTGGTTTCACCAACAACACCTTATGAAGCTAAGGGAATGTTATTATCAGCTATAAAGAACGATAATCCAGTATTGTTTTTGGAACATAAAATGCTATATAACGTTAAGGGTGAAGTACCAGTTGAACCATATGAGATACCTTTATATGAAGCTGAGATTGAGAGAGTTGGCAGTGATGTTACAATAGTGGCTACACAAATGATGTTAGGTCTAGCACATAAAGCAGCAAATGAACTTCAAAAAGAAGGAATTAGTGTAGAGATAATCGACCTTAGAACTGTTTTTCCTTATGACAAAAAAACTATAGTAGAATCAGTAGCAAAAACTAGCAGATTAGTTATTGCTCAAGAAGGACCAAGAGTAGGAGGATGGGCAGCTGAAATATCTGCAATGATAAATGAAGATGTATTTGAGTATCTAAGTGCACCAATAAAAAGAGTTACATCAATTGATGCTCCAGTGGCATATGCACCAGTTTTAGAGGATTTTGTTTTGCCAAAACTAGAAAACCTAATTAAAGCCTGTAGAGAAGTTATGCAATATTAATCAAGGGGGGATAAGTCATGATTACAGAGGTTAAAATGCCAAAGTTTGGTCTTTCTATGGAAGATGGGACAATTGGTACATGGTTGATTGAAGAAGGTACCATTGTAAATAAAGGCGATGAACTTTTAGAAATTGAAACTGATAAGATAACTAATACAGTTGAAGCAACAGAAGATGGAGTACTAAGAAAAATACTGTTTGAAGAGGGGGAAGTTGTAAATTGTGGAGAAATAATCTGTATAATTGCAGATGCAAATGAAGATATTAGTGGACTTAATCCGACAGTTAAAACAAATATAGAGAAAGAAGAAGATACTCCAAGCTTAGAGCAGATAATAGAGGTAAAAAATTTGGAGATAGAAAAGAGAATAACTCCAAGAGCTAAAAAAATAGCTGAAGAAAAAGGCATTGACTATTCAAACATAGAAGGTACAGGAATACATGGAGCAATAACAATTGATGATTTGAAAAACTTCATGAATAAAAATCTAGAAGAAAAGGTAATTGAAACTAATCAAAGTGAAGTAGTTGAAAAAGGAGTACGGCAAGATGCTACATCTATTCCTCAAATTAAGAGCGCTAAGACAACTATAAGGGAAAATGATGTGGTAACTAAAATGACTCAAATGCAAAATATAATAGCAAAAAAAATGCACGAAAGTTTGTTGACAACAGCTCAAACTACTATTGCTACTGAACTAGAAATTACAAATCTAACTAAAGTATATAAAAGTTTAAAAGAAAAATATAAAAATGCAGGTATTAAACTGAGTTATACAGCTCTTATAATAAAAGCTGTAGCTCAAGCTCTTGAAAATCATCCTAAACTTAGAACACAAGTGTTTGATGAAAATCATTTTAAAATAAATGATGAGATTAATGTAGGTGTGGCTGTAGACATTCCAAATGGATTAGTAGTACCTGTAATAAAGAATGCAAACTTGAAAGACTTAAGAACAATATGTATAGAACTAAGTGATTTAAGTGAAAAGGCTAAAAATAATCAATTAAATCAAGATGAGATGAGTAATGGAACTATTACTATAACCAATTTAGGTATGTTTGGAATAACATACTTTACTCCAGTATTAAATACACCAGAAAGTGCAATTTTAGGGATTGGAAGTATAATAGAAAAAGTTCTTGTTAAAGAGGGTGCATTTTATGCTGGTTCTGTAATGAATATGAGCTTAACCCATGACCATCGAGTGGTAGATGGAGCTCCTGGAGCACGCTTTCTTCAAGAAGTTACTCAAAATCTCTTAGATTTTAGATGGATGTAAAATAATATTATAAGCACCACAGTAATCGACAGATAGTTTGTTATGCGTTTCTCGAAAGATTTTTTCTCTCCAAACTATCTGTCAAAATTAAAGTATGGCAGAAAATTATATGGAGGTTACTGCATGAGAAAAGTAGATTTGATAATTAAAAACGCTTATCTAATTTCAATGAATACGGAGAGGGAAATATTAAAAGATGCTTGTATAATAATTGAAAAGAGCAAGATAATTGATATAGGAAAAGCTAATTTGTTAGAAAAATATATTTCAGAAAAAACTATAGATGCTAAAGGTAAAGTAGTTTTTCCTGGATTCATAAGTACTCATTCTCATCTATTTCAGACTTTATTAAAGGGATTAGGAAGAGATAAATTATTACTAGACTGGCTTGATAGTTCTGTTAGAAGAGCTATCCATAAGATAGATGATGAATGTTGCTATTATGCAGCATTAACAGGGTGTATAGAAGCAATTAAGACAGGTACAACTACTATACTTGATTATATGTATTGTCATGGAAAAGAAGGTCTTGATGATAGCATAATACGAGCATTTGAAGACTTAGGAATAAGAGGAATACTGGGAAGAGGATTTACAGATACAAGTAAATTTCCTGAGGAATTTGGTTGCACTTATCATGATACAGAGCAAAAATTCTTTGATGATGTCAGAAGATTAAATAAAAAATATAAAAACCATTCAAGAATTGGTATGGCATTGGCACCTGGAATTATATGGGACAACACTGAAGATGGCTATAAAGAGATAAGAAAGATAGCTGATGAGCTTAATATACCAATAACAATGCATTTACTTGAAACTGAAGATGATGATAAATATTGTTTAGACGATAGAGGTATGAAAACTGTACCATATCTTGAAAAAATGGGGATTTTAGGCCCTGATTTTATTGCAGTTCATTGTATACATATGTCAGATGAAGACATAGAGTTATTTAAAAAATATGATGTCAAGATATCTCACAATCCTGTATCTAATATGGTTCTAGCAGCAGGAGTTGCACCAATTCCAAGGTTTATAGAAGAGGGATTAACTATAAGTCTGGCATGCGATGGTTCGGCTAGTAATGATACTCAAAATATGCTAGAAGTAATGAAGATGACTACATTATTACAAAAGGTTACTCATAGAGATGCAAAACTCTTACCTTCATCAAGTGTACTTGAAATGGCAACCTTAGGGGGAGCAAAATCTATAAATAAATTAGATTCACTAGGTTCAATAGAGGTAGGAAAAAATGCCGATATTGTAATTTATAACCCATATAAAAGTTCAATTTCTATACCAATTCATGACCCGATTAGTTCACTAATATATTCCTCTACTCCAAATAATATAGAAACTTCTATTATAGATGGAAAAGTGGTTATGGAGAATAATCAGATAACTACTATAGATGAAGAAAAGGTACTATATAAAACTCAACAAATAGCAAGTAAATTAATAGCTGATATTGGTCTAGGTAATGTACAGTGGGGAAAAAGAATTTATGGATTGTAAAACAATTAAGAGAGGATGGTAAGAGTATGAATAATCTTGAATTTTTCAGTATACCAAGAGGTAATTTAAAAATAGATGTATTAAATAGAAATGAAAAGATATTAAGTACAATAAAATCAAATTCTAAAGAAGATGTATGTATACCAGATGTTATAGAGTATTATACGGAATTATTTTTTCCTCAGGCAAGTGAAAAAAGACCATATACATTTTCTTCTATGGTTTTATCTTCTGATGGAAAGATGGCATATGAAGATAATAAGGCAGGCCCCTTGATTGGGAAAAATAATTTTATAGACCCAGATGGTGCTCTAGCAGATTTTTGGGTTTTAAATGTATTAAGAGCATGCTCAGATGCTGTGATTATTGGAGCTAGAACTTTACAAAATGAACCAGGAATAACATGTCATGTATTTGACGAAACTCTGACACAACAAAGAAAAGATTGTTTAAATAAAAAATATCAACCATGTGGGGTAGTAGTTTCTTTTGATGCTACAGATATTCCATTTAATCACTATACATTTAATGTTGATAAAAGCCAAGAATACAAAATGGTTATAGCTACATCTCCAAACGGCTGGGAGTATATAAAAGAAAACTCTCCTCTAAAACATGTGTGTATAGGAAGTTTTAGTTCAATTGAGGATGTTGATGATTGTACATTTGAAGAATTATATAAAGATTTTGATGTTTTTCCTGTGATTATAACTGGAAAAGATAGTACGCCAGATTCTGAGGTATTGCTTTATGTACTTAAAAATTTAGGTATAGAAAAAGTGTGTGTAGAATCTCCTTCATATTGCACACATTTGATAGAAAATAAGTTATTGGATGAATATTTCATAAATTATTCGATGGTATTTGTAGGTGGAAGAATGACTCCAGGTTGTACAATAGCTTATAGCCATTTAGAGCATCCACATTCAGAATTATTGACAATAGGAATTCATAGAAATAATTTTATTTTTACACGTCAAAAACTTCATTATGATATTAAAAATCAAATAGATTTAACAGGATATAAATATTGATAACAAAATTTTGGACATAGTGAATTAATATTTATGATTTAAAAGGAGGAATAGTGAAGATGAACACTGATTTAATTGTAATTGGCGGTGGACCAGGAGGATATGTTGCGGCAATTAGAGGAACTCAACTTGGATTAAATGTTGTAATTATAGAAAAAAATGAACTTGGAGGTACTTGCTTAAATACAGGTTGTATCCCCACAAAGACATTATTTAAGTATGCACAAGTTTTAAATTATTTTAAGCATGCTGAAGAATATGGTATAAAAGTTGAAAAATATGAACTAGACTTAGAAAAAGTACAATCAAGAAAGAAAAAGGTGGTAAAAACTTTAACCAGTGGCGTAAAAGGACTTTTAAAGGCTAATAAAGTAGTAATAGAAAAAGGTGAAGCAAAACTAATAAGTAGAGATTCTGTAGAAGTCAAATTGGAGGATGGGTCTAAGAAAATAATTAAAGGTAGAAATATTTTAATTGCATCTGGTTCAAAATCTTCTAAGCCACCAATAAAAGGAGCTAATTTAGAAGGTGTAATAACAAGTAAAGAAGCCCTAGAAATGAATAATTTGCCTAAGAAAATTGTAATCATTGGAGGTGGAGTTATAGGAATTGAGTTTGCAGGAATCTTAAACGAATTTGGTTCAGATGTGACTATTGTTGAGTTTTTGGATACTATAATTCCTATGGTTGATAAAGAGGTATCCTCTAGATTAAGTAAATTACTGAATAAAAGAGGAATTAAAA
The DNA here is from genome assembly GCF_045900275.1 of Clostridioides sp. GD02367. Classification (NCBI taxonomy): domain Bacteria; kingdom Bacillati; phylum Bacillota; class Clostridia; order Peptostreptococcales; family Peptostreptococcaceae; genus Clostridioides; species Clostridioides sp. GD02367. The sequence continues at coordinate 203,126 of NZ_JBJODK010000001.1, read as the reverse complement.
TAATAATTTCATCAAAAGTAGAAGAAATATATAAGAATGGTGAAGGATTAGTTGCAGAGATAAGTAAGAATGGAGAAAAAACAAAAATAGCCTGTGACAATATACTTATATCAACAGGAAGGGAACTTGATGTAGAGGGGTTAAACCTAGAAGGTATAGGCATAAGATATGATAAAAAAGGAATAAAAGTTGATGAAAATTATTGCACTTCTGTACCAGAGATATATGCAATTGGAGATGTGATTGGAGGAGTGATGCTTGCACATGTTGCATCTGAAGAGGGGAAAGTTGCTGTTGAACGAATGGTAGGAGAGAAAACGAGTGTAGATTATAATTTAGTGCCAAATTCAATTTTTACTTTTCCAGAGGTGTCTACAGTTGGATTATCTGAAGAAGAAGTTAAGGATAAAAATTTAGATTATGTTGTCAGTAAATTTCAGTTTTCTGGAAATGGGAAGGCGCTTACAATGAATGATTCAGAAGGCATGGTTAAGATAATTGCTTCAAAGGATAAAACTACAATATATGGCGTTCATATTATAGGACCTAATGCTAGCGATTTAATACATGAGGCTGTGGTTGCAATGAAAGCTATGTTGACAGTTGAAGAAGTTGCAAGTATTATGCATGGACATCCAACTTTATCAGAAGCTTTTTTAGAAGCATCTATGGGAATATTAGATAAATCAATACACATGCCACCTGTGAGAAAATGATGTTGTAATAAATAAATGTAAGAATAAGAAGTGGTTATATATAGGTAAATTAAGTTGAAAATAGTTGTATAGAAAAAATAGTCAAATATTAAAGAAGGAAGTATATAATATGAAATTAAAAGTATTTGAAAAGCCTTTGTTTGTTGAAGAACTAACTTTCAGGGTAAATATCAACTTAATAGAAAAATACTTACAATTAGATTATGAAATTTGGGTTAAGGGTTTAGAATTATTAGAGGGATTTGCTGGTTCTGAGATATGGATTAGTGAAAGTAATCTAGGAGAAATAACATCAATAGTATATTGGACTGATTATAAGTATTATAAAAATATTGATGAAAATTGGCTCTATGCTAGAAAGAAAAAAATGTCTGAACTGATGGGTGAGGGAAATTTAGAGTTTATAAGGGCAGAACACGAAATCAATAAAAGGTACAAACTTGGAGAGTACAAAGAATAAGATTGAGTACCACTAAAAACTATACATAGATAATATTGTGGTCAAAATAAATATCGTTCAAGTTAGCTGATATGATGGGAGCTACAACGATTGTTACTATTAGAGCTATGAATAGAGAGGTTACAGATAAAGAATTAGAGTCTGCTACGATGGGAAATGCATTGACATCTATAATAGTATCTATATTTAGTTCAATACCAACTACACCTTCATGCATAATAGGAGGTGTTACTTTAGCCGATGGATTTATAATAGGTTCTCCTAGAATTTATTTGCTGATATATAATTTAAATAACCCCTTTTAATGTTTATTAGATAGTCTACCATAAATATTAAAAGGGGTTATTTGGTATATAAAAATTATTTGTAATAAAGTAAGATATATTAATAAATATGATAGAATATATATTATAAATTAAATTTTAGAAATATAAGGGGGGAACTTTGAGTTCTTATAGATTTCTTATATTATAAGAACCAATACTTTATGCGGGATTTATTAAATGTAACACTTATAGCAATACTTGTTTTGATAAATGCTTTTTTTGTAGCTTGTGAATTTGCTATGGTAAAGCTTCGTAGTTCCAGGATAGATACTATGATAGCTGAAGGCAATAATAATGCAATAAGATGTAAAACAATAAAAGACAATTTAAACTCCTATCTTTCAGCATGTCAACTTGGAATAACACTCTGTTCACTTGCATTAGGTTGGATGGGAGAATCTACAGTTAAAGAGTTAATTTTACCAATAATAAGTATCTTTAATCTTAGTGAAAGTATTATATATACCATATCAATTTCTATTTCATTTTTAATTATAACAATGGTAGAAGTTGTAATAGGAGAATTGGTTCCTAAAGCTTTAGCACTTTATAATACGGAAAAAATAATGTTAAGTACATCTTTTTTATTAATAGGATTTTATAAGTTAACATATCCAGTGATATATTTTTTTAACCTAAGTACTGATTTATTTCTTAAACCATTTGGATATTCACAAGCTGATGAGGTTGATGAGCCACATACAGGTGATGAAATAAGGTTATTAGTGGAAGAAAGTTATAGAAGTGGTCTTATAGATGAATCAGAACAAAGATTTGTTGATAATATTTTTGAATTTGAGGAAAAGAAAATTAGAGAGATAATGGTGCCTAGAACTGATATGGTATGTGTATATGAAAGTGATTCAGAAGAAAAGATATTATCTACTTTAAAAGAAGAAGGTGTCACAAGATATCCAGTATGTAGAAAAAATAAAGATGATATATTAGGTTTTGTACATATAAGAGATTTATATAATCAAAAGATAAATGAAAATAAAATTGAACTGAAACAAATATTGAGAGATATTATATACATATCTGAAAACTTAACTATAGATAAGGCTCTTGAGAGAATAAGAAAAGAGAAGCTTCAACTTGCTATAGTAGTTGATGAATATGGTGGTACATCTGGAGTGGTTACAATAGAGGATATACTAGAAGAGATAGTTGGAGAAATTCAAGATGAATTTGATAAAGAAGAGACTCATATTAAGAAAATAGGAGCAGGTTCTTATTTGGTTGATGGAACTGAGTCGATTAACTATATTAACAAGTATTTTGGGTTTGATATAGAACATGATGGGTTTGACAGTATAGGTGGATGGATATCCTATATGCTAGGTTCAAATATTAAAGTAAATCAAAGTGTGACTTTTGAAAACTATAATTTTACAATATTAGAATTGGATAAATTGAGGGTTGTAAAATTAATCATAAAAAGTGTAATATAATTATATCAAAAAATATTGGAGGAATTGTATGCAAAAAGTAGAAGGAATTATTTTTGATATGGATGGAGTTTTGTTTGATTCAGAGAGAATATCTCTTGAATTTTGGATAGAGACATTTGAAAAGTATGGATATACTATGACTAAAGAAATATACACATCAGTTATGGGAAGAAATCGTAAGGGTATAATAGAAGGTCTTACAAATATATACGATAGTTCTGTTCCAATAATAGATTTGTACGATGAAAAAACTAAAAACATGATTGAATTTATGGATAGAGAAGGAGCACCTATTAAATTAGGAGTTAATGAATTAATCTCATTCTTAAAGGAAAGTGGATATAAAATGGCTGTTGCAACATCTACAAAAAGAGAAAGAGCAGTAAAGAGGTTAGCCAAAGCAAATTTAAAAGAGTACTTTGATGCTATAGTATGTGGGGATGATGTTGTAAACTCTAAGCCAAATCCAGAAATATTCTTAAAAGCAGCAAAAAAAATAAATATAGAACCACAAAATTGTATTGTTATAGAGGATTCCCCTATGGGTGTGGAAGCTGCATATAATGGTGGTATAAGATGTATAAATGTACCAGATTTAAAAGAACCAGACGAACAGATTAAAGCACAATCACATAAGATACTTGAAAACTTATTAGAGGTTAGAGAATACCTAAAAAGTTTGAATTCTAAAACATGTAATAATCTATAATATAAAATATTAGATTAAATAAATTAAATATAATTTCTTCGATTTAGAATAAATCCATGAATATGAGAAAAAATAATTATAAACAACTAGGAGGAATATTCATGGATAATGCAGGTTCTCTATTATATTTTTTATTTAATTTTTTCTTGTATGGTTTTATAGGTTGGATAATTGAAAACTTATACAGTTATTATACACAAGGACATTTTCAAGAGGATGGATTTTTAAATGGCCCATTTAAACCAATGTATGCAATTGCAATGTCGATTATAATAGAAGTCTCAAGATTTATTGACCCAAATAATATATTTGCATTGCTTTTATTATGTTTAGTGGTACCAACAACAGTAGAATACATTACAGGTATACTTATGAAAATATATTTTAATAAGGTATATTGGGATTATTCTGATTACAAGTACAATAGTAGAGGAATAGTATGTTTAAAGTTTTCTATGTACTGGACTATACTGACTTTTATTGGGGTAAGATATTTTCAAGTATATATAATTGACAATTTGTATCGACTTATAATGCCTTATTGGCCAATTCTTGCAACTGTACTATTGGTAGCACTGTTTGTAGATGAAATTTTTACTATAAAACTATTGAGAGGAAATAGAGATATAGTGGAAAGGTAACTTTAAAAGTATAGGTTAAACTTAGATTGTAGTAGAAAGAAAGCTATGTTAAAATGATGAAATCATTTAAAATTAGCTTTCTTTTTTATTTGATGAATTTATTTGAGAATATTATAATAGGTTATAAAGTTTTCTATTTAAATCAAAATAAAATATAGAAAATAGGGAGTGATTTATAATGAGTAAAGTAAGATTTGGCATTATTGGGACAAGTAATATAGCAAAAACATTTCTAAGAGCTGCTTTTAGGATTAAAGAATTTGAATTGGTTGCTGTATATTCAAGGGATTTAGAAAGAGCTAAGGAATTTGGAGAGCCATATGGAGTAAGTATTTTTTTGGATGATTTAGAAAAAATGGCTAAATCAAGTGATATAGATGCTATATATATAGCTTCTCCAAATGCTATACATTCAAAACAAGCTCTTACTTGTCTAAAATACAAAAAACATGTACTTTGTGAGAAATCATTAGCATCTAATTTAAAAGAAGTAAAACTGATGATAGAAACAGCTAGAGACAATAATGTACTTCTTATGGAAGCGATGAGAATTACATGTGTTCCAAACTTTAAGGCAGTTAAAGAAAACTTATATAAAATAGGAAAGATAAGAAGATACTTTGGAAGTTATTGTCAATATTCTTCAAGATATGATAAGTATAAGAATGGAATTATAGAAAATGCTTTTAAAAAAGAGTTATCGAATGGTGCATTGATGGACATAGGAGTGTATTGTATACATCCAATGGTAAATCTATTTGGAGCTCCAAAATCAGTAAAGGCAACTTCTCATATACTTCAAACTGGAGTTGATGGAGAAGGCTCAGCTATATTTAAATACGATGATATGGATGCAATAATTCAGTATTCAAAAATAGCTGATTCTTATATACCATCTGAGATACAAGGAGAAGAGGGAAGTATAATAATTGAAAAACTGAATCTATTTGAAAAAGCTATTATAAAGTATAGAGATGGAAGAGAAGAAGATATATCTATTTTAAAAGAAAAAGAAGAGGAAAAACCTAGAGAAATAGAAGGTATGTACTATGAACTTGTTGAGTTTATAAGTCTTATAAATAACAATAAAATAGAGTCTAAAATAAACTCTTATGAAAACTCAATAATTGTAATGGAACTTATGGATGAGATAAGAAGACAATGTAATATTGTTTATCCAGCTGATAGTATGTAATTTATATTGTAAAGTATTGATAATATATAAAAAAGTGTGAGGAGATGTATATGTATAATATAAAGTGGGCTATATTAGGACCTGGGACTATTGCTTTAGAGTTTGCACAAGCTATGAATGAGTTAAATTGTAGTATGTATGCAGTTGCTTCAAGAAGTATCGAAAGAGCTGAGAATTTTGCAAACAAGTTTGGGATAGAAAAAGTGTATGATGATTATGATAAAATGTTAAAGAATGAGGATATAGATGTAGTGTATATATCTACTCCACATTGTAACCATTATGAATATATAATGAAAAGCTTAGAAAATGGAAAACATGTTTTTTGTGAAAAAGCTATAACGGTAAATGGAAGTCAACTAAGAGAGATTGTAACCTTAGCTAACGAAAAAAATTTGATAGTGGCAGAGGCAATGACTATTTATTACATGCCTTTATATAAAAAATTAAAAAACATAGTAGAGTCTGGAAGTTTGGGAAAAATTAAAATGATACAAGTATCTTTTGGAAGTTGTAAAGAGTACGATGTTAATAATCGATTTTTTAGTCAAGATTTAGCTGGAGGGGCATTACTTGATATTGGTACATATGCACTTTCATTTACTAGATACTTTATGTCAACTCAACCAAATGAGATTTTAACAACTGTTAAAAACTTTGAAACGGGTGTAGATGAACAATCTGGAATAATTTTAAAAAATTCTAATGATGAGATGGCTGTAATATCATTAACTATGAGGGCGAAGATGCCTAAAAAAGGTGTTGTTGCAGGTGAATTAGGATTTATAACTGTAGAAAATTTCCCAAGAGCATCGAAAGCAACAATAACTTATACAGATGATGGAAGAGTTGAAAATATAGAATGTGGATATACAGAAAAAGCTTTAAAATATGAAATTGAATATATTAATAATTGTATCTTGAATAAAATAAAAGCTGATACTATAGAATTGTCTATAGATGTTATGAACTTAATGGATGAGATAAGAAAACAATGGGGATTAAGGTATACTTTTGAGTAAATTTAATTTTAGATTAAGTTAAAATGTATACATAGTTAAGTATTAAAATGTCAAATTATAAGTATAAAAAAGTACTAAGAGGAAACTCTCTCTTAGTACTTTTTTTTTGTTTTTTTTACAATTTTGTAACAGTATCAAAAAAAGTTTTGGCGATTTTATTACAATTTTGTAGTTGAATATATACATCAAAACTAATATGATTAATAATAACATAAATTTGAATATTTTTAGAGGAGAGAAAATATGAGAAAATTGATATACTTTATTACTCCGTTTATAATAGGCGTAGTATTTTTATTTGGGCTAGACAAATTTCTTGATTCTAAAACTGATGAACTTTTGAGGGAGAAAAATCTACTTCCAATTATGGATGATACTTTAAGTGATATAAAGGACAAAGGTGTTACAGCAAATAATCATTTTTTAAGAGAAAAGGATATTATGATTTTGGGGTCATCAGAACTTGGTAATTCAACAAAACAACATCCAAAGTACTATTTTAATACGGATAGGAGTAAAAACAAGGTGTTTGCAATTGGGAGAGCCTATACTCAGACATTACAAGATGCTGCAATATTAGGAAGTATGAATCCTAATATTGATAATAAGAAAGTTGTCTTGTTAGTTTCTATGCAATGGTTTATGGAGAAAGATGGGGTAACAAGCCATCATTATCAATCTAGATTTTCACCAATACAATTTTATAGATTTTTAGATAATCCAAAGATATCTAGAGAAAATAAGATTGAATATGCAAAAAAATCAAGCAAACTATTGTGGGGAAGTGACGAGTATAAAGCAGAGGCACTATATGCAAAGCTATATGAACCTAAGACCTTGTCAGAAAAAGCTGAGAAGGTGATTTTAGAGCCTTATTTTCAAGGAAGAAAGTATTGTATAGCTCTTAAAGAAAAAGGGATACTTTATAAAAAATTAATTAGGCTAGATGAAAGAAGAAAAGGAAAAAGAAAAGGGCCAATAAATTGGTCACATGAGAGAAAGAAAGCTATTGAAGATGCTAAAAAAAGAGTTGGTAAAAATCCACTAAATATTGATAAATATTATTATCAAATGCATTTTAAGGATGGTATAGAACAATTTAAAGGAAGAGACAAAGACGTAGATTTGTTAACTTCTAAAGAGTTTGACAGTTATAAACTTATGCTAAATGTCTGTACTGACTTAGATATTAAGCCAGTTGTTGTACTAATCCCAAGTATGGGTAAATTCTATGATTTGACTGGTATATCTGAAAAAGAAAGAGACCAATACTATGATAAAGCACAAAAAATAGCAGAAAGTAAGGGTTTTGAAGTTCTAAATCTTAAAGATAAAGGGTCAGATAAATATTATTTAAGAGATGTAATGCATCTTGGTACGAAAGGATGGGTAGATGTCTGTGAGAGATTATTTAAAATATTTAAAGAGCAATAAAGAATTGGTAACTAGTATTTGTTTAACTATGGTTATAATATTGGCGATAGGAGTACTAACATTTACTCCATTTAAAGAATTGCCATTTATTTATAACGGATTTTAAAGGAGCATTTTTATATGAAAATTATTGAAGGAATAAAAAAATATTCAAATACAGATAGAATAGCACTAATGTGTAATGGAAATAAACTTTCTTATAAAGATTTAAATCAATATTCAGATGCTATATCAGTTTTTCTAAAAGATGTATACAAAGAAGAAGATACTCCAATAGTGATTTATGGAAATAAAGAAAATATGATAATGGCGTGTATGATAGGAGCTTTAAAATCAGGTAGAGCATATGTACCTCTTGACATTAGTTTTCCAATAGATAGAGTTTTTGAAGTTACTAAAGAGATAAAACCAAAGGTATTATTTAATTTTAGTGATGAAAAAGATTTTGGAGATATCAATGTAATTGATATGAACAAGCTAAATGACATAATAAATGAATATCAAGGAAAATCATTACATAAAGAAAACTGGGTAAAAGATGATGAAAATGCATATATACTATTTACTTCAGGAAGTACAGGAAAGCCAAAAGGGGTTCAAATAAGTTCAAACAATTTAGATAGCTTTTCGGATTGGATAAGTCCATATCTAAATATAGATGGAAGTGAAAAAGTAATAATGAATCAAGCGGCGTATTCTTTTGACCTTTCAGTTACAACTATATATCCTGGTCTTATTCATGGAGCGACATTATTTTCAATATCAAAAGATGTATTAGCAGATTATAAAGAGCTATTTAGACAGTTTAGCATGTCAGATATAGCTATATGGGTGTCAACTCCTTCTTTTGCAGGTGTATGTGTAACAGAAAAAGAATTTAATAGTAAAATGCTTCCTAAACTTGAGTCAATGATATTCATAGGAGAAGCACTTTCAAAAAATCTTACTAAGGAACTTATGAGTAGGTTCCCAAATACAAGAGTCATCAATGGATATGGACCAACTGAAGCTACTGTTGGTGTAAGTGTAAATGATATGACTAAAGAAGCCATAGATGATGAAAAAAGTCTTCCAGTTGGATATCCTATGTCAAACTGTAAAATAAAAATACTTGGTGAAGATGGAAATGAGCTTGAAGAAAATGAAAAAGGTGAGATTATAATAATTGGACCATCAGTTTCTAAAGGTTACTTTAATAATAAAGAAAAAACTGACGAAGTATTCTTCTATGATGAAATAGATGGTGTAAAATGGAGAGCTTATAAAACTGGAGATATGGGATATCTTCTAGATGGAAATATATACTATTGTGGGAGAAAAGATTTTCAAATAAAATTAAATGGATTTAGAATTGAAATAGAAGATATAGAGAATAACTTAAGAAAAGTACATAATGTAAAAAATGCAGTAGTTGTACCAATATATAAGGATGAGAAAATTGCTTACTTAAAAGGTATTGTTGAGTTAAATGAAAAGAATGATTTAAGTAACATTAAAAATGGGATGATAATAAAAAAGGAATTGGGAAAATATATACCTTCATATATGATTCCAAGAAATATTTCAATAATCTCTAAGTTTCCAACAAATATCAATGGTAAAATAGACAGAAAGAAACTTATGGAGGAAATTTAATGATTTTTTCACAGTATGGAGATTATTTTTATCTTTATATATTATTATTAACATCAATACCAGCAGTGATTTTAGGTCTAATGGGTAAGAATATAAAGTATTATGGTATGTTGGCAAGTTTATTTATGATATTCTTAATTGTAGGGATGGATGTCCAACTAAAATACCTAGTAATATTTATTATTCTTGAAGTTATAATAGTTAAAGGATATGAATATGTAAGAAGAAAAACTAAAAATAAATACATATATTGGGGATTCTTGTTTGCATCAATGCTCCCAATAATAATAAATAAAATATCTCCAGTTACTTCTTTTGGGATAATTGGATTTATTGGAATATCATACTTAAATTTCAGAACTATACAAATGGTTATTGAAATTTATGATGGAGCTATAAAAGAAGTTAAAATTTCAAAGATGCTTTATTTTATGCTATTTTTTCCAACATTAAGTTCTGGCCCTATTGATAGGTCAAGACGTTTTGAGCAAGATTTGGAAAAACAAATATCTAGAAAAGAGTATCTAGAAGAATACTTACTGCCTGGAATAAAAAATATTGTTATGGGTGTAGGTTATAAGTTTGTTATAGCATTTTTGATAAATACATATTGGGTATCCAGAATACCTAAAGATATGAGTTTTATAAATATTTTAAGTTACATGTATGCATACAGTTTATACCTATTCTTTGATTTTGCAGGGTATAGTTTGTTTGCTATAGGTGCAGGATACATATTTGGAATACAAGTACCAATAAACTTTGATAAGCCATTTATGAGTAAAGATATGAAGGAATTCTGGACAAGATGGCATATAAGTCTTTCAAGATGGTTTGGAGATTATATTTTTTCAAGATTTGTTATGTCATCAATGAGAAAGAAAAGATTTAAGAAAAGAACTACTGCTGCTCATGTAGCTCAGATGATAACCATGATAACGATGGGATTTTGGCATGGATTAACATGGTATTATGTTGCTTATGGAGTATATCAAGGGCTGGCACTTGTTTTGACTGATATATATCAGAGAAAATCTAAGTTTTATAAAAAACATAAAAAAGAGAAATGGTTCGAGAGAGTTCAAATTTTCATTACATTCCACATTGTATGTTTTGGATTACTGATATTCTCAGGTTATTTAGCTTAATTTTAAGGAGGCAGATTTATGCAAGAAACAGTTATAGAAATATTTGAAGATGTATTAGGGACTGATGAGATAAGAGAAGATTTAGACCTTAACTTATTTGAGACAGAGCTTTTAGACTCATTAGCTATAATTGAAGTTTTACTTGAAATTGAAAATAGACTAGGAATAGAACTTCAGCCAACTGATTTAGAGAGAAAAGATATGTCTACTGTAAATAATTTAGTAAAATTCTTGGAAACAAGAAAATAAATTAATAATTAAGTTTTAAATATTAATTTATAAAATAAAGTTTTATAAAGTCCATCTGATATTAATATTTGATGGACTTTTTTTATTATAATATACATTATTTTAAATTGAACTTTAATTGAGTGAAAATGTTTATCATGGAATAATAATTTTGTAAAGGTAGGTATCATTGTAATATTATAGGAGCAAAATATACATATTTAGGAGGAAAAGTGATGTCTTTAAATTCAATAGATAGAAAAAAAGAAATACTTAAATTATTAGATTCAAAAGGTAAAGTAAATACAAAAGAGTTAGTAAAAAAACTAGAGGTATCATCAGAAACAATAAGAAGGTATTTAGAAGAGTTAGAAAATGAAAATAAATTGAAAAAGGTTTATGGTGGTGCTATAAAAATAAATTATGGGGTGATTGAACCAGCACATATAAAGAGAAATAGTACTAATTTGGATAAAAAACAGAGTATTGCTAAATATGCATCTAAATTTGTGAATGATAATGAATCAATTGTCATAGATGAAGGTACTACTAATTTACAAATTGTGGATTATATAGTATCTGTAAAAAATTTAAAGGTTATTACAAGTTCTTATCCTGTACTATCAAAGTTGATTTCCTATGAAAGTCAAGGTTTATTTGATGGGGAAGTTATATTTATTGGGGGAAAAGTAAATTTAAAGCATCAAAGAACAGCATGTCAAATGTCAATAGAGACTATGAGAAACTTATATGTGGATAAAGCCTTTATATCTAGCGAAGGTATACTTGATAGCTTTGGAATTAGCAGTATAGACCAAAATAAAGCATTATTATCAAGAGAATATATAAAAAATTCAAAAGAGAGTTTTATATTGTGTGATAGTTCCAAAATTGGAATTGTCAGTATGTATAAGATAGCAGATTTAGAAGAATTGGATTTTGTGATTTGTGATACAGAACCTCCAAATGAATGGAGAGATAAATTAAATGAAATAAACATAACATGGATAGAAGCAAAATAAATACAATAAAATTATAAAATGTAACTAGCTCATAGATTTATATGAAAAAGGAAATTTCAACTTATAATTTGGAGTTTTGTGAAGTTTTTATATAGAATAGTAAAAACAAGTATAACCAAGTAAAAACAACTAAAAACATAAATTTAATATACATTTAACCTGAATATGATGTATAATTAACATGTAAAAGTTATACTTTAAAAGTAAAAACAATTAAAAACACAAAAATTCTAAAAGAATCTATGGAGGCTATAAATATGAAAAAGATATATGGAGAAAAAATAAAGGCAGTAGTATTTGATTGGGCTGGAACAACAGTTGATTATGGATGTTTTGCACCTCTTAATGTATTTATAGAGATATTTAAAAGAAGAGGTATAGATGTAACTATGGAAGAAGCAAGAAAACCTATGGGAAAATTAAAGATAGACCATATAAGAGAAATGTGTGAAATGGATAGAATAAAAAACCTTTGGTCAGAAAAATTTGGCAAAGCACCAACTGAAGAAGACGTAAATAAGCTTTATGCTGAATTTGAGCCAATGTTATTTGAAACATTAGAAGAATATACAACTCCAATTCCTCATGTTGTTGAAACTGTTGAGAAATTAAGAAAGAATGGATTAAAAATAGGTTCTACAACAGGTTATACAAGAGAAATGATGAACATAGTCGAACCAAATGCAGCAAAAAAAGGATACTCACCAGATTTTCTTGTAACTCCATCAGAAGTATCTCAAGGAAGACCATATCCTTGGATGTGCTATAAAAATGCTGAAGCTCTAGGGGTATCTCCTATGAGTTCTATGGTAAAAGTGGGAGATACAATCAGTGATGTAAAAGAAGGCGTAAATGCAGGAATGTGGAGTGTTGCTGTAATAAAAGGTTCAAGTGAGTTAGGACTTACACAAGAAGAAGTGGATAACCTGGATAAAGAAGAACTAAAAGCTAAGATGGATGCAGTTTCAAAGAAATTTAAAGAAGCAGGTGCACATTTTGTAATAGAGACTATGGCTCAATTAGAAGATGTCTTAGTGAAAATAGAAAATGAAACTATTAAGTCAGACTTTGTACCAGAAAATGATTACATATTGCTTACACCAGGACCACTATCTACTACTAAATCAGTAAGAGCATCTATGCTAAAAGACTGGTGTACTTGGGATGTTGAATATAATGACTTAGTGCAGGATGTTAGAAGAAGATTAGTGTCTCTAGGAACAAAAAATACAGATAAGTACACAAGTGTATTAATGCAAGGAAGTGGAACTTTCTCAGTAGAGGCTACAATAGGAAGTACTATTCCAGAAGATGGTAAACTTCTTGTAATTGCAAATGGGGCATACGGAAAGAGAATGAAAGATATATGTAATTATTTAAATATAGAATTTATTGATTGTACATTTAAAGATGTAGAGGCAGTTGATTTAAATGTAGTAGAAAATTTATTGAAGGAAAATAAAGATATAACGCATATATCAATGGTTCACTGTGAAACTACTACAGGTAGATTAAATCCTATACAAGAAGTAGGAAAACTTGCAAAAGAATATAATAAGATTTATATAGTTGATGCTATGAGTAGTTTTGGAGGAATTGAGATTGATGTTGAAGACTTTAATATAGATTTTCTAGTTAGTAGTTCTAATAAATGTATACAAGGAGTACCTGGATTCGGTTTTATAATAGCTAACAAAGAAGAATTAGCTAAATGTAAAGGTATAGCTAAGTCATTGTCTCTTGATGTGTATGCACAATGGGATACTATGGAGAAGAATAATGGTAAATGGAGATTTACTTCACCTACACATGTTGTAAGAGCTTTTTATCAAGCATTATTGGAGTTAGAAGAAGAAGGTTCTGTTGAAAAAAGATATGCTAGATATAAAGAAAATCAGTTTACAATAGCATCAAGATTAAAATCTTTAGGTTTTGACACTTTGGTAAATGATGGTGCTCAATCACCTGTAATAACAACTTTTTTATATCCTAAAAATGCAAAATTTGAATTTATGGAATTTTATACGTATTTAAAAGAGAATGGATTTGTTATTTATCCAGGAAAATTGACTGATATAGACACGTTTAGAATAGGTAGTATAGGAGAAGTTTATCCAACTGATATGGAGAGATTGGCTGATGTAATCGAAAAATTCATCAATATGTAGAATAGGATGAATTGTAAATTATTGTAGAGTTTAGAGAATAATATTTTAGAGGTTTATATAACAAATATATATAAAGATTGAATAATAGGGATGTATTTCACTTAAATCATAAATCTAAACAATTTAGATTTATAGTTTGAATAGAGTGTTTTCCCTATTATTTTTTTATTATTTATATAAATTAAAATAGAACTTAAATGAAGGTTGTTTTACTGAACATAATTATTATACTTGACAACGTAACAATGTTTTGTTATATTAGTTTCAAGGATAAAATACATTAAGGAAAGGATATCATTATGAATGAAGGATTAAGTTCACTAAACTTTAATGGAGTTGGAAAGTGTAAAGGTGGAATTTTTGATAGTGTTAATGTAGCAGGAACAGGAAAAATAGAAGGAAATATAAAATGTAGTAAATTTGATTCTTCTGGTTCAGCAAAAGTGCTTGGAACAACAGAATGTAATGAATTTTTTACATCAGGTCTAAGTAAAGTAGAAGGAAATATATTGGCATCAAAAGTGGAGATATCTGGACTTCTTAGATGTACAGGAGATATTAATTCTATTGAAATTGATACGGGCGGAATTATTAATGTCGAAGGAAATATAAAGTCGGATATTATTCATGGAAAAGGATATTTAAAGGCCAATAAGAATATAGATTGTGAAAATATCAATTTAAGTGGAATTTTAAATTGTAACGGATTTTTAAATTGTGAAGAAATTAATATTAGTTTGAATGGAATTTCTAATTTTAATGAAGTTGGAGCAAGTAGGATAAATATAAAAAAAGGTCATGGAGACTATTGTAAAAAGTTTCGTATGTTGGAGAAAAAGCCTATAAACTTTGAAAAAATATCTTCAAATTTAATAGATTTAGGTCTATTATCAATTAGAACATATACAGAAAGTAAGTTATTTGCAAATATTATAGAGGCAGATGAAATAAGCTTAGAAAATAGTGAAATCAAGGTTGTAAGAGGCAAAAATATTAAAGTAGGTAAAGGTTGCTATATAGAAAGTTTGGAGTACAGTGAAAGTATAGAGATTGATGAAGATTCAATAGTTGCTGAAATAAAGAATATAAATGAGACAGTAAACTTAAAGAAAGATAAGTAATAAATGGTTTTAAAAATAAAATTTAAAATGAGGTAATAATATGGAAAAAGGGTCTATAAAAATACTTGGAGAAGGATTTATAAGTAGCGGGGAATATGAAAGCATAAAAATTATGGGAAGTGCTAAATCAAAAGGAAATATAACAAGTGATGAAGTAAAAGTGTTTGGAGATTCAAAGTTTGAAGGTGATATAAATATAAAAAACTTTGTTGTAAATGGAAAAACTGTTATAAGAGGTAATCTTAAAGCTGAACGTGTAAGGGTGAATGGTCAACTTAGTATAGATGGAGATGCAGAAATAGATGACTTGGTTATAACTGCTCAACAGAAAGTTGATGGTAAACTGAAATGTAATAATGTTACAATAAAAGGACAATTAAGTGTAAATGAAAATATGTATGCACAAGATATAAAAATATATGGTGAAATGAGAAATAAAGCAAATATAGAATGTGAAGATATAAAGGTATATGGAGCTATAAAATGTGATGGTCTTTTAAATGGAGAAAATATATATGTTTATTCAGGAGGAGGCTCTTATTGTAAGGAGATAGGTGCAACTAATATACAAATAGGAAGAAGTAAAAATGCTTTTCAATTGATTAAGATTATCAATATTTTTTCTGGAAAATTTAAATGTGATTTGATAGAGGGAGATACTATTGAATTAGAGGATGCATCAATAAAAGATATACGTGGGAAAAATATATCTTTAGTAGATAATTGTGATGTTGGAAATATTGAATACAGTGATAATTTATCAGTTTCAGATAATTCTACTGTAAAAAACAGTATAAAGGTGGGCTAGAGAAACTATGGAAGAATTAATATCTAAGAAAGATTTACTGAGCAAAACTAATATATCTTATGGGCAATTATATAGATGGAAGAGAAAGAATATTATACCAGAGGAATGGTTTATAAAAAAATCAGCTTTTACAGGTCAAGAGACTTTCTTTCCAAGAGATAAAATACTAGAGAGAATAGAACTAATATTATCTATGAAAGAAGAGACTTCTCTTGATGATATTGCAAATATGTTTATGAAAAAAGATACTAATAAAGAGTTTGATATTGATTTTATTCTCAGTAAAGAAGTCATATGTAATTACACAAAAGAAATATTTCAAAACTTATATAAGAAAGAACAGAATATAGGTAAAAAAGAACTACTTATATTGAATATAATAGAGAAATTTTTAGTTAAATCAACGATAACCTTTGAAGAATTAAAATTAATAGTGAACATAATAGAAGAAAATTTTACAGCAATATACAATGAAAGTGGTAAAATTTATTTATTTAGAAAGTTTGGAGTTCCATTTGTAGTGGGATGTTTAGATTATAAAAAAGTAAGGTTTGAAAAAGATGTAGTTAAAATTATTGAAATCGATTTGATGAAAGAAATAAATGATATTAGTATAAGATTATCATAGTAGGTTATCCTATCTAATTATCTCATATAAATTTAGACGATGTATTATAGTTTTGAAGGAATAATAAAATGAACCATAAAGGATTACTATAAATGTTCAAAGTATATTTTATATCTATAGTAATGTTTATGGTTCATTTTATTGTTATCAAGACAATATGGTATTTATAAAAATGTTTGCTATAAATATCATAGATTATTTAAATACAATGATTCTCTTAGTCTATTCAAATAATGAGTTTTTAAAATCTAAGAAATATCCTTGTGGATGAAGACATACAGGACAAGCCTTTGGTGCTTCTTTACCAACATGTATATGTCCACAATTTGTACATATCCATTGAATATCTTCATTTCTTCTGAATAAAGTACCTTCTTCTAAGTCAGTAGCATATCTACCAAATCTATCACCATGAACTTTTTCTATTTCAGCTATGTTTTCAAATAATTTAGCTATAGCTTCAAATCCTTCTTCACGTGCTATTTTACCAAAATTCTTATATACATCATCCCATTCTTGAAGCTCATTATGTTGTGCAGCTTTAAGATGTTGTGCTGTTTTGTCGTATAAATCTACAGGATATGCTCCTGATATACTTATGTTTTCACCAGAAAATTCTTTTAATTTAGTAAAAAATTGTTTTGCATGTGATTTTTCTTGGTCAGCAGTATAATTAAATAAAGATTCTATTATATACAACCCTTCTTTTTTTGCTACAGATGCAGAAATATTGTATCTATTTCTAGCTTGACTCTCTCCTGCGAAAGCTCTTAATAAATTTTCTTTAGTTTTACTATCTTTTAAATTCATATTCTACCTCTCTATCACAATAAATTTTTACAATATTTAATTCTTTTTATTTATTATTCCAATAGAAGATATAATTATGCTAAGTTTAGTCAGCATTTTTAAAATTGTCATTGATTTTTTTTAAAATTCTAAGAAATTCTTGTTTTTCATTTTCTGTAATATTATGGTATGCAGTGTCTTTTACTTGTGTTGAGATACAGTCAAAAGTATCCTCTATAAGTAATGCCTTTTTTGTAAGTTTTATATATGTAATACGCTTGTCATTGGCACATTTTTGTCTTTCTATATATCCTAGATTTATGAGTTTATTAACCAACACTGTGACAGTGGACTTATCCTTTCCTATTTTAGTTGCAATTTCCTTCATTGTAAGTATTCCATTGTTTTCATAAAGTGCAGTTAAAATATTTCCATGAGTAGGTATTAATTCATCTAGACCATTTTGACTAAGTTTATTTTCAATGAATTTAACCATATTAGCCTTTGTTTTACTTATGAAATGTATAATATATTTATCTTCCATAAATTAATCTCCAATCCTTAATTTATTTAAATTAGTTTGACATAAAACTATTTATAAACTATAATTAGTTTAACATAAAACTAATTGTATTGGGAGGAAATTTATGAATAAAAAATTTAAATCATTATATATTACAGAAGAAGAAGGCGGTTTTAAGAGAAATATAATTGAAAGAGAAATAGATTCATTACCAGAAGGAGAAGTTATAATAAAGGTAAAATTTTCTTCTCTAAATTACAAAGATGCACTTTCTGCAAATGGAAATAAAGGTGTTACTAGAAAATATCCACACACACCAGGAATTGACGCATCTGGGATAGTAGAATATAGTAGTTGTGATGATTTTAAGGTTGGAGATGAAGTTTTAGTAACAGGTTATGATTTAGGTATGAATACTTCTGGTGGTTTTTCAGAATATATAAGAGTTCCTTCTAGCTGGGTAGTGAGGCTTCCAAAAGACCTTTCATTGAAAGAAGCAATGGATTATGGTACAGCAGGATTTACAGCAGCTTTATCTGTATATAAATTTATAAACTCTGTAGATAAAGATATGGGAGATGTATTAGTTACTGGTGGTACTGGAGGAGTTGCAGTAATTGCAGCTAAAATATTGATTAAATTAGGTTATTCAGTTGTAGTTTCAACAGGAAAATTAGAAGAACAGAAAGATGTATTATTAAATTTAGGTGTTAAAGATGTTATACATAGGTCAGAAGTGGATGATAACTCAGGTAGACCTCTACTTAGACCAAGATGGGCTGGAGTAATAGATACAGTAGGAGGTAATACTTTATCAACAGCAATAAAGACAACTAATTATTGTGGAGCAGTGACAACTTGTGGTAATGCAGGTGGAATTGAGTTTACAAGTTCAGTGTATCCATTTATCTTAAAGGGAGTTACTTTATATGGTATAGATTCTGTAGAATGCCCAATGAATGTAAGATTAAAGATATGGGATTTATTATCTAATGAATGGAAATTAGATGATTTAGACGATATGGTAAATGTAGTATCATTAGAGGAATTAAATAATAGTATAGATTTAATAATGGCAGGAAAGCATGTAGGAAGAACAGTAGTTGATTTAGAAAAAATGTAGATAGCCAAATTAAATTTATAAATATAATTTTAGAATATTAAGAAAAAATGAGATACCTTAAAGTTATTTAGGAGTATCTCATTTTGATTTTTATGTAAAGGATTATTCATGAACAATTAATTCAAACACATCAGGTCTTGAATAATGACCTTCTGAGTCAAAATCTAATCTACTAAGAACTATCTTTTCTAGGTCTAAATCAGCTATTAACATTTCTTCTTTATTGAAAATAGGCCCTGCTACATATTTTCCAAAAGGGTCAACTATACAGCTTCCTCCTGGACACATAATTTCTGGCTCTACATCTAATTCTTTATAGTAATTAAGGTCAGTTGGATACATATTTTTTTCAACATATTGATTACATCCAATAACATAACATCTTCCTTCTAGAGCAATATGTTTCATAGTTGATTGCCATTCTTCTCTTGAGTCTGCAGTAGGAGCTATATAAAGTTTTACTCCTTTAGCATAAAGAGCTGTTCTAGCTAATGGCATATAGTTTTCCCAACAAATCAAGCCCCCCATTTTTCCATATGGAGTATCAACTACTGTAAGAGTACTTCCATCTCCTTCGCCCCAAATACATCTTTCTGTTCCTGTAGGTTTAAGTTTTCTGTGTTTACCAATAAGTTTACCTTCTGGAGAGAAAAATAAGTTTGTGCAATAAAGAGTACAGTTTATATCATTACCATCTCTTTCTGTTATACCCATTGATAAGTATACTCCTGCTTCTTGAGCTGCTTTTCCTAATAAATCTGTTGTAGCGCTAGGAACTGGCACAGAATTATCATAGTATCTTTTCCAATCTTCTCTACCTTCCATCGTTCTACTTCCAACAACAAATCCAAATGAAAGACCTCTTGGATATGCAGGTATGAATGCTTCTGGAAAAACTACAATATTTGCCCCTTTTTTACCAGCTTCTTTAATTAATCCCAATGCTTTTTCAACTGTTTTTTCTAAGTCCATTATGATTGGTGATGCCTGAACAACAGCTATTCTTACATTTTTATTTTCTTTGTTCATAAAAAACCTCCTAAAAATATTTAAATTAGTTACTTTGAACAGATTACATCAAATAATATTTTATAAGTAGAGTATTTATATTCTGAATAATGATGCAACTGTATACTTAAAATGATACATCATGATTTGAAAAATTACAATTATGTAAAAATATCAAGTTTAAATATTCAATCTCACTATTTTATAAGACATTTTTAATAGTATAAAGACTATTAAATAGTCTTATTTATAATGAATAGTATTTACTTCTTAGCGAACAATAATTAAAAACAAAAATTTTGAATGAATAAAGTCTAAAGAAACAAATTTAATACAATATAATATAATTAAAAAGAAAACAATAAAGAAAATTTATAAAAATAGACAGTCTAAGGAGAATTTTATGAAAGAAAAAATTTATTACAATGGAAATATCATCACAATGGAAGATTCAATATGTGGAGATGCTATTCTTATAAAAGATAAAATAATAAAAAAGATAGGGATAAAAGAAGAAATACTTGCTTTAAAAAATAAAGATACAGAAATTATAGATTTAAAAGGTAAGACATTGATGCCTTCTTTTATTGATTCACATAGCCATTTGATAGCTTTTGCTACTACGCTAAAATTAATTCCTTTAGAAGATGCAACTAGCTTTAAAGATATAGTAAAAAAAATACAGGATTTCAAAGAGAAAAATAACATAAAAAAAGGTGAATGGATAATTGGATTTTCATATGATAATAATTTCTTAGAAGAAAATAGGCATCCAGATAAAGATGTACTTGATAGTGCCTCTTCAGAAAATCCAATACTAATTTCACATGCTTCTGGTCACATGGGAGTTGCAAACACTCTAGGATTAAAGCAACTTGGTGTTACTCATGAAACACAGGACCCTGAAGGTGGACATATTGGTAGAGTAGAAGGAAGTAAAGAACCAAACGGATACTTAGAGGAAAATGCATTTTTTAATGTATCATCTAAAATAAAACAACCATCACCAGATGAGATTTTTAAATCAATTGAAAAAGCACAGGACATATATCTAAGTTATGGTATTACAACAGCTCAAGAAGGTTTAATGGCAGAGAATCAGTTTAATCTTTTAAAAGCAATGGCAGGTAAAAAGAAATTAAAGATGGATATTGTAGGATATGTGGATTTGAAAAAAAGTAAGTCTATAGCAGATGCAAATAGAGATTTTGTAAAGAAATATACAGATAGATTTAAAATAGGTGGATATAAGATATTTTTAGATGGTTCTCCACAAGGTAAGACAGCTTGGTTAACCAGACCATATGAAAATTCAGATGATGATTATTGTGGATATCCTATATATAAAAATGAAGAAGTAGAGGAATTTATAAATACTTCACTAAAAGAAAAAATGCAACTTTTAACTCATTGTAATGGAGATGCAGCAGCAGACCAGTTGATAGATTCATTTGAAAAAGTTTTAAACTTAGAAGAAAAAAATAATAAAAATGATGCAAGACCAGTTATGATACATGCTCAAACAGTAAGAGAAGACCAAATCGATGATATGAAGAAAATAAGTATGATACCTTCATACTTTGTGGCTCACACATACTATTGGGGTGATATTCATATCAAAAACCTTGGAGAAGATAGAGCATTTAAGATTAGCCCACTTAAGACAACTATAGAAAAAGGTTTAACTTACACTCTACATCAGGATACACCAGTAATAGCTCCTAATATGTTTGAAACAGTATGGTGTGCTGTTAATAGAATTACTAAAAGAGGTGTGCAAATAGGAAAAAATGAAAAGATAAGTCCATTAGAAGCTTTAAAGGGTGTTACTATAAATGCAGCATATCAATATTTTGAAGAAGATAAAAAAGGTTCAATTAAAGAAGGTAAATTAGCTAATTTGATAATAATAGATGAAAACCCACTTACAATCGACCCTATGAAAATAAAAGATATTAAAGTATTAAAGACTATAAGAGAAGGAGAAGTATTATATTCTTTAAAATAGATGTAAATTGTGTGAGATTGTTACCATATAAAAATAGACTTAATTAATAAATAGGTAGAACTAAATAAGATTGTAGTTAAATCAACAATTTATTAAGTTGAAGATTTATCAGTATAATCTTATTAATTCTACCTTCTTAAATAAATATGAATTTATTGAGTTATCTATGTAGTATGTGAGATAATTAAGTAGATAATAGTCTATGAAACGATTATGTATATTACTTTACTTTCAATTTCATTAGGATTTCCCCATTTATGTCTCATGCCAAATGGAATTTTGACACTATCCCCTTCGTTTAGTTGGAATACATCATCTTCCAAGTTAAGTTGAACACTTCCTTTAAGAACATATGCTACTTCATCTCCATCATGTCCATTTTTTTCTTTACAATAAGATTTAGGAGCTAAGTTCATAATTGCAAACTCAAATTCATTAAATGGATTGCTTGATAACATTTCATATAAAATATCTTTTGAGTCTGGCAGAATTAATATTCTCCTTTGATTATTTCTAACAATTAGCTCCAGATTATCTATAGAAGGAATAAAAAAATTGACTAATGGTACATTTAAAGCATTTGAAATTGATTTTAAAAAACTTATGGATGGATTTACACTTCCTTTTTCTATTTGGCTTATTAATGAAGGTGTAACTTTAATTAATTTAGACAAGTCTTTTATACTGAGATTCTGTTTTTTTCTACATAAAGTCAATTTCTTACCTATATTTGAATTGTTCATTTAAATCCTCCTATTAAAATAAATGATTTATAAAGAATTATATCATAAGGTAAAAAAATTTATATGAAAGCGAATAATTACATAAGATTGATAAAGAAAAAGTCAAAATAGATAATTGATTAGCAAAATCGATATAATTATAATGAAGTTAATTATAGAGATAGTAATCAAAAATTAAATTATATTAATTTAATTAAATATAATTTGACAATATATAAAAAAGTGAGTAAAATATAACTAAATAAATGAAATAAAAAATATTTCTTAACCTCAGACAGAAAATATATTATCAAAATTATTTGAGATTAAGAGAGAATGTCCAATCTTAAGTACTGAGGAGGAAAAAATGCTTGATATAAAAAGAATAAGAGAAAATTTAGATTGTATAAAAAAAGCTATGGAAAGAAGGGGTGAGAAAGCCTTTAGTCTTGATGAAGTAGTTAAGTTAGATGATGAAAGAAGAAAAATTCTTCAAGAAGTTGAAGTCATGAAAAATGAATTAAATACAGCATCTAAAAATATGCCAAATCTTATAAAAGAAGGTAAAGATGTAGAAAATGAAAAGGCTAAGTTAAAAGAGTTATCTGATAAGATTAAAGTTATAGACCAAAAGCTCAAGGAAGTAGAAGATAAGATGGAATATTTGTTAATGAGAATACCAAATGTACCCCATCCAGAAGTTCCACAAGGTGAAACTGATGAAGATAATGTTGAAGTAAGAACTTGGGGAGATACTACTAATTTTGACTTTAAATCTAAAGCACATTGGGAAATTGGAACAGAACTAGGTATACTTGACTTCGAAACAGCAGGTAAAATAACAGGTTCAAGATTTACTCTTTATAGAGGATTAGGAGCTAGGTTAGAAAGAGCCTTATTAAATTTTTATTTAGACACAAATACAACAGTAAATGGATATACAGAGGTTATTCCACCATTTATGGCAAATAGAAATAGTTTTCTAGGTACAGGTCAACTACCTAAGTTTGAAGAAGATATGTTTAAAATAGAGGGATTGGACTATTTTTTAATTCCGACATCAGAAGTTCCTTTGACCAACATACATGCGAATGAAATACTTAAATTTGAACAATTACCAATAAATTATACGGCTTATACTCCATGTTTTAGGTCAGAAGCTGGTTCTGCTGGAAGAGATACAAGAGGATTGGTAAGACAACATCAATTTAACAAAGTAGAAATGGTCAAAATAGTAGCACCAGAAGAATCTTATAATGAGTTAGAAAAGCTTACTAACAATGCTGAGAATATGTTACAATTATTGAAATTACCATATAGAGTAGTAAAGATATGTACAGGTGATTTAGGATTTACAGCTTCTTTTAAATATGATGTAGAAGTTTGGATGCCAAGTTATAATAGATATGTTGAGATTTCATCTTGTTCAAACTGTGAAGATTTCCAAGCTAGAAGAGCAGGGATAAGATTTAAAAGAGATAAAGATTCTAAAGCTGAATATGCACATACATTAAATGGCTCTGGATTAGCTATTGGAAGAAGTGTTGCAGCTATATTAGAAAATTATCAACAAGAGGATGGTTCTGTAGTTGTTCCTGATGTTTTAAGACCATATATGGGAGTTTCTATTATTAAATAAGAGTAAATTATGTACTTTTAAATAATACAATAAACTAGAAGAAATTAAAAAATAATAATAAATATAAAAAAGTGTACAAACTAATGAATATTGATATAGTGAGCTATCATATGAAAGAGTATGTACATTTTTTTATTTATTAAATTTACTGAAAGATAAATAATTTACAAGTAGAAAGGAATCTTTTATGAAAATTCAAAAGACAGAGTGGGGATATATTGAATGGAAACATACTTATGATGAAAATAATCCTAAACAAGCTATGAATATATATATTGCAGTAACTATGCAAGGTAAAAAACACTTTAATCATGTTCATTATGGTCAAGAACAGATGATATATATTTTAGAGGGGGAAGGTTTGTATATCATAAATGGAGTATGGAAGCCATTTTATCAAGGGATGATTTTTTATATAGAATCTGGTAGTACACATGAAACTATAAATACAGGCGATAGACCAATAAAAGAACTTATTGTTTCAAATAATGTAAATGATGCGGGAGAGAGTGAAGTCATAGATATTAATCCTAATAAATATCTAAAGAAAACTTTGATAAATTATAGCGAAAGTACTTTAAACTTATATGCAGCAATAGAATCAATTCGTGGTCAATTTATAGACCCATTTAAAATTCCATTGATTATATATGATGATTCATGGAATATAGTTTTAAAAAATCCTTACTTTCCTTTATTTTGCTTTGAAAAATGTAATCCTATGAAATTTCCTCAAAATTGTGATTGTATGAATCGAAAAAGTAGTAACCAATTTGTATGTAAGCATGGGATAACAATATATAACATCCCAATACTGTATAAAAACAATAGTATAGGCGTCATAAGGGGTGGATATGTATTATTATCTGATTTAAACTTAGATACAACACATAGTAATTTATATGATATACCAGAAGGTGCTGCTAGAAGTATAAAACGTCTCTTAAAACAAATATCTAAAAACATAATAAATTTTTGTTCATTCAATGACATAAGAAAGGATTTGCAAGAAAAGGAGAATACTATTGCAAGAACATATCATTATGGAGAGCAACTGGAAATGAATTTAAAAGTAGCTCAAGATATGGTTACTAACCTAAGGATAAATCATCATTTTTTATTTAATACCCTAAATTCAATGGCAAGTATAGCACTTGATGATGGTAGTTATGATTTATATAGTGCAATAATAGATTTATCTAAAATGTTTAGATATACAATGAAGTCTGATTTACGCTTTGTAGAATTAGAGTCGGAAATATTATATATTAAAAATTATTTAAACTTACAGAAATTACGCTATGGAGATGCACTTAAAGTAAATTATCTTATTCCTAAGAAGCTATACAGTCTTTCTGTACCTTTTAACTTTATTCAACCTATTGTAGAAAATGCTTTTACACATGGGTTTAGAGATATTGATACGGAAAAAAGAGTAGAAATAATTGCAAGAGTAGATTCTGAGTATGCGATTATGGAAATTCATAATAATGGAACTATTTTAGAGGAAAATAGTATAGAAAAAATAAAGGCAGGTATTCGTAGTAATAATGGTCATGGATTGTCTTTAATATATACGAAGTTTACATATGCTTATGGAAATGATTTTGATATGGACATAAAGTCAAGTGATAAAGAGGGTACTTACATAATGATTAAAATTCCTATTGAAAATTGTAAGGAATATGAATAGAGCTTGTTTAAAGTTAATGAGTTTTATAAATGTTAAGAAATATATTAGATGTTTTTATGTTGTTTTATATATCTTACTTTTTTATATTATTAAGCTAAAAGGGAGGAATTCTCATGAGAAGAGCACTAATAATAGATGATGAAGAAGCTGTTTTAAAAATAATAACACATTTTATAGAAATGAAAGATATGCCGATAAAGATTGTTGGTAAAGCAACATCTGGTGATGAAGCAGTAGATAAAATAATTGATTTAGAGCCAGACATAGTGTTTATAGATATTCAGATGCCCATATATAATGGGTTAGAAGTAATAGAAAAAACATCTCACCTATCTAAAAAAATAAACTTTGTGGTAATAACTGCTTTTGATTATTTTGAATATGCGCAAAAAGCCTTGAGATTAAATGTGAAAGATATACTTCTTAAACCATTAGACATGGACGAGTTTAATAAGACTATAGAAAATATTATTGGCTATCAATATACTAATAATAATTTATTAAATGAGATACTAGAGTATATAAATTTAAATTATAGTAAGGATTTAAAACTAAATGATTGTGCTAAGTTATTTTTAACTAATCCATCTAATATATCTAGGATTTTTAAAAGTAATTTGAATACAACTTTTATATCATATCTAAATCATATAAGAATAGAGAAGTCAATTGAGTTACTTGAAAATACTACAAAAAGTATAAATGAGATTGCAGAAATGGTTGGTTATAATAGTCTAAATAATTTCTATAAAAATTTTAAGATAGAAAAAGGAATGACTCCAAAGGTCTATAAATTAAATACTAAAAATTGAAATTGATAAATAAAAAGTCAATATAGATAATTGTTTGAGAGTGTCTGAATAAGTATACTTTAATTATAGTAAAAATTAAAGCGCTTTAAACATATTTAATAATATTAAACCTTATAAAAGCTATACCTATTTATATAAAAAAATATATATAAATAAAAAAAAAGATATATAAAATAAGAAAGTAAATCAAATACTGTCCCAAAAAGACAGAATTTTCATTTAATTTACTAAGGATTTATATTTGTTGAAGAAGGTAACTTTATAATGGAGGTAATTTAATATGTCAGACAAAATGAATGTGAAAAATATTATCTGTATTGCAGGAGCTTATTTAGCAACGGCAATTGGTTCTGGATTTGCAACAGGTCAAGAAATACTCCAATTTTTTGCCTCTCAAGGGTATATGGGTCTAGTTGGAGCATTAATATCAATGGTATTATTTTCATTTCTTGGTGCTGAAGTTATAACTAGAGGTAGAGAATTAAAACTTAAGGAACCAACTAGAATTTACACTTTTTATTGTGGAAAAATTTTAGGAAAATTTTATGAATGGTTTAGCCCAATATTTTTATTTGGAATTCTTATAGTAATGATTTCAGGTGCAGGTTCAACTTTAACTGAATACTATGGCATAAATCCTTATTTGGGAAGAGTTTTAATGGCAGTAGCTACATTAATTACAGTATCTATGGGTCTAGAAAAATTAGTAGGTATACTTGGTCGTATTGGACCAGTAATAGCAGTATTTACAATTGCTGTTGGGTTAATAAGCTTATTCAAACATTTCGATGGGTTATCTATGGTTGGAGAAGCTATGAAGAATATTGAAGTTACAAAAGCATCAGGAAGTCCAATAGTTTCAGGTGTAATATATAATACATTAAATATTATTGTAATGATTGTTTTTTTAACAGGTATGGGGGCTTCTATTGAAAGTAAAAAGGATGCTTTCTGGGGAGGTCTATTAGGTGGAGTAGTATTTATGACTGCTGGAATTGTTATGTATTTAGCTATGATTTCAGATATAGGAAATCTATATATGAAAGAAATACCATCACTTTATTTAGCAGATAATATATCCCCTATTGTAGGTGTGCTTTTCTCAGTTGCACTTATATTAGGTATTTATACAACAGCTGTTCCACTTTTATGGTCTGTAACTAATAGAATAGTTGAAGATGAACACCCTAAATTTAAACTTGTAACAACAGTAATAGCTATTTTGGCTTGTATAGGTGGTTTTTTACCATTTGGTAAACTTGTAAATATTTTATATCCATATACAGGTTATATGGGACTTTTGATTTTAGTTTGTATGGTATATAAAGCAGTCACATGTAGAGAAAAATCAACACAAAGTCAGGAATAGAGGCACTAATGAATAGTTTCTAGTTAAAGAAATTTTTATATAATCTAAATTTAAAAAGTCAAAATAGTTAAATAAATTGCAAGATATGATAATATATTTAATTTAAATAATGTAGTAAAATGTAAATATAAACAAAGTTAAATTAAATTTATAAAAAATATCTTTATGAATATTAGTAACTTATATAATTTGTAGTTAAATTAGCAAAAAAATTAAAAAATAAAATTTTGGAGAGGTGTTAGTATGCATGAACTTATTTTAATCTCAGAAAAGTATAAAGAAGATATTTTAGATTTTTTTACAGATATTCATATGCACCCCGAATTAAGTTTTAAAGAATTTAGGACTACAAAAGCTATAAAAGATTTATTAGTAAGTTTAGGTATAGAGATATTAGACCTAGGAATGGAGACAGGAGTAGTAGGATTATTAAAAGGAAAATACGATGGTCCTACAGTAGCATTAAGAGGAGATATTGATGCTTTACCAATATATGAAGAGGTTGATATTGGATACAAATCAAAATATGATGGTATAATGCATGCATGTGGACATGATATACATACATCTTGCCTTGTAGGATGTGCATATGTATTGTCTCACATTAAAGATAGTCTCCATGGAAATGTAAAGTTTATATTTCAACCAGCAGAAGAAGTTAATAAAGGTGCTAAGATGCTGGTTGAACGAGGAGTAATGGAAAATCCAAAAGTTGATGCTATATTTGGTCTTCATAATCACCCAGATATACCTTGTGGAAAAGTGGGTGTTAAGTTAGGTGGATTAATGGCAGCAGTAGATACCATTAGGATAGAAGTAAATGGTTTTGGAGGTCATGGAGGTATACCAAATAGAACAATAGATCCTATAGTAGCATCAAGTGCAATTATAATGGGTATTCAAACCATAATAAGTAGAAATATAAGTCCATTAGAACCAGCTGTTATATCAATAGGTACTATAAATGGAGGAACTGCAAATAATGTAATTTCAGAAAAGGTAGATATGACAGGTACATGTAGAAGTTTTAGTAATGAAGTACGAAAGAAAATATCTGAAAATTTGGAAAATATAGTTTGTGAGATAGCTCGTGGATATCAAGCAACTGCAAAGTTAGATTATTTATTTGACCTACCAGCTGTTATAAACAGTAAAGAGATGTACACAATAGCTTGTAAGTCTGTGTGTGATTTGTATTCAGAAGATGCCATAGTTGATCCAATACCTTCTACAGGAGGAGAAGATTTCTCTATATTTATGGAAAAAGCACCAGGATTTTTTTACTGGTTAGGAGTAGGCAACAAAGAACAAGGTTGTATGTATCAGTGGCATAATCCTAAATTTAAAGCTGATAAAAATTCTATATTAGTAGGTACAAATGTACTATGTCAGTCTGTTATAAATTATATGGATAAATTTAAAAAATAAAATTTAAGCTAGAGTGTTTCTGGAGATAAAGTTTATGGGGGTGATTAGTTTGAGGAAAATTAATTCACAGGAAAAAAACAAAGATAGTGGATTATTGATGAGAGCATTAAATGTTGTAGAGAGAGCAGGAAATAAACTTCCAGACCCAGTAACCATATTTTTATTACTATGCATAATTGTTTTAATATTGTCAGCAGTTATATCTAATTTAGGAGTAGAAGAAATACATCCTTCTACAAAAGAAGTTGTAAAGGTAGTAAATCTATTAGAGAAAGAGCAGATTCAATCCTATTTAGGTAGTATAGTTACAAATTTCCAGTCATTTGCTCCATTAGGATTAGTATTGGTTACAATGCTTGGAGCAGGTGTTGCTGAGAAATCCGGATTTATGGAAGTGTTAATGAAAAAGGGGATAAGTAAAGTTCCACAAAAACTTGTAACTGTAGCAATTGTATTTGCAGGTATGTTATCACATACAGCAGCAGATGTAGGATTTATAATATTACCACCACTTGCAGCACTTGTGTTTTTAGGAATTGGAAGACATCCTCTTGTAGGTATGTTTGCAGCTTTTGCAGGTGTTGCAGGAGGATTTGCAGCAAATGTTATGCTTAGTACCACAGATGTATTGCTAGCTGGATTTACAATACCCGCAGCTCAGATGATGGATCCATCTTACCAAGGCAATCCAGCGATGAACCTTTATTTTGCTTTTATATCAGCAATAGTTTTAACTTTCGCAGGAGCATTTGTAACTGAGAAATTTATAGCTCCTCGTTTTTCAAAATATAATGATTTAACAAATAATAAGGATATACAAGAATTGAGTGAACTTGAAAATAAGGGTATAAAATACGCTTTATTGTCATTGTTAGTAGTAGTAGTAGTGATAGTTGTTTTATGTATAGGTGACAATGCATTTATGAAAGATCCAGAGACAGGTTCTATACTATCCAGTAATGCACCTTTAATGAAAGGCATAGTTCCTATAATCACTATCATATTTTTAACTCCAGGATTAGTATATGGAAAAGTAAGTAAGAAGATAAAAAACGACAAAGAATTAGTATCTATGATGGGTAGTAGCATGAGTGATATGGGTGGATATATAGTCCTAGCATTTATAGCATCCCAGTTTATTAATCTATTTAATCTTAGTAACTTAGGAACAATTTTATCAATCACAGGAGCAAAATTACTGGCAGAATCGGGGATACCTAGTTATGGATTGATAATAGGATTTATATTGTTATCCGGATTTATCAATTTATTTGTAGGAAGTGCTTCTGCAAAATGGGCTATTTTAGCACCTATATTTGTTCCAATGTTTATGCTACTAGATTTCAACCCAGCATTAACTCAAATAGCTTATCGTATTGGAGATGCTTCAACAAATCCAATAAGTCCACTTTTCCCATATTTCCCAGTTATATTAGCTTTTGCTAGAAAATATGACAAGGATATAGGTATAGGTACTGTCATATCGAATATGATTCCATACTCAGTAGTATTTACATTAATAGAAATAATAATATTATTGCTATTCATGGGTATTGGCATACCGTTAGGACCTGGTGGAGGAATATCTTACATTTTATAGACATTTATAATAAATTTATTAATAAAGATTAAACCAATAAAATATATTCTTTAATTAAGAAGGGGTGTTATTATGTTAAAAACAACAAAAATTTCAGACCCAGAGCTATATAACATTGTGGCTGGGGAATTAGTTAGACAAGAGCATAATATTGAAATGATAGCTTCTGAAAGCACAGCACCAACAGAAGTACTTGAATTAAGTGGATGTGTATTTACAAATAAAACTGAAGAAGGTTATCCAGGTGCTCGTTTTCAAGCAGGTTCTGAAGAAGCAGATAAACTTGAAACTCTAGCAATCAAACGTGCAAAAGAAGTATTTGGAGCAGAACATGTAAATGTACAGCCATATTCAGGCTCTACAGCCAATTATTGTGTATATTCATCAATATTAAAACCAAATGATACTGTTTTAAGTATGCGTCTTGACCAAGGTGGACACTTAACACATGGTAGTACAGTTAACTTTTTACATGATATTTATAAATATGAGTTTTATGGAGTAGACCCAAGTACTGGACGTATAGATTATGATGCTCTTGAAGCAAAGGCAAAAGGATGTAAACCAAAGCTGATAATTGCAGGAGCAAGTTCATATCCAAGATTAATAGACTATGAAAGAATATCAAAGGTTGCAAAAGAAGTAGGGGCTTACTTTATGGTAGATATGGCACATGTTGCAGGATTGGTAGCTGCAAAAGTAATTCCTAGCCCTGTACCTTATGCAGATTTTGTTTCTTCATCTACAACAAAAACTTTCTGTGGACCAAGAAGTGGTATTGTACTTTGCAAAGCTGAACATGCAAAGAAACTTGATAAAGGTGTTTTCCCAGGAACATTAGGTTCTATACATCTTAATACAGTTGCAGCGAAAGCCTTTTCGCTATTATACTTGAGTACAGATAAATTTAAACAAATAATGGAACAAGTGGTAGTAAATGCTCAAACATTAGCATCTGAACTTATTTCACATGGTTTTAGCATTGTAAGTGGAGGAACTGATAACCATATAGTTATGGTTGATTTAAGAAGCAAAAATCTTACAGGAAAACAATTTGAAAAAGCTCTTGAATATGTAGGAATAACAGTTAATAAAAATGTTATTCCTGATGACCCACAGTCACCATTTGTAACTAGTGGTGTTCGTATAGGTCTTACATCAATATCTCAAAGAGGCCTTAAAGAGAAAGAAGTTATACAGATAGCAGGAATAATGAATAAGGTAGCAGAAAATATTGATAATAAAGAAGTATTAGATGATTGTAAAGAGGAAGCTCAGGAGCTTATATCTAAGTTCCCATTATATCCAGAAGGGTATTTTGAAGATTAAGTATATTGATTTATATAACCCACAACTTATAAAGCCTATAACATAAAACCTAATAATATATAATTACTATAAGGGGATGCCTCAAAATAAAATTTGAATCATCTCCTTTTTTTGTATAAAATTTGTACAAAAAATAAAAACATGCTTATTGATTACTTTTAATTTATGTGATACTTGCTCTGTAAAAAAGCAAAACTAGATTATAATTGTGGCAAATAAAGGTATTATAAACACATGGTACTATAATTATAAACTAAAATAATTATTATACCAATACAGTTCTTATAAGAATCTATAAGTTATTGATATCTAAGGCAAAAAAGGTATATTAATTACTACAAGAGATAATCATATATCTGCTTAATACTTATGAGACACAAATTGATATCTCATTGTGGAAAGCTATACTTGCGTGTTATAATGTTATAAAAAATGAATTTGGAGTAATGTCATGATTGAAAACTATACTTTGTGTGAAATTGAGGAATTAAAGAGAAAAATACATGAAAACATTAATGTAAACGATGATGTTGTTTGTGGGCTTTGTGATAAACTGATTTCGCTTGCAAAAGAAAGTAAAGATTGGCAAAGTGTGGCTTTTGGATATATATGGCGTGCCGATTATTATTTCTATGTAGAATCAAATATGAAATGTGTATCAAAAGAATTGGAGTACGCACAAGAGTATATCAATGAAAAGAATCCAAGTGAGTTATTAGAAAAGTTTTATTCATTA
Organism: Clostridioides sp. GD02367; assembly: GCF_045900275.1. Taxonomy (NCBI): domain Bacteria; kingdom Bacillati; phylum Bacillota; class Clostridia; order Peptostreptococcales; family Peptostreptococcaceae; genus Clostridioides; species Clostridioides sp. GD02367. The sequence goes on along the minus strand of NZ_JBJODK010000001.1, from coordinate 169,635 downwards.
TATAGTTTACTTTTTTCAAATTCATATGATAAACAATCTGCATTTAAATACACTTTAAAAGCTCTGGATGTTTCTGAAAAATTAGATATCAAATACCGAATTGGTATGAATTATGGAAATATTAGTGCTTATTATTTGGACTATGAACTATATGATGAAGCATTGCTTTATTTAGATAAAGCGATGGAAGTATTACGTTCTTTGCCAAATACAAAACCGCGCTTTCTGAGAATACTATTAATTAATTTCATTAATGTATATTTAAAATTAGGTAAACTTGAATTTATGAAATCAACTATTGAAGAATTGAGTTCACTTCCCTTTGAAGATAAAGATTTAAAATTATATGTTGATTATGCATATTTGCTTTATTATTCAGAGATAAAGGATGAAGAAAAGAGTTTATATTATTTACAGGAAATGTTCAATGATGGAATTATGACTTTTCCAAATCGAATTTATATCATAGAGTTTTTGATGAATGCATTGGAATCAATGATACATATTAAAAATCAAATCAAATCAAGTGAATTGTTACAAGCCTTACGAGAGCTAATAAAAGAAGATGAGCCAGAGCCTTTATTGAAGTTGTGTAAGTTGAATATTCAGTACTCACAGAGGTTTGAGACAAAACAAGAACTATATTACCATTATCGTGAGTACTACGATTTATATTTAAAAGCACAGGCTCAAGTAAATCTATTAAAAATCGAAGGTTTAGTTGCAAAAATTGAATTAAATGATACCTATACTAAGTATAATCAATCAAAAAAAGTATTAAAAGAATTGTATGACCTTGTAAATTATGATGAATTGACTAATATATATAATCGTTATTATTTTAATATTAAGCAAGATGAAATTATCAATAGCAATAAATATACAAATATCGGTCTTGCAATATTTGATATTGATTACTTTAAAGAATACAATGATTATTATGGGCATTTAGCAGGAGATGAAATATTAAAACAAGTAGCTAGTACCTTAAAAGAGAAGGCAAATGAACAAATGGCAATCTTTCGCTATGGTGGTGACGAATTTATCTGCCTTAGTTGGGATTTGAACTTTGAACAAATGGATGAATATGTGAATCAAATAAAAGAAGCAATAAAAGAAAAAAATATTGAACATATACATTCACGATGTTCAAAAATAATAACATTGTCAATTGGCTATGGAAATAAGACCGTTTCAACTAAAGTGGATTTACTTAATTTATTTGATGAAGTGGACAAAGCACTATATGTTGTAAAGAATAATGGTAGAAATAACTCTAAATCAATAATTTCTATGGAAGGGGTGCATAATGAATAACTATAATGTACTATTTGAACAAATTCAATTGATAATTGAGCGAATTCAGCACCGTTTCGAACATAGTCTTAGATTTAATAAACATGATTGTGATAGATTATTGACGATATCAGAACAGTTAAACTGTTTCTATGGACAAGCATTAGCTCATGTGTATTTAGCACAATATTTTCAAATGAAATGGGATGTAGATGCTTATAATTTTCATTCAGAGAAGGCAAGAGAACTCGCTGAGAATAAAAACTATTTTGATGTTTTAATTGAATATTTTAAAATAGAGGGTTTGCGAAATATTACTATTTGTGACGAAATAGCAGCACTTACTATATATTTAAAAGGTATTCAAACTGCTTATAAAATTAAAGATAAAAAATCATGTGCTATTTTCTATAGCAATATTGCAGACATACTTTACACAAGTGGTGTATATACAGTTGCAGAACAATTCTATACAAGAGCATTAGATGTTATAAAAGAGGTTCCTATGAAAAATGTGGTCTTTTATTATAAATCTATACTTGTCAACCTATTACATCTTTATTGTGTCCAAGGGGAATTGGATAAAGCTAGAAAATATCATGAGGAATGTTTAAGTGTAAAATGTGAAGTTGGCATTTTACCTTTGTTATTTATGGAAGGGGAAATACGTCTCTTATTATTAGAAAATAAGGAAATAGAAGCATTACATAAAATAGATAATTTGATAAAAAAGTTGATTAAAAGTAAAGAGGATGCGTTTTTACTGAAATCTATTTATTTAAATCTGATGGAATTTTTACTTTTGTTGAAGAGAGAAGAAAATGCAGCATGGTGTTTAAAACAATTAGATACACTGTATAAAAATGCAGATCAGGATATAATGATAAAGATTCAAGAATTACATGTCCAATATGCAATTTTATTTGGTCATGAAACTGATGAACTTTATGAAACTTTTTACGAGACTATATTAAAAGGGGAAATGGCAAGTAAAATATCAACAAGAGAAAGCTTTAAAAGCCTTATTTCTCTATATGAAACAGAAAAAGAACAGAATCTCATGTTGAAAAAGCAAGCTAGTTTACAAGTAGTAGCAGATATAGATGAACTTACAAAAATTTATAATCGAAGATACAGCAGTAAAGTTATCAGTAAATTAATCCAAGATGATGGGACTTTATCTATTGGATATGTTATGGTTGATATAGATTTTTTTAAAGAATATAATGACTACTATGGTCATTCAAAAGGCGATGAGGTAATAAAAGAAGTTGCTAATTTATTAAAGAAGAACTTGCCAGACAATGCTTTTACTGCACGATATGGAGGAGATGAATTCACATGCATATTTGTAGATAGAAGTGATGATGAAATTATTACATTTGTTAAGTCAGTTCAAAAAGAACTGAAAGACAAAAACATTGTACATTTAAAAAGTAAAAATTCCAAACAACTTACTTTATCTTTTGGGATATATAATGAGATGCATGTGCATGGTTGTGATGAATTAACTCTTATTAAAAAAGCTGACTTAGCTTTATACCAATCTAAAAAGAAGGGAAGAAATGTATATACAATTTATAAACAAAGGAGTTAATCGTGATGGAAATGGAAAATAATATCACCTTAAAATATGATACTTCATATATTTTGGAAAAATATTGTGATATAAAAGGTAGCGAGGAAAAATATGCATTAATACAACTAAACATTAAAAATTTTCGTTATTTTAATACAAATTATGGAAGTAAAGCAGGAGATGAAATCCTGACATTGGTCTTTCAAAAAATAATGATGTTTTTGGAAGAAAAAGAATATACTGGATACCTATATGCAGATAACTTTGTTCTTTTGTTAAAGTGCGATGATTCTAATTATCTTATATATGAACGATTGATACCACTAATAGACATATTGTACCGCATAGATGATGAGCGAATTTATAGAAATCTTTTTATGTCTATGGGGGTTTATGTGATTGTTGACCCAAAAGTCACATTTTATGATGCATTAAATTATGCAAATCTGTGTAGAAAAGAAAGTGAAACTTTATTTAATAGAAGTTCCTGTGTAGAACTTTATGAGGAATCTTTTTATAAGAGTTATATGAATCGTATGAAACTGGAAATAGATACAGCCAATGCATATAAAGATTATGAATTTGTTACATATCTACAACCAAAAGTTAGTTTAATAAGTGGAGAAGTCATAGGTGCAGAGGCACTACTTCGTTGGTTTGATAAGGACGGAAATAGTATTCCATTATATAAATTTCTTCCTATTTTGAACCAAAATAGCTACATTATATTAATTGATATTGATACTTTTGAACAGATGTGTCAGTATCTGGATACAAGAATAAAAAACAATCAGAAGGTTGTGCCAATAAGTTTTAATATTTCAAAGTCACACTTTTATTATCCAGGAATTGTTCAAGACTACATTGATGTGTTTGAAAAATATAATATTCCAAAGAAATATATTGAAATCGAATTTATGGAGTCAATTTCTTTAAATGATACTGAGCGCTTGAAAAAAATAGTATCAGATTTCAAGGAATATGGGTTTACATGTTCACTAGATGATTTTGGAGATGGATATTCTTCTTTTAATGTATTGCTTAATGCTCGTTTTGATATTATCAAGATGGACCGTCAGTTTTTTTTAAACAACTTAAATGGTAATAGCAGTTTAGTAATAAAGACCATTATAGATTTAATTCATTCTTTAAATATGAAAGTGATTGCTGAAGGTGTAGAGTCTGAAGAACATATAGAGTGTTTAAAAGAATATGGGTGTGATATGGTTCAAGGCTATTATTACTATAAACCTATGTCAATTGATTCATTTAATATGATATTGGATTCATAGAGTGACTTTAAGGAATTATAAAAATTAATTATTTGTGAGGGGGAGAAATATGAGATTCAAAAAGATTATAACTCTATTAGTAGTAGCTATGCTTGCACTTAATTTGGCTGCGTGTGCTACATCTAAGCCAGGAGATACTACACAAGGTTCAGTGTTTCAGGGGACTCAAGGAAAGGATATGGTAACATTAAATGTTACATCAGAGCCTACAGAATTGAATCCAATGAGAATGAGTGATACTATTGCCCAAAGTATTCTCTATCATTGTATGTCTGGGTTTACAAAGTTGAATGATAAGGATGAACCAGTAGCTGATTTAGCAGAAAGTTGGGATATAAATGATACTGACACAACTTATACAATGCACTTGAAAAAAGATGCAAAATGGTCAAATGGAGACTCAGTAACTGCAAACGATTTTTACTATTCTTGGATTACACAGATGAAACCTTCTACTGGAAGCATATTTGCTGCATATCTATATAAGAATATTAAAAATGGAGAAGCTTTCTATAAAGGAGAGGTTGACGAATCACAGCTTGGATTAAAGGTGCTAGATGACTATACATTAGAAATTCAATGGTCTCATCCAATGCCTAATGGTTTGTTTTATTTGTCACAACCATACTTCTTGCCAATAAATCAAAAGGCATATGAGAAAATTGGTGATAAACAGTATGCTAAGGATGCTGATAAAATGGTGACAAATGGAGCATATAAAATAACAGAATGGGTACATGATGACCATATTACAATGGAAAAATCTGAGGAATATTATAATTCATCAAAAATTAATATTCCTAAAGTAAAATTGGTTATGATAGGAGATGCAAATACTAGTTTGAATGCATTTACTGCTGGAGAAATTGACCTTTGTAGCCTATATAATGAACAAATTAGACTTGTGAAAGAAAAAAGTAAAGATGCTATTCAATCATATATAGATGGAGGGTCTTGGTATTTAAGTTTTAATACACAAGATAAGTATCTCTCTAACATAAATTTAAGAAAAGCACTTTCATATTCTGTTGACGTGCAGAGTCTGCTTGATAATGTAATTAATGACGGTTCTATAGCAGCGGATGGTTTTGTACCAGATGTTATAAAAGGTGCTGAGGGCACAAGTTATGCAGAAAAACGTGGTAGCCTATTTAAATACAACAAAGGTAAAGCAAATGAATACCTTGATAAGGCATTACAAGAACTTGGTATAGATAAAAAAGATATTAAACTTGTATTTTGGGCATCAGATACAACATATAATCAGAATCAGGCTGCCTATCTGCAACAACAATGGAAGGAAAATCTTGGACTGGATGTAGAACTTAAATTTACAGCAGTGAAAGCTTTGTCTGAAGCAATGACAAATGGTGATTACAGCTTTGCGATGGATGGATGGGGACCTTCTGAAAATGATGCAATTACATTTTTGGAAAACTATACAACAGAAAATATGAATAATCATGTAAAGTATTCCAATCCAAAGTATGATAAGTTGATTGAGGATTCTATTAATGAGAGTGATTCTAAAAAACGTCAAGAGATATTGATACAGGCAGAAAAAATTCTAATAGATGATATGGTTATAGGACCAATGTATTTTACATGTACTACTTATGCTGTCTCTGATAAATTAGTTGGTCTAGTACGTACACCATTTCAATTCTTTAACGTTTTAAATGCACATATTAAATAAATAAAAACAGGACAGGAGTAGACAATATGTCTTCACAAATGAGATATATCGGTAAGCGCCTTCTTTATTCGGTACTTACTGTTTGGGTTTTGATTTCCATTACATTTTTACTGATGCAGATGCTTCCAGGAGACCCTTTCTCTGGTGTTAAGGTACTTAATCCTGATGTAAAAGCAGCTTTAGCCACAAAGTATGGTTTAGATAAGCCTATATTGGAGCAGTATGGAATATATGTGAACAACTTGATACATGGAGACCTTGGTTCCTCAATTGTATCTGGTCGTCAAGTAACAGATATCATAGCCCAGGCATTCCCAGTTTCTTTAGAACTGGGAATACGGGCTTTGATTTTTGCAATCATTTTGGGTATTTTGTCAGGGATAGTAGCAGCTTTGAAGCATAGAACAAAGTGGGACACATTGACGATGATTTTGGTACTTCTTGGAGTGTCTGTTCCATCATTTATTATGGGTGCGCTATTACAATATTTTTTTGGAATCGTATTATTTCAATTTACAGGTATTCGTTTTTTTGCAATTATAGGATGGGGAAGTGAAAATAGTAAGATTTTACCTGCATTTGCGCTAGCTTTTGGCTCTATGGCGAGTATTGGAAGATTAATGCGTTCTAGTATGCTTGATGTACTTAGTCAAGACTATATTCGTACAGCAAAGGTGAAAGGAATTAAGAAAAAAGACATTGTCCTTCATCATTGTTTACGTAATGCATTAATGCCAGTAATAACAGTTCTTGGTCCTATGACAGCAGTCCTATTGACTGGGACATTTGCTGTGGAGTATGTATTTTCTATTCCAGGTCTTGGAAAATACTTTGTAGACTCAGTGCAGGCCAATGACTATCCAGTAATTATAGGAACAACATTGTTCTTTGGTGTGTTTCTTGTGTTGTGTAACCTAATCGTGGATATTTTAAATAGTTATATAGACCCCCGTGTGAAATTAGGAGGTGAGGAAAATCGATAGTAATAAAAGAATACTTGTTAATGAAGATTTTGCTTTTGCTGATGGTTGCAATTCAGATATGTGTAATAACAAGCTAGTACGCCCATCTATGAGCTTTGCAAGAGAGACTATATTCATATTGTGTCACAATAAAATTGCAGTAGTATCGTTTATAATGATGCTTATTTTGATTATAGGTTCAGTGTGTATTCCGATATTTTGTAATTTTGATTTTGCATCTCAGAATGTGGCGTATGCAAATAAACCTTTTTTTAGCAAAGACCCAACTAGTGGTCTTACTCATATCTTTGGTACAGATAATCTCGGGCGTGATATTTTTGTACGTATTTGGTATGGGACACGAGTATCACTTTTAGTAGCAGGAGTTGTAGTTATTATAGATGGAATAGTAGGAGTAGTATATGGTAGTATTTCTGGATATATAGGTGGAACTGTTGATAATGTAATGATGCGTATATTGGAAATCATTAGTGGGATTCCATATCTTGTTGTTGTTCTTTTACTTATGGCAGTGCTTCCACAAGGAATTGGAACCTTGATTATAGCTTATACACTTGTGGGATGGACTAGTATGGCACGATTGGTGAGGGTGCAAGTAGTTTCTCTTATGGAGAGAGAATTTATAATTGCTGCAAAAACTATGGGAGCAAGTATGAGACGAATTATTTTCTGCCATCTAATTCCTAATATGTTGGGGATAATAATTGTCCACATGACATTGAGTATTCCAGAAATTATATTTACAGAAGCATTCTTATCAATGTTGGGAATGGGAGTTCCACCACCATATCCATCACTGGGAATCATGGCAAATGAAGGTGTTGCTGTTTTTCAGACTTATCCAGTAAGGTTTGCAGTGCCAGGACTCTTCATTTGTCTGATAATGCTTTCTTTTAATCTCTTAGGAGACCAACTTCAAGATGCCATAAATCCTAGATTAAGGAGATTTGCTGATTATGGACGATATTCTAAGAATTAGGAATTTAAATGTATCTTTTGAGATATATAATGGAACAGTAAGTGCAGTTCGAGGTGTTTCACTTACTATGAATAGAGGAGAGATTCTTGCATTGGTGGGTGAAAGTGGTTGTGGTAAGAGTGTAATGGCACAATCCATTTTGAAGTTGAATCCTTCACCACCAGCTAAGATTATGGGTGAAGAATTGAAACTTATGAACTTTGATATTTTGAATGCATCAGAAAAAGATATGGAGCAAATAAGAGGTAACTTAGCAAGTATGGTTTTTCAAGACCCTTTAACTTGTTTGAATCCTACTATGAAAGTAGGTAAGCAGATTACTGAATCTCTATACCGAAAAGAAAAAATGTCATTATCTGATTGCAAGCAAGAGGCAGTTAGATTACTTGAAATGGTACAGATACCAAATGCCGCTCTACAAGCAGAACAGTATCCTCATCAATTTTCAGGAGGAATGCGACAACGTGTGATGATTGCTATGGCTTTGGCATGTAATCCTAAACTACTTATCGCAGATGAACCTACAACAGCCCTTGATGTTACCACACAACTGCAAATCTTGAAACTTATTGCAAAAATTAGAAAAGAGATGGGAACAGCTGTGCTTTTGATTACTCATGACTTTGGAGTTGTGGCAAATTTAGCAGAACGTGTAGCAGTAATGTATGCTGGAAAGATTGTGGAAGAAGGTAATGTAAAAGATATTTTCAATAGAGCAACACATCCATATACACAGGCATTATTAAGAACACTTCCTACACCAGGCGATATAGGTAAAAGGATATCTATATTGGGAAGTCCACCTAATTTATCTGATTTGCCAGTAGGCTGTTCTTTTTCAAAGAGATGTCCATATTGTATGCAGATTTGTTTGAGAGAAGAGCCACCTTTGTTTAAAGTGTCAAATAGCCATAGTGCTTCTTGTTGGCGTCTGCATGAAAGTTTTCCAAAGGAGGTATTGGGTGATGGAAAAATTACTTGAATTAAATAATGTATCCAAGAGCTTCTCTTTAGGAAGAAAGCGCAAGAATATTGTTGTTAATCATGTGAACCTAACTATTTATAAAGGTGAGACTTTAGGTCTTGTTGGAGAATCTGGTTGTGGGAAATCAACTCTTGCAAGAATCATTATGGGCGTATATCCGTCAAGTGAAGGTAAAATATTATTTCAAGGCAAAAAGCTAGAACTACATCGACAGAGTGCAAGAAAAGAATTTGCACAACATACACAAATGATATTTCAAGACCCATACATGTCTTTAGACCCATATATGACCATAGAATCTATTATTGCAGAGAATTTGAAAGTTCATGGCATGCTGGATAAAAATGCAAGGACACAAAAAGTATATGAATTGTTAGAAATGACTGGGCTTTCACGAGAATATGCAGGACGTTTTCCACATGAATTTTCAGGAGGGCAAAGACAAAGGATTAGTATAGCACGTGCACTTGTAGTTCAGCCGAATTTCATTATATGTGATGAACCAGTGTCAGCGCTTGATAATTCTATTCAGAGTCAGATTATAAATCTTTTATATAAACTAAAGATGGAGCTTGGTCTTACTTATCTATTTATTTCACATGACTTGAGCATGGTACGTTATATTTCTGATAGGATTGCTGTGATGTATGCTGGTAGAATTGTGGAAATTGGAAATGCTGAGGAGGTTTACAATACACCTTTACATCCATATACACAGATGCTCTTGCGTGCAGTTTTGACTACGAATCCTAATAATAGAAATATACTAGAGGAAGAAATGGATGTACAAGATGAAGTTGAAAGTTTTTCAAGTTGTGAAAAAGGATGTCCTTTTGTGAAACGTTGTAAAGTATCAACAGAACGTTGTGGGAAAGAAATGCCAGAATTATTTGAACACAAGAAGAATCATCTAGTTGCTTGTCACATGACAAGTGAATGATTTAGCTATTATAAAGAAGCAATAAAGAATAACATATAAAAATTTAAAAGAGGAGTTGAACTTAAAATTTGATTAGAAAAAATCAATTTTAAGACAACTCCTTATTTTTTTTGAGAAGTAATATACAAGCTATCATAAGCATATAATTCTCTATAGATAATTAACAAGGGGGATAAAGTTATGAGGTATTATAATAAACCTACCAAAGAAGTATTAAAATACTTAAAGACAAATCCAGAAGTTGGACTTGATGATAATGAGGTAGAAGAGAGGAAGCTTAGATATGGATTAAATGAATTTACAATAAAGGAAGGCCGAACATTTTGGGACGAGTTGGGGGAAAGTCTGACAGAACCTATGATATTAATTCTTATAGGAGCAGCAGTGATAAGTTCATTTGTGGGAGAATTGCATGATGCATTAGGTATCTTAGGAGCTATCTTTATTGGTATTTCCATAGGTATAATAACTGAAGGGAAATCTAAAAAAGCTGCTCATGCTCTATCAAAATTAACAGAGAATATAGAGGTAAAGGTACTTAGAAATGGAAAGATAGTTAAAATATCAAAAAATGATTTAGTACCAGGAGATATTGTATATATAGAAACAGGAGATATGATACCAGCAGATGGAAGGCTTATACAATCTATAAATCTAAAACTTAGAGAAGATATGTTAACAGGAGAATCTGATGATGTAGCTAAAAATGCTGATGCTATATTGGATATGGAGGTAGTTTATTCTAAAACAGAAATAATCGAACAAGATACAATACCTGCAAAACAAATCAATATGGTATTTGGTGGAACTCTTGTAGCATATGGTAGAGGGATAATGGTTGTTACTCACATTGGTGATAAGACAGAAATGGGTAAGATAGCACAGAACTTATCAAATGATGACCAGCAAACTCCACTTCAAATTAAATTAGGCAAGTTAGGGGCTAAAATAGCAGGAATATCAGGAGTAATAGCTACTTTATTGTGTATGTTTATGATTATACAAATGCAAAGAAAAGGACTGTTAATTTTGGATACAAGCAGTATCTTGTCCTTTTTACAATCATTAGAACCTGCTAAGAATGCGTATATGGTTTGTATTGCTTTAATAGTTGCTACTGTTCCAGAGGGTCTGCCAACCATGATAAATATTACTTTAGCCATAACAATGCAAAAGATGGCAAAGATAAATGCTTTAGTAACTAAGAAAGAGGCTTGTGAAACTATAGGTTCTGTTTCCGTAATATGTTCTGATAAGACAGGTACTTTAACACAAAATAAGATGATGGTAGAAGTAGCATATGTTGATGGTAAATATATAAGTAGTGGAGAATATCAGAGCAATAGTTATTTTGAACAAAACTGTATAGTAAATTCAACAGCAGATATAGAAAAGGAAGACAATTCATTTAAATATATTGGAAGTGCAACAGAGTGTGCATTACTTTTATATCATAACGATAAAAACTATAATGAAATGAGAAAACAAACTTATTTAATATCACAAATCCCCTTTAGCTCAGAAGAAAAGAAAATGTCAACATTAATTCGTCAAGAGGATTCGGATATACTGCTTTCAAAAGGAGCTCCAGAAGTACTATTAAAGAGATGTTCTTATGTACAACAAGGAAAAAGTATTGTCCCAATAACTCCCAAAATAGAAAAAGGTATTCTCGATGAAATTAAAAAACTACAAATTAAATCTATGAGAACATTGGGGTTTGCTTATAAAAAGATGACTAAATCTAGAACAGAAGTTGCAATAACCTCAGAAGGAGAATTGAATTTAATCGGAAACCCAAGAGGGTATGAGAAGGAAGAAAATTTAGTGTTTAGTGGATTTGTAGGAATAGTAGACCCATTGAGAGCAGGAGTTAAAGAGTCTATTGATAAGGCATTTAATGCAGGTGTAGATGTAAAAATGCTTACAGGTGATAATATCAATACAGCAACTGCTATTGGAGATGAATTAGGATTATTGAATGATGGCAAGAAGGCAGTTGAAGCAACCTATATAGATGTGCTGACAGATGAAGAGTTAAGAGAAGAAATAAAAGGAATATCTATTGTAGCAAGAAGTAAACCAGATACAAAGATGAGAATAGTTTCTGCACTTCAAAAAAGTGGTGAGGTTGTAGCCGTAACAGGTGATGGTATAAATGATGCTCCAGCTCTTAGTCAAGCAGATGTTGGTATTGCTATGGGAATCTCAGGTACAGAAGTATCTAAAAATGCAGCAGATATAATATTGACTGATGATAGTTTTAGTACAATAGTAGAGGGAATAAAATGGGGAAGAGGTATTTATGAAAACTTCCAAAGATTTATACAGTTCCAGCTTACTGTAAATATAGTAGCATTTATAATTGCTATAATATCTCAACTTACTGGTAAAGATATGCCATTTACTACGATACAATTATTATGGGTAAATATAATAATGGATGGTCCTCCAGCTCTTGCATTAGGATTAGAACCTGTTAGAGATTATGTGTTGAAAAGAAAACCAATAAATAGACACTCTGGAATAATAGCCAGGTCTATGTCTATAAATATTATTATAAATGCTATCCTTATAATTACAATTGTATTTACACAATCAGCTTTTAATATATTGGGAGCCACACCAGATGAACAAGGTACTGTTATATTTTCTTTATTTGCATTCAGTGCCCTTTTTAATGCATTGAATTGTAGGGAGTTTGGCTTTAATAGTACAATACCTAATTTCTTTAAGAATAAGTTGGCATTACAAATAATAGTCGTTACAGGTATAATCCAGATAATATTTACACAAGTGTTCCAGAGTTTCTTTAACTCTGTTTCTTTAGATTTTAATATGTGGATAAAAATAATACTATTTGCATCAACTATTTTAATATCGAATGAATTTGTAAAACTAGTCCTTAGAACGCTAAAAAATAGCAGAACTAGGAATCTTAGTATCAAAAGTTAATTTTATAAGACCGCAAAGTATAATATATCATGACTTTGCGGTTTTGTGTTTTATACAAGTATCTTTCTTTAATGTTTCTTTATATTACAATTCAATTATAGATGGTGTATGACATACAAAAGGTAAAAAATCGTGAATGACTTGATTTGTTTTAATTTTCATATAACTAGTAGTAGTCCCATCACTACATCCATACCATTCTTCATTGACAACATCCTTATCAAAAACAATTTGTATACTATTATCATTGTCAAGTATAGCACTGAAAATAGTAGCTGCGCCAATTTTAGTACCTAACATCTTTTCCATCAATTCAGCAGGAGCAAAAGAAACTCTAGATACTCCTAATGCATTGCTAAAATTAGCTGACTTAAAGGGTTTATCACCTGGCATAATAAATAGATAAAAAGCTGTTTTTTGTCTATTGCAAAGAAATAGAGTCTTTACCATCTTCATATCTAATTTTTTATCAATCTGAACACAATCCTCCATTGTAATTGCTTCATCTGTGTCAACACGTTCAAATTCAATATTCAAATTTTGTAATATTTTATATACCTCTTTTTGTAATGGAGTATCAAATTTAATAGGTGCTTCTGTATAAATATCACTTACAAAAAACATGATTTATTTCATTCCTTTCCGTTTAAAATCCTATGTGCATAGTGTATCATAAGGTTATAAATTATAAAAGCGAATGTTTATCATATAAAATATGATAAAATCAAATGGATGTGAGATATACATAGTATGGATATGAATATTCAAAAATATATGACATTTGTTAAGACTTCCAACACTTCCAGAGTTTGAGACTATTTTTTTAGAACAAGATAAATTATCAGAATAAAATATAAAAACAATTAGTTGAAAAAATACTTATAAAAAGATACTTATTCAGAATTTTAAATTAAAATATATTATAAATAAAAATCATATTATAAATAATACTTGGGAAAAATAATACCATAATTCTAAATAGTATGTACAAAACTTGATATAAATGTATTAACTTGTTTATAAATACAAATTTAGATTAATGTTACTATTAATATAGTGTATAGTGATAAACAAATTAAACATAATAAATAAAAAGAATGTAAGTAATAGACTTTTATTTTAATATAATAAGCTTTATTATTTATAATCATGTTGAAGGAGAAATATTATGAAAAATTTGTTTATAATATTATCTATAGTTATAATTATGTCCATCAGTAATTTTTCATATGCTTTTTATGATACAAATTTAGAATATGAAAAAAATAATTCAAAAATAAGTGAAAATACAAGTAAATATTATGAAGGTAAAATTGAACATGTATTTGTACATCCATTAATCGTATATCCAGAAATGGCATTTGATGGTGATTATGAATCTAAAACATTTTCTAAATGGTTTGTTACTACAAAAGAATTTAAAAAAATATTGGATAACTTATATCAAAGGAACTTTATACTTGTATCATACAAAGATGTATATGAGGAAAAAGAAGTTGGTGGTAAGAAGTTAACAGTAAGAAAAAAATTATTGTTACCAGAAGGAAAAAAACCAATTATTATATCTATAGATGATATAAATTATAATCAATATATGTTAGGTAATGGAATAACAGAAAAAATTGTCCTAGATAGAAATAATGAGTTAGCAGGATATATTAAAAAACCAAATGGTAAATATCTTATTAGTACAGAAACAGAAATGGTTCCTTTAATTGAAGATTTTGTAAAACTACATCCTGATTTTTCTCATAATAATGCAAAGGGAGTTTTAGCAGTAACTGGATTTGAAGGTATTTTGGGTTATAGAATTCAAAGAGATTATCCAAATAGAAATGAAGAATTAAAACAATGTAAGAGAGTAGTCTATAAGCTAAAAGAAAATGGATGGGAATTTGCTAGCCATAGTTATGGACACCCAAATCTCAAAAAAATTTCTCTAGAAAAGCTTAGAGATGATACTATTAAATGGGAAAGAGAAGTTCAATCAGTCGTTGGAAAAACAAAAATATATATACCTCCATATGGTGAGTTTCCTAATGAGTCATCTAAAGGGTTGGAGTATCTTCAGTCAAAAGGATTTACGATTTTTGCAGGTGTAGGTCCAATATCATATGAAAAAATTTATAAGGATAAAAATTTAGTTATTACTGATAGAAGAAACATAGATGGTATTACTCTACTAAATAAGAAAGAAAAATTTTTAGATTTATACAATGCAGATAAGGTTATAGATTATAATGCTAGAAAGGTTAATAAATAAGTATGAAGGTAGAAAGAAAGTTTACTAGAAATCTAATAAATAGTATTTAAACAGATATGATAGAAAGGAATAAATTTATGAAATCGAAAAAATGGATTAGTATGATTTTATCTATAGCAGTAATAAGTGCTCTTTTTGTAGGTTGTACAAGTAATTCTAATTCTAGTGTAGTTTCAAATGAAAAAATAACATATGAGATAAAGTCAACAAAAAATAATGACAACGAAATTGAATCTAATAAATTTAGTTTGGGAACATCAGAAATGGTTGTAAGGGGGAAGACCATACCTTTTAAGATAGAAGGTATAATATCAGCTCCTAAAGATATAAAAGAAAAAGCACCTATAGTGTTAATTTTTCATGGGCAACATGGAGATGGAGAAAATGATTTTGAAAATGGATTTAAATATCTTACTGAAGATTTAGCTAAAAATGGTATTATAGGGGTGTCTATTGATACTTCAGTAAACTATACTTTTCAGTATGGAGAACCTGTAGAAAATGAGAGAATAACATATCTGACTCAAGCTTATATAAAAGCTTTTCAAGATGCATATGATGGCAGTAAAAATGGATTTGGAATATATCTTAAAGACAAAGTTGATTTAGATAATATTGGCCTTATAGGTCATTCTGTAGCTGGTTCTGGGGTATTAAAAATAGCACAAGACCAAATACAAAAAGGATTTAAAGGGATAAAAGGAATTATATCACTTACACCAGCCTATAATAGTCCAATAGAGAAGTTTCCAGATGTACCAACAGCAATAATAGTATCAGAGTATGATGGAGATGTTATCCATAGTGGGGATGATGTTTTTTATGATATATCCTTGGATAAAAATAGAAAAAGTCCACTAGGACTAACTTATTTAGTAGGTGGAAATCACAATGCATATAACTCAGTTTTAGGAGAAAAAGAATTTTCTCCACCACGAGATACAGATGGCACTTATCCTGAAAAATTAGGAAAAGAAGAACATAGAGAGTTCTTTTCTAATTATGCAGTTGACTATATGAAATCTATTTTTGATTTTGATGATAGTGAATCTCCTATTTTTAGTAAAAATGGATTGCCATCTAAAATGTATGGGTATCAGACATTAAATAAAGTTAAATATAGCGGTTCTTTAGAATTATTCAACAAAAAGTCATTTGAAAATATAGACTCAAGTAATGTTGATACAAAAGAGTTAGTTGAGTCAGAACGATTAGATAAAGATACTGCAAAACTTTTTAGTAATATAAGCTCAAGTGAAAATTTAGATTTATTGCAAGTTGATTGGAAATCTAAAGATGGAAAAATAGAATTGCCCTTAAATAATAAAAATTTAAAAGATTATTCTGCATTAAAATTTAGATGGGCGTTAAATTCTCCTAGTGAGTTAAATAGTAAAGATAAAATAGTTTCATTTAAACTTAGCTTAGTCGATTCTAAAGGAAAAGAAAGTAGTGTAACTTTGGATAATGATAAAGTGTCTGCTATGAAGTATTTTGAGGGTAAAGCTGTGAGAGACGAATATGTAGAAGGTAAATTTATGGAGTTTTGGTCAAGGTATACTCCAATAAGTGATACAATAATACCTATTGATAAGTTTAAAAATATAGATTTATCTAATATAAAGGGTGTTAAAATTGAATTTGAAAATCCAGAAACAGGTTCGATTATGTTAAATAAAATAGTTGGTATAAAATAGTAATACAAGTCCTAGATGAAATTATAAAATATCTAGGACTAGTTTTATTAGAAGTCAATAATTTAATCTAAGAATACATTGCATCTATAATAAATGTATAAAATTAGTAATATCTTATTGATATATATGAACTTTTAAGAATTTTATAGACGAATTATGTTATCATAAATAAAGATATAAATTCTAAAATTTGTCAGTAAAACAGAAGACAAGGAGGTAAATTTTATGTTTTCAAAAATCCTGGTCAAAACATTTATCAAAGATAGTGAGAACGTTCAAAATAAAGATGTTAGAAATAAGTATGGATATGTAGCTGGAGTAGTGGGTATATTATCTAATTTACTTTTATTTGTAGTAAAGGTGTCTATAGGTATGCTTACATCAAGTATAGCTATAATGGCTGATGCATTTAACAATCTTTCTGATATGGCATCCTCAGCGATAACTATGATAGGTTTTAAATTAGCAAGTAAGCCAGCTGATAAAGAGCATCCTTTTGGACATGGAAGAATAGAATATTTATCGGCGTTAATTGTGGCGTTCATGGTAATGTTGGTAGGACTTCAATTTATAAAGTCGTCTGTGGAAAGGATAGTAAATCCAGTACCTATAAAATTTGAAGTAATACCACTTATACTTTTAATTGCATCTATAATGATTAAAATTTGGTTAAGTAAATTTAATAAATTTATGGGAAATAAAATTGACTCCTCAGCCTTAAAAGCAGTTTCACTTGATGCTTTAGGAGATGTATTTACATCGAGTTGCGTAGTTATATCATTTGTCATAGCTAGATTTACTAGTTTACCTATAGATGGATATGTTGGTATTGTAGTATCACTAGTAATACTTTATGCTGGATTTTCTCTTGTAAAAGATACTATAAATCCTCTTCTAGGAGAAGCACCAGATGAAGAAATGGTAAAATCTATTATAGAATCATTATTATCTTATGAACATATTATAGGTACACATGATTTAATAATTCATAACTATGGAGTTGGACGATGTATAGCATCTATACATGCAGAAATTCCATCAAATATAGATATAATGGAGATTCATGAAATTATAGATAATGCTGAGAGAGAAATATCTGAAAAATTAGATATGTATTTAGTAATTCATATGGACCCTATATGTCTCGAAGATGAAGAAGTTATGTCAGCAAAAAAAGAACTTGAAGAAATACTTAAGAAAAATAGTCTTGTAAAATCTATGCATGATTTCAGAATAGTTGGAAAGGGAAGTAAGAAAAATTTAGTGTTTGATATAGTAGTTAATCCTTCTGAATTCTCTAAGAATATGTCAGAGGAAGAATTAAAAGAAGATATAACTAAATTGGTTAAGGAGATGAATCCTGAATATAATTGTGTAATTGTTGTAGATAAGGATTTTATTTAATGATTAATTAAAATTATTGTAAGGAAAAAAATGTAAAATATATAGACAGGAAGATGTTGGCATAATATAATATAGATATGTAATTGTATCTAGTATGAATATAGCAATTTTAATTGTTTTTTATAAAATATTATAGAGATGTTGATGTATGTTCTATCATTGGGCACCTTATGGACATACTGAGTCAGTGGTGCAACCGGCTATGGATATAAATTTATTTATTTTCATGGCTTTTTTTATATAATTTTTTGCTTAGAATTAATTTTAATGGGATATAAATAGAAGTTTATAAATTATAGATAGCGTAGAGGGGAGAAATCTATATGGGGAAGAAGAATAAAAAGGCATTATTAATAAGTTTAATTATGATTTTAAGTATGGTAGTATCTACAATCTATCCAACCTTATCTTATGCTTCAGAATTAGGAGATAACAGTCAGATTCAAAATAATTCAACTAGTTCATCAAGTGGAGAAGAGAAGCCATCAGATAACAAAAAACCAGAGCAGACTCCAGAAGGAGAGAAGCCATCAGACAACAAAAAACCAGAGCAGACTCCAGAAGAGGAGAAGCCATCAGACAACAAAAAACCAGAGCAGACTCCAGAAGAGGAGAAGCCATCAGACAACAAAAAACCAGAGCAGATTCCAGAAGAGGAGAAGCCATCAGACAACAAAAAACCAGAACAGACTCCAGAAGGAGAGAAGCCATCAGATAACAAAAAACCAGAGCAGACTCCAGAAGAGGAAAAGCCACTAGATAATAAAAATATAGAGCAGACTCCAAAAGAAGAAAAGCTGCTAGAAGATGAGAATTTGCTGAAAACGTTAGAAGAAGAACTTAATGAAGAGAATGAAGATTATGGATTTATTATAAAAATTAATAATAGTACAATAGAAACTGAATCAATGAAAAAGATATCATTTAATTTAACTTATACTCCAACATCAAAGGGAATACAAGCAGGTGATTCAATAACTTTCAAGGTGCCAGATGTATTTAATAAAGTTAATTTAGATTATACAAGTGAATGTTTCGACAAAACAGAAAGTAATGGAGAATATACACTTACATTTAGAGAACTTCCTAATGGTCAAAGTGTAATGCAAGGAAAAATAGGTCTAGAAGCATACGTTAAAAGGGTTGATGAAGAGACAAATACAAAAATTCATATTGAGA
Organism: Clostridioides sp. GD02367; assembly: GCF_045900275.1. Lineage (NCBI taxonomy): Bacteria > Bacillati > Bacillota > Clostridia > Peptostreptococcales > Peptostreptococcaceae > Clostridioides > Clostridioides sp. GD02367. The sequence continues at coordinate 150,387 of NZ_JBJODK010000001.1, read as the reverse complement.
CTACTGGAAAAATAGAAAGTGGAAGTGGAGATGTGGATGTAGAAATAAAGCCTGGAGATAAAGGCGAGGAAGAAGAGTCTAAAGGAACACTTAAGAAACTTGTTGAAGGAAAAAAATCAACTACAGTATTTATGCCAGTTAAAAATAAAGATATAAATTATAGCATACTAGTAAATGAGAAACAGGAAGAATTGAAAGATATTACTTTGTATGATGAGCTTCCTGAAGGATTGACACTAGTAAATGATTCTGTAAGTGTAGTAACAAGTGATGGGAAAGAAGTAAGTGATTTTAATATTGAACAAAGTGCAAATTCTATATCAGTTAATTTTGGAAATATAGATAAAGCATATACTGTTAAATACAAAGCTAGAATTAGTGATGAAAATGCAAAACATGATAATAAATATAAAAATGTAGCTAGGATAGAATCTGATGGTAAGAAGGTACAAGAAGATGATGCTACTGTAAGTATCTTTGATAGAGGTAGCGATTATCTTTTGACTAAAGGGCATTCAGGAGTAACAAATATTACTCAAGTTGGCCAAGTAATAAACTATCAGATTTCAGTAAATGATGATAAGTCGCCAATAAGTAATGTTGTTATAACAGATAATATACCAGAGGGTATGAGATTAACTACAGCAGGAGAAGCTGGACATGATTTTAGAGTAGTAGAAATTCCAATGAATGGTAACTGGACTCCTTGGAGTAAAGAAAAAATCGCAAACAATATTTCATATAAAATAGAAGAGAAAAGAAATGAAAGCGGTCAAGTAGATAAAGTTATAACTGGATTTACGATTAATCTTAGTAAAGAAGAAGTAGAATCAAAGTTTTATATAGCTTATACATTAAAGGTTATTAGTATTGAAGATAGTTATACAAATAGAGCTGTTCTTGATGCAAATAACAGTCAAGTTGATAAAAGCGATGAGATAAGTTTTAAGAAAAACTCTGGATTAATAAGTGCAAAAAAAGAAGTTGATAAAAAAGTTTTAAATAACAATGATAGTCAAATTGTTAAATACAAAATAAATATGTCAACTTATGGAGTTTATGATGCAGGGCAAGTAAATCTTTTAGATGAAGTAAACCCAGCTCTAAAAATATCTAATATAAAATATTCTGATAACCTTGAGCTTAAAAAAGAAGCTGGAGATGGAGAAAATACTATAAGATTAGTGAATAAATATGAATTTAAGCAGATAAAAGAAGGCGAACCTGTACAAAGTTGGGTTACATTCGATGCAGATTTTACAGATGTAAAAGTTGGAGAGACTATACAAAATGTAGCTCAGATTAATGGCTCAAGTCCTCCTGGAGTAGAAACTACTAAGCAAGGTTATGCTTTTGAAGCTAAAAAAGTAGATTCTTTAGATAAAAAGGCACTTTCAGGTGCTAAGTTTAATTTAGAAGATGTATATGGAAATGTAGTAGTTAAAGATTTAGTTAGTGATGAAGATGGTATAATTCAGTCTAGTGTAAAAAAACCAGGAACATATTATTTAGTGGAAATAATAGCTCCAAGTGGATATGAAAAACTAAAGGATAAAGTCAAAGTTAATATTGATAAGAAAGATATTGGTAGTATTGTGGATATTGGAAATATAGAAAATATAAAACAAGAAAATCCACCAGTAAATCCACCAACACCACCGAATCCAGATAAACCAGTAGTAAATCCACCAGTACCACCAAACACAGATAAACCAAAAAAACCATCAAAACCATCTGACACAGATGAAATAGTAGTAAATCCACCAGTACCACCATCAGATGAGGTAGTAAATCCTCCAATACCAGAGGTAGTAAATCCACCAATACCACCATCAGATGAGGTAATAGAAAATCCTGTTAAACCAATTGTTCCAATACCAGAAGTAGTAAAACCATCAGTATCAGAAGAAAAGAATAATAAAGTGAAAGATGACGCTGTAGTAAATCCTCCAGTACCACCAAAGACAGGAGATAACACTACAATTACTGGAGAAATACTATTAGGTCTAGGAGCTATTGTGGGACTTATTATATTAAGAAGAAACAAAAACACAAATTAGACCCTAACATTATTAAAATATAAGTAATATTAAAAAATATCTTCTAAAACAATATTTAAGAGTGAAAATATTGTTAGAAGATATTTTTTTTTGAAAAATTATGTAAAAAAATAATAATGTTTTAGAAAAAAAATCCAAAAAACTATAGACAATTAGAAATATATAAGCTATAATATAAATATAAAATTAAATGAGGCAAAACTAGGGAAACCTAGTCACGCAAAGCTATAGGGGCTAAAGTTTAGTAAACTACGCCAGCCAGTTGCCGAAAAGAGTAAAAATTTCTTTTTGTATATACAAAGATACTCTTGGGTATCTTTTTTATTTTGAAATTTATTACTCCCGGCCTAACTCAAAGGAGGGAATAATATGAAAACAAGTAAAAAGTTATTAATCGCTATAATGTCAATATTCTTAATAAGTTCAGTTCCAGTAAGTGCACATGCAGATAATGTAAATGTACAAAAAAATAAAGAAACACTTAATCAAATAGTGGTTCTTCCAGCTGGAAATTACAATAAAAATGAAGCTAACGCTATGGTAAGTAGATTAGCAAATATAGATGGAAAATATTTAAGTGCTTTAAAACAAGATAATTTAAAAATAAAATTATTAAGTGGAAAGTTAACAGATGAAAAAGAATACGCTTATTTAAAAGGTGTAGTTCCTAAGGGTTGGGAAGGCACTGGAAAAACTTGGGATGATGTTCCTGGTTTAGGTGGAAGTTCAGTAGCTCTTAGAATAGGATTTAGTAACAAAGGTAAAGGTCATGATGCAATAAACTTAGAATTACATGAAACAGCACATGCAGTAGACCATATAGCATTAAATGATATTTCTAAATCACCACAATTTAAACAAATATTTGCTAAAGAAGGACGTTCTTTAGGTAATGTAAATTACTTAGGTGTATATCCAGAAGAATTCTTCGCAGAAGCATTTGCATATTATTATTTAAATCAAGATACAAATAGTAAATTAAAAGCAGCTTGTCCACAAACTTATAGTTTTTTACAAAACTTAGCTAAATAGAGAATTTAAAAAATTTAAAATAAATATAAAAGAGATGCTATTATGATAGCATCTCTTTTATATTTCGTTTAAGACTAATAAATTTGTCTTATGTATATTATGATAGATTATAAGTTACTACTCCTTATACAAGGCTTCAACGTGCTTATTATGTGCTTGAGTAATTATCGTAGGTATAATAGAAATTATTGAACCAATTACTATCAACAAAATTCCTATAATCATGTTAATGGGGATAATTTCTTTAAGTATTAATAATGCTAGTATTGGAGAGATTACTGGCTTAAAGAAGAATACTAAAGACGTAAGACTAGTAGATGTAGCCTCCATTGCCATAAAGTAAAGTGCATAACCAACACCTGTGACGAATACAAATACATAAATCATAATAGGCATATTGTGTAAAGTATAGCCACTAAAAATAGGGATATTTGCAAATACATGGAGTTTATTTTTATTTAAAATATCTGTTATAAAATTAATTTTAGTAAGCAAAACTAATATTAACATTTCTAAACTTCCAAATATAAAACTAAAGCAAGTTACAACTATCCCACCAAATTTTAACGTTTTCCTTTTACCAAATACAGTATACATTGAAAAAATGATAGCAGAAGATAATGTCAGGAATATTCCACTAAGAGTTAATTTTGTATGCAATGGATTTATGATAACTATAATTCCAAGCACTTCTAATATAAGTGAAATTACATTGTGCCTATATATTTTTTCCTTTAAAATTAAGTAAGCTAAAAGCATTACAAATACTGGATTACAACTAAACAAAACAGCAACTACAGATGCTTTTGTGTTTAGAACAGCCAGCTGGTACAATGACATACTCACAACTACACACATAAAACCTAGAAATGCAAAGTATTTTAGGTCTGATTTTGTAATAGAAAGATTAAGAGATTTTAATCTTTTTATGGCAAAAGGTAGTAAGACTAAACCACCAACAAAAAATCTTGATAAAGTTATTTGTAAGGGATTAAAGTCATTAGTAACAGTTTTTAGACTAATTTCCATTGAACTAAAAAATAGGGTAGTCAGTATGATATAAACATAACCTTTTTTCAAGTCAAACACCTCCTTGTAATTTATATTAGTACTATAGATTACAATATTCAAGTATATTGGTATAATATGGTATATAAAATATAGTACATAAAATTATAAACTACCTTAGTATAGAATACTTAGATTCTAAACTAAGGTAGTTAATTATTTGAATTACCTTATTTAATTATTTTAAATTATAAAGTTTAGCTAATTTTTCAAATGCTGGCAAAGAGCTTTTAACTTTGTCATAAGACACACAATATGATACTCTAAAGTGGCCTGGACAACCAAAAGAAGAACCTGGTACTAATAATAAATTAAACTGTTTTGCATCATTGCAGAATTTTTTATCATCTTCAATTGGAGCTTTTGGGAATAAATAGAATGTACCACTAGGTTTAACACAAGAAAATCCCATATCTATTAAGCTATTATATAAAAGGTCAAAATTCTTTTTATAAATATTTACATCAACCTCAGCATCTAAACTTCTTGCAATAACTCTTTGGAAAAGAGAAGGAGCATTTACAAATCCAAGTATTCTATTTGCAACATTTAATGAAGACATAACATCATCAAAATCATCCATTTGTCCATTAGCAACGATATATCCAATACGTTCACCAGGTAGAGATAATGATTTACTATAAGAGTATCCTATAAATGAATTTCTATAGTATTTTAGTACACAAGGTACTTTAGCACCATCATAAATTATTTCTCTATATGGTTCATCAGAGATTAGATATATGTTTGTATTTAATTCTTTTTGCTTTGAGTCTAATAGTTCTCCAAGGTCTTTTAATAATTCTTCAGAATAGATAACACCAGTAGGATTATTTGGAGTGTTTATTATTAAAGCTCTTGTTTTTGAAGTAATGGCATTTTTCAACGCATCTAAATCTGGTTCAAAAGTTTCTATATTTGTAGGTACTTCTATTAATTTTCCATCATAGTTCTCTGTATAGTTTTTATACTCACCAAAATATGGAGCAAAAGCAATAACTTCATCATCAGGATTCAAAAGAGTTTTTAAAATAATATTTAGACCACCAGCAGCACCACAAGTCATAATTAAATTTTCTCTTGTAAGGTTTAACCCGTCTTTTTTATTTATATGTTCAGCAATAGCATCTCTTACATCTTCATATCCTGAATTATTCATGTATCCATGAACTAGATTTGGAGATTCTTCATTTAAAATATCATTTATAACTGCTTTAATAGTTTCTGGAGGTTCAACACTTGGATTTCCTATACTAAAATCAAAAACATTTTCTTCTCCATAAATATCAGAAAGTTTTTTTCCTTCTTCAAACATAGCTCTTATAACAGAGCTATTTGCAACTAAAGTTTGCATTTTATTAGATATCATATGTAACACTCCTTTTTATAGATTTATATTGCCTATGTATATAGTACCATATTTTTACAGAATTTAGACAATTTTCGAAAAATTATTTGTTTGAAAATATAAACTTTTATATAAAATATATTTATGTGTGCTAAGTATTAAAAATTCCAGTTTCAACTTAATCATAATTATTTAGCAAAAGAGTTTTATAAAAAATTAATAAAAGTTATGTTAATAAAGTAAAATATTCTTGACTAGATTAATTGTTTAATATAATATAGTTGATATAGTCAAATAAATTGAAATTATAGAGGGGAAATTTAAGATGGATTTTAGGAATTTACAGTATGAAAGTTTATCGTATGTTATATGTAATTTACAAAAAAACTTTAAACTTTATTGTGAGAAATGTTTAAAGCCATACAAACTTACGAATGGTTTGTATTTCTATTTAATTTATATCAATAAGAATAGAAACTGCTCTTTGAATGATATTTCAACAGAATTTGAAGTTGACAAAGCGCATACAACAAGAACTATATCTAGATTAGAGCAAGATGGATACATAGAAAAAATCCAAAATCCCAATGACAGCAGAGCTTTTCAGCTGAGAGTAACAGATAAGGGTGAGGAAGTCTTAGGAGATATAAAAAATATATTTTCAAAATGGGATAATAATATAAAAAAAGAATTTTCGGATGAAGAGTATAGAGAATTAGTTAAGAAATTACATATAGTAAAGGATATAAAGACAACAGTGGAGGAAGAATAGGATGTATTGCAATCTTTTAAAGCCAATTAAAATTGGAAATTTGGAATTAAAAAATAGAGTATCATTTGCACCTACAAGTATGAGTCTTAAATTTGAAGAAAAAATTAAAAAACTTTGTGATATTGCCAAATCAGGTGTAGCTCTGATTACTTTGGGAGATGTATCTGTTAGACCTAGCTTTCATAAGATGGCTTTGAGTTTATCAGATGAAGAAGGAGTAATGAAGTATAAGAAAATTGTGGATGAAATACACAATTCTGGTGCAAAGGTATCTGCACAGTTGTTTTGTTCAGATTATGATATTAATTTAATTAAAGATACTATGAAGACAGGAATTACTTCACATGATGATATTAAAAGAATAATGAGTGATGGAGTAAAAGATTACATAACAAATATGTCAAAAGAAGAAATTAAGAATATTATAGATTTGTTTAAAGTAGCAGCATTGAATGCAAAAAAAGCTGGTTTTGATATGATTCAGATTCATGGAGATAGATTGATAGGAAGTTTTTCTTCAAGTATATTTAATAATAGAAACGATGAATATGGTGGGACATGTGATAATAGAAGTAGACTTGCAAGTGAGATAATCAGGAGTATACGAAATGAGATTAAGGATATTCCAATAGACTACAAACTTGCAATAAGACAAGAAAGCCCTCATTATGGTAATGCAGGAGTGCTACTTTCAGAGGTTGAGTATTTTGTGAAGAAATTTGAATCATCAGGCGTAAATAGTTTTCATGTAACACTTGCAAATCATTCAAAATTAGAAGATACTATACCAACTAAGAATCATCCTTATTTTAAAGATGAAGGATGTTTTTTATATTTGACTGATGAAGTGAAAAAACACACAAATCTTCCAGTGTGTGGAGTTGGAAAATTATCTAGTCCAGATTTTATAGAAAATATTATTTTAAATGACAGGGTAGATATGGTTTCTATGTCAAGACAATTATTGGCAGATAGTAAGTGGTTACAAAAAGTAAAAGATGGAAGAGTCGAGGATATTAAAAAATGCTGTTATTGCAATAAGAAATGTGCAGATGCATTACAAACACGTTCCCAGTTTGGATGTATATTAGATTAGACTATGTTTATAGAAATTAAAAAACATATTCATAATTAATATGTTTTCGCTAAGATGAGATAAGTGTATAGATAAAGAGGAGGATATATCATGAAAAGTTTAATTTTATATTCAAGTTTAACTGGAAATACTAAAAAAATTGCTTATTCTATATATGATGTAATACAAGGAGAAAAAGACATTAAAAACATAAGTGAATTAGTTGATGATAGTATTAACTATGAAAATTATGATATAGTATTCCTAGGGTATTGGGTGGATAAAGGAATTTGTGATAAAAATTCAAAACAGGTACTTGAAAATATTCATAACAAAAAGATAGCTCTATTTGGAACAATGGGAGCTAGTACAAAGGGAAGTTATGGTGCTAGTATTATAGAAAAGGTTGAATCAATCGTTTCAAAAGATAATGAAAACTTAGGTTCATTTATATGCCAAGGGAAGATAGCAAAAGAGTTAAAAGTAAAATATGAAGAGCTGTTAAAGCTTCATCCTGAGAATGAGCATATTCGTGAACAGTTAAATAATGATGAAGAGTCTCAAAGTCATCCAGATGAGCAAGAGATAAGTGAAGCTATCATATTTGCAAAAGATGTGATGAGTAAGGTTAATACTATTATGTAATAGTTACACTCTAAGTTTATAGAATCTATAGTCTAATAAAAAAGCATGGCAAATGATTTGTTATGCTTTTTTTTATGAAATAAAAAAAATAATAAAAGTACTTGACTGTAAACCTTGTTTATAGAGTACTTTATAGAAAATAATATAGTTTTAAATATAGAAAAATAGAGTATTGTATGAAAATTTATAGTAGATAAGGAACTTGCTTTTAAGATATCATAAATACTTCTACATAAAAAATGAATGGATATAAAACTAGAGCATAGTTATAGTTTAGCAGAATGGGAAGGAGATGTTTAAAAATGACAATTAAAGAAGTTGAAGAAAAAACAGGATTGGCTCGTTCTAATATTCGTTTTTATGAGAAAGAGTTTTTAATTAAACCAATTCGTAATGAAAATAATGGATATAGGGAATATTCAGAGGAAAATGTGGAGGACATCAAAAAAATTGCATATTTACGTACATTGGGAATCTCTATTGAGGATATCCGTAATATTATATTACAGAAAGTATCTTTATATGAAGTTCTTGAAAAACAAGAGCAAGTTCTTAAAACTCAAATATCCGATTTAGAAAATGCTAAGAGTATGTGTGAGAAAATGTTAAAGTCTGAGGAATTAACTTATTTAAATTTAAAAGTAGAAGAATACATAACTAAGTTGCCAGAATACTGGAATAAAAACAGACCTATTTTCAAACTAGATTCTGTAAGCTTCTTATATATGTGGGGAGGAAAATTTACATGGGGAGTTATTACTCTTGCATGTTTGCTGATTGCAATAATAGTATTTCCAAAGTTGCCATCCCAGATTCCTGTTCAATGGAATAATGGAGTGGCTAATTATGTAGATAAAAAATTTATTTATGCATATCCTGTTATTTGTGTTGTGTTTAGATTTCTTTTACGTCCATTTATATGGAGATGGTTACAAATACATACTTTTCATATTGATATTATTGCAGATTATTTAACGAATTTTGTGTGTTTTGTAGCTTTGTCTGTAGAAGTATTCTCTATACTTTTTATATACAATATTGTCGAACATGTTACAGTAATTCTCTTTATAGATGCACTTGTATTTATTGTTCTACTGATAATAGGATGGTATAAACTGTTTAAAAAAAATAATTAAATTTAAAAAATTAGTAACAAGTAATGATATAAAAAATAGCCACTACAAATTATAGTTTGTAGTGGCTATTTTTTATTAACTAAATTAAATATCTACATATTATTTAAAAAAGACAAGAAGTCAATTTTATATATTTTTTTTGGTCTTCCTCTTTGGTTATCAAGTTTTGTATTTACAATAGTAGCAATTCCAGCTTTATATAAGATATTCAATATTCTATTTGCACTTCTAAGGGTTATATTCATATAGTCTGATAGTATTTCTGCTGAGACATTATTTGAATTTCTATCATTAATCATGCACATAATTTTAGATACATTAGTATTAGATAGAGGTATAAAAGAAGCAACCTTATTAGCTAATGAGCTTTCTTCAATATCATGATAATTCTTATTTGAATATAAAGGTCCTATTGTATTATTAGTATCATTTACTATAAAAGTACAGTTTCCACCTAAAGAAGAAGATTTACCATTAGCTTGACGAGCATTCTGTTCTGCATGAATATTTGTATTTCCAATACCCCAACCAATATTTAAGCTATACTTAATTTCTTTTAAATCTTCTGAAATAAAAAAGTCTGTATAATTATTGGTCATATTATTTAACATTTCTTTAGTGGTATGTATCTCTATTTTCATATCATTTTTTTTGACTTGAACACCGTAAAAACCATTTCTTGATAGCGAATCTAAGATAGTGTTATATATTTGGTTTTGTATCTCATCATTTTTAAATATCAAATCTTCATTTATATACTCTGAACTGTTTACTGTAACTATGCAAGTTGCAGATTTATTTTTGTCTAAGTTCTGTAATGTTATTTCGTTTACTAAAGATTTAAATGTATTTAAGATTGATTCTGTAGATGGAACCATATAAATACAATCGTGTCCAAGTTTATTAAGTTCACAACTAATGATGTAATTTCTAGTAAAAGAAAGGTTAATCTTATTATTTTTCAATAAATCCAAGTGTATCTCCAGTAACTTATCATTTAATTTCTTAAAGTCATACACAGGTTGAGGGATTTTAAAATCTTTAATTGTATATGGACATTTATTAGAATCTATTAATGAATAGATATCATAATAATTATTGTCTTCTCTTAAAAAATCCATGAATGATTTTGTAAAATCAATATCTTTATGGCTATTTAATAGCTTAAATAAGTATTTATAAAAATCTCTTTCATCAAGTTTTAAAAAGTTCAATGGTACTTTTATGTCCTTTATGTTTATTACAAGTTCACTATATGGAACTATACCACTACATACAAATCCATCGAAATTGTCTACTTGTTCATTGTATATATTAGGTAAATTACTAAAAGGATTTTCTCCTTTGAGTTCAATAAATGTAATTTCACAAATATTTTTTAGTTCTTTAAGAGCTTGTTTGTACTTGTCTGACATAAAATAAGATGTTGTTAAAAATCCAATTTTATATTTCATAAAACCTCCTTTAAGATTTCGAGAGTATTATAATCAATCAATTTATATCCTCATTTTATAATAGTAGATAAAACGCGTCAATTTATTTTACAAAACGAAAATTGAAAGAAAAATCAGAAAATATAAAAAATACAGAAAAAAATGTTGACTGATAAAAATAATTGTGATATTTTGTATTTAAGGACTAGTCTTTTAAAATTTCCTAAAATAAGCTTAGTTTTAGGAAATAAGTATATTTTATTAAAGAATGAAGGAGATTATTATGAATACATATTTAAATGAGATTTCTGAGTTTGTTGATGAGAATAAAGAAGAAATAGTTTCAATATGGAAAGAGATTGTCAATATGGAAAGCTATACACATTGCAAAGAAAGCGTAAATAAGTTGGCTGATAGATTAAAGCTTGAGTTTGAAAAGGAAGGTTTAGATTGTGAGCTAGTGGATGTTGGAGATAATGGTAGCACACTTATAGGAACACTTGGTTCTAATATAGATAAAAAGCCAATAATTTTTTCAGGACATATGGACACTGTGTTTGAAACAGGTACATTTGGTAAAAATCCATTTAAAATAATAGAGGGAAAAGCATATGGACCAGGTGTCTTAGATATGAAAGGTGGAATAATAATTGCTTTATATGTTATCAAAGCTTTAAATAAAATAGGGTATAAAGAAAGACCAATAAAAATAGTATTTTCTGGGGATGAAGAGATAGGACATAAGGATTCAACTGGTGGGGAAGTTATATTAAAAGAAGCAAAAGGTGGTCTTTGTGCTTTTAATATGGAAACTGGATTAGTAGACAATAGCTTGTGTGTAGGTAGAAAAGGAAGAATAGGATGTAATATACATGTAAAAGGTGTAGAGACACATGCAGGTAATGACTTTGAAGGTGGAAGAAATGCCATAGAAGAAATGGCAAATAAGATATTATGCATACAGAAATTGACCAATCTTGAGGTTGGAACTACAGCAAGTGTAAGTGTAATTAAAGGAGGAAGAGTATCAAACTCTATTCCAGAAGATTGTAATATAGAAGTAGACCTTAGATTTGAAAAAGTGGAAGAAATGGAGAATGTTAAAGAAAGAATTAGAGAAATATGTAAAGAAACTTATATAGATGGAACTTCTACAGAAGTTGACTTTATAAGCGAAATGATGGCATTTGAGACTACAGAAGATGTTATGAGATTTCATAAATTTGTAAATACAGTATCTAAAGAAAATGGGTTTGGAGAATTAAATGCTAAGAGACTTGGAGGTAGTTCAGATGCTAGTTATTTGACAATTGCAAACGTTCCCACAATCTGCTCTTTTGGTGTAAGAGGAGAATGGAATCATACATCAAGAGAATACGCATTAGTAAATTCGATGTTTGAGAGGGTGAAATTAATTTCTACAATTATTTTAAATTTAGATAAATTTGAGGTATAAAGGGGGATTTTATATGGATAAAACAACTGGAGATAATAAGGTAACATGGAAAGGGTATCTGTCTTTATTTATATTGATAGTATTATTTTCAGGAATATTTAAGGATAGTCAAGGATTTCTTAAAGCACTAGATTTTGCAAATCTTACAGGTTCATTTGGTACTATCTCAGATGGTGTAGATTTTATGGGGAAAGGAGGAACTGGAGCAAAAGATGGATTCTTATTTGCACTGACTTTAATACCAACTGTCTGTTTTGCTGTAGGTCTTATAGATGTAGTTGAATCTATGGGAGGAATGAAAGCAGCATCAAAAATATTCAATCCATTGCTTAGACCTATACTTGGTATACCTGGTATAGCAGGTATAGCATTTGTATCTTCATTTACTAGTTCAGATGTTGCTTCAATAATGACAAAAGAATTGTATGAAAGTGGAGAAATAACTGATGATGAAAGAACTATATTTGTAGCATATCAATATGCTGGTTCAGCTGTTATATTAAACACAATAAATACTCAAGCTCCACTTTTACCAATAGCATTATTGGCATTAGGCCCAATAATCCTTATAGAGATATTCTGTAAGATACTTGGTGCCAATCTAGTTAGATTAATTATAAGTATAAAAAATAAAAAGACTAAGACTAAGGAGGCTGTGTAGTATGAGTCAACAAACTAATGGAAATGCAATTGTAAATAGTAAACCTAAGAAAACTGCTGTTGAAACATTTATGGGGGGAGCAAAAAAAGGTTTCTACATAGGTGTTGAACAAATATTACCAGCTATGATAATGGGTTATGTAATAGTACAGTTTTTACAATTAACTGGACTAGTTGATATTTTAGGAAGTGTTTTTGGACCAGTAATGGGTATTTTTGGACTACCTGGAGAATCAGTTGTAGTTTTGATAGCAGCGTTCTTTGCTAAGGCAGCAGGAGCAGCTACAGCAGCAAACTTATTTGCACAAGGTCTAATTACTGCACCACAAGCAACTATATTAATTATGCCATGTATGTTAATGGGTACTCTAGTTGGTCATTATGCAAGAATAGTACTTGTAGCAAATGCTAGTACCAAGTATAGAGTGTTATTGCTGGCAGTTCCAATATTTGATGCAGTAGTGGGAATGTTGATAGTAAGAGTTTTACTTACTGTTATGGGATTAATGTAGATAAAATAAAATTATAACCTAATTATAAAGTATGTATGAGAATCTATATATGCAGAAATTGACAAATATAGTAATTATATACTAATTAAAAAAGAAGAGGTTATCTCAAAATAGAGATAAACCTCTTCTTCATTGTTGAAATGATGAAAACATATTTTCTTTTTACATTTTTAATGTCGATATTATAATAAATACATTTTGAAATTAATATAAATATGTTTTTAAAGTAGAATTTGTTGTGAATTTCCACGTATATCCACTTTGATAACTTTTTCTATTGTATCTCCTCTAAAACCTAACAAATTACTTGTCAAGTTTGCAGTAGAACAAGAATGATTAGGTATGATTCTTATTCTATCACCAATTTTTATATTAGTTTCACCATTTACTTTAATTTTTCCAACTTCTTCTGAAAGTGAATCAATAGTAAGTTCTGGATGTCCACAAACTCTGCCATAGCCAACAATACTACTATTTCCATGTGCACCTTTATCAAGTCCAAGACACTTGCTTCCACAATCTACTAAATAATATCCACTACTATTTTTTGAGATTACAGTGCACATAACAGTAAGAGCACACATATCTTCAGTAGCACAACCTAGACCTATTTGTATAGCATCGTAGTATACATAGTTTCCAGGTCTTACAGAAGTTATAGTTTTAGAAGCAGCTTCAGCTTCAACTGTTGGAGTACTACCAGAAGCTACAATTTCTACATTGAATCCATTATCAGTTAAAGCCTTGCATGCTTTCTCTAAAGAAGAATCTTCTTGAATACACACATCTGGAACTCCTTCTGGGGAACTACAACCATAGACTTGTCCTGGATGTGAGCTTATACCAACGATTTTTATGTTTTCTAGTTTTGAAATTGCAGTAGCAAGTTCAACTACTTTTTCTGGCTCAATTCCAAAACGATGTAAGCCACAATCTACAATGATAAGTAATTTACATTCAACTTTAGCCTTAGAAAAAGCTTCACTGTAAGCCTTAGCACACTCTAGATTATCTGTAGCACATATTAAATTTATTTTTGATGCCATAGATAAGATTCTATTTATATTTGCATCTCCCATGTAAGGGTAAGCCAACATAATATCTTCAAAGCCAGATTTCATTAAACATTCAGCCTCATCAAGTGTTCCAACTAGAAATCCAGTGGCTCCTGCATCTTTTTGAAGTTTTGCAATATAGGTACTTTTATGCGTCTTAAGCATAGGCCAAAGTTGCTTATTATTCTTTGAACAAATTTGTTGAACTGTATCAATATTCTTTTCTAACTGGTCTAAATCTAGTAAAAAACTTGGAGTAGCAATTTCTGAAATTTTCATGTCATTTACCACCTTTCAACAAAAGTAAAATTAACTATAAGTATTAAAGTCATTATGTTAAAATAATAGCTTTACAATATTAATAGCTTATAATTATATTATAGAACCAGTATTAAGTGAGAGCAATGTTTATTTAGACTAATTGGAATTTTCAATAAATTATTGTATTTTTAAATTATTTATATAATAATTTTTAAAATTAATGCCAACTTTATTTAAATTTGTTTTAGGAAATATTAATAGGGTATCATTGAATGAGTAAAAAAGTGATATTTACATAGAATAATCACACTATAAATATTGGAGGTATTAAATATGAGAAAAGTAGTACTTTACATTGCAATGAGTTTAGATGGATATATAGCTGAGGAAAATGGTAGTGTAGGTTTTTTAGATGAGATATATCCAGATTTTCAACAGGAGGAAGATTATAATACTTTCTACAATACAATTGATACTATTATTATGGGAAATTCAACATATACACAGATTGTAAATGAACTTAGTCCTGCTCAGTGGTATTATAAAGGTAAAGAATGTTATGTATACTCAAATACAGTTAATGGAACAACTGAAAATGTAAAGTATACAAATTTAGAACCCCAAAAACTAATTGAGCAACTTGGGAAAGAGAATAATAAAAAAGATATTTGGATAGTTGGAGGAAGTGACATAGTAAAATTATTTATGAAAGATAATCTAATTGATGATTATTATATCTATATAATGCCAATAATATTGGGTAAAGGGATTCCATTGTTTAAATCTGGTATAAACAAGACGAATTTAAACTTTAAGAGACTTAGTAATATTGGAGAACTTGTAAAATTAGAGTACAGTAAAAAATAAGAATAAAGTGCATGCCAATTTGTTATAACGTTATGAAATAAAGCATTTAAAAGACTTTTGGCTATATGAATTGACATTACTTGCCAAATGTGTTAACATATAAGCGACTTGTCGGAGGGTGTATTAAAAAGAATATGCTGGAGAAGAGAGTGCGTTAACTCTTTTCTCCTTTTTTTATAAAATTAAGTATTTATAAATTTGGTATTATTATGTAATTACATTACCTCAAAAACTAAGAAAGGAGAAAAATATGAAATTAATTTTAAGTTATTTAAAGAATTATAAGTTGTTAATAGTATTAAATATACTGGCTATATTTAGTTTTGCATTAGTTGAATTGGGTATTCCAACAATAATAGCTAAAATAATTGATAATGGTATAGCAAATCAAAATATAGCTTACATAAAACAAATGGGAATAGTGATTGTTATTATTTCTGTTATAGGAGTTGTGGGTAGTATATTGTTGGGTTATTGTTCTGCAAAGGTGTCAACAAGTGTAACTAGAGATATAAGAAATGACATATTTAAAAAATCACAAGAATTTTCACATACTGAATATAATAAGTTTGGAGTTTCTTCAATGATTACAAGAACGACAAACGATGCATTTCAAATTCAGCAATTTGTGAATATACTACTAAGAACCGCTTTATTAACACCAGTCATGTTTATTATAAGTATAATAATGACTATTAGAACAAGTGTAGAACTTTCAATGGTATTAGCTATATCAGTACCTTTTATAATTATTGGGGTAGCAATAATAGCAAAGGTATCTCAAGCTATATCTTTAAAACAACAAAAAGGATTGGATAAATTAAACCTTATATCAAGGGAAAATTTAACAGGAATAAGAGTAATTAGAGCTTTTGGAAATGATGATTATGAAACAGAAAGGTTTGAAAAAACAAATACATATTATGCTAATGTTTCTAAAAAATTATTCAAGCTTATGTCAATTACTCAACCAGCATTCTTTTTACTATTAAATATAGCCGTTTTGGTTGTATTTTGGATTTCAAGTGAGAAGATAAATATTGGAGAACTTCAAGTTGGACAATTGGTTGCATTTTTGGAATATCTTTTTCATGCTATGTTTTCAATTATGCTTTTCTCGATGGTATTTATTATGTATCCAAGAGCAGAAGTGTCTGCAAATAGAATAAAGGAACTTTTAAATGAGGAACCACTTATAAAAAATCCTGAAAATGGAATCAAAGATACTGAAAATAAAGGCATTATAGAATTTGATGATGTAACTTTTACTTATCCAGATGGAGAGGCTTCAGTACTTAAGGATATTTCATTTACTGCAAAAACAGGTGAAACAGTTGCTTTTATAGGAAGTACTGGTAGTGGAAAAAGTACTCTTATTAACTTGATACCTAGATTTTATGATGTAACAGAAGGTAGTATTAGGATAAATGGAGTAGATATAAGAGAATATGATTTGAAGGCTTTAAGAAAGAAGATAGGATTTATACCTCAAAAATCATTACTATTTACTGGTAGTATAGCAAACAATATTAGATTTGGTAAACATAAGGCAGGAGAATCAGAACTAGAATATTCAGCAAAAGTTGCGCAAGCATATGAATTTATATCAAAAAAACCTAGAAAATTCGATGAATTAATTAGTGAAGGTGGAGCAAATGTATCAGGAGGTCAAAAACAGAGACTTTCTATTGCAAGAGCTATTATAAGAAGACCTGAAATATATATTTTTGATGATAGTTTTTCTGCACTTGATTTTAAAACTGATGCAATACTTCGTTCTAAGTTAAAGAAAGAAACAAAAGAGGCAATTGTATTGATTGTTGCACAGAGAATCAGTTCTATTATTGATGCTGATAAGATTATAGTACTCAATGAGGGGCAAGTTGTCGGAATGGGAACTCATAAGGAACTATTAAAGAATTGTGAAATATACTATGAAATTGCAACATCTCAGTTGAAAAAGGAGGAATTGGAATAATGAAAAAGTCTAAAGGTTTTAAAAAAACAATTGGTAGACTTCTTCCATTTGTAAAACGATATAAATTTTCCTTTATTATAGCTATTATATGTATAATTTCAGCAGCCACTATGAATGCAATTGCTCCTAAAACAGAGGGATTAATAATAACACAATTAACTAAAGACGTAATTCGTATAGCGAAAGGAATACCTGGAGCATCTGTAAATTTTAATTATGTAATAAAAATATTGGTGCTTTTAGCATGTATATATGTTGCCAATGCAATTTTCACTTATGTTTCAAGTTTTTTACTTACAAATGCTATCCAAAATACGATGAGAGATTTAAGAAATGAAGTAGAAAATAAGATAAGAAGATTGCCAATTAGTTACTTTGATAGTAATAGCTTTGGAGATGTGTTAAGCCGTATATCAAACGACGTAGATACAATATCAAATGCCCTACAACAGAGCTTCATGCAAATTGTAAATTCAATCTTAGTAATAATCTTAGCACTTTCAATGATGTTTACAATTAACACATATATGGCAATTATAGCCCTTTTTATAATTCCAATTAGTTATTTTGTATCCAAGTTTATAGTAAAAAAATCACAAAATAGATTTTCATTACAGCAAAATGCTCTTGGAAAACTAAATGGAAAAGTACAAGAAATGTATACTGGGTTTAATGAGATAAAATTATATGGAAAAGAAGAAGACTCTATAAAAGAATTTAAAAAAGTAAATCAAGAACTTTGTGAAAATGGATTTAAGGCGCAATTTATATCAAGTATGATGAATCCAATGGTTTCATTAGTAACTTATTTTGGAATTGCAGCAGTAGCAGTTGTTGGTTCTATATATGCAGTAAGTGGAGGAATAACAGTCGGAAATTTACAGGCATTTGTACGTTATATATGGCAGATAAATCAGCCTCTTTCACAAATGACACAATTGTCAACTGTAATACAATCTTCTTTTGCAGCAATAGAGCGTGTGTTTGAAATCTTGGATGAAGAAGAGGAAATACCTGATGCTGAAAATTCAATTAAGATAGAAGATGTAAAAGGTAATGTTACATTTGAGCATGTCAATTTTGGTTATGGAGAAGATGCAACCTTAATAGAAGATTTAAATGCAGAAATAAAAAGTGGTCAGATGGTAGCTATTGTTGGACCTACTGGAGCAGGTAAAACAACATTAATAAACTTATTGATGAGGTTTTATGATGTTAAGAAGGGGGCTATTAAAATTGATGGGGTAGACATAAGGGATATGAAACGTAAAGATTTACGTTCGATGTTTGGTATGGTACTTCAAGATACATGGCTATTTAATGGAACCATTTTTGAAAATATAGAATATGGTAGATTTGGAGCTACTAAAGAAGAAATTATACAGGCAGCAAAAGTAGCAAATGTGCATCATTTTATAACGACTCTTCCAGATGGATATAATATGTTCTTAAATGAAGAAGCATCTAATATATCTTTGGGAGAAAAACAACTTTTAACCATAGCTAGAGCTTTTATATCAGACCCTTCAATATTGATACTTGATGAAGCTACTAGTTCTGTTGATACTAGATTAGAACTTATGCTTCAAAAAGCAATGAGAAATCTTATGAATGGTAGAACTAGTTTTGTTATAGCACATAGACTTTCTACGATTCGTAATGCTGACTTGATTTTAGTTATGAATAATGGAAGTATTATAGAGCAGGGGAATCATGAAGAACTTATGGAAAAAGGTGGATTTTATGAGAAGCTTTATAATAGTCAATTTGCAGATACAGAATCTGAATAGATAGCATAAAAATTTTTATAGAATTTTGTAATAAATTTAAATATTAATAATATAATTAAAAAGAGTATCAGTAAGTTATTTTGTAAATTTACTGATACTCTTTGGTTTTAAGACTAAAGGTACTTATAATTCACAACTAGTCTTGCTACATCTGATAACCAGAATTACAGTACTTTTCTTTTTTACCTTTTTGTTCTCTGACATATAATAATTCGCTTAACTTATCAATGTAATAACAATCATCACTTATGCGAATTAAACTAGTCAGATAATAACCATCTTTACTTCTAGGAATCTTTTTATTTATTGCTAAATCAATAGCTGTCTTTGCTGCTTCAAAATGCTTTAAATGTGTGTGACCTTCTTCAAAACTCTTTCTAGTATTATAAACTACATAACCTTTTTTAACTTGAAAAACTATAAATTCTTTCTTTTCATATATTTTATTAAACATTCAATCAGCCCTTCTCAAGATAGTTTTATAGCATAACATTAGAAGCTCCTAAAAAATTTTACAAAGAACATAAATATTTTATAAATTATAAAACTAAAACTATAATTTATAAAGATAATTTTCTTATTACCTATATGATAATACATATAGATTAAAATTAAATTATCTTTAAGTTAAACCAAAGTAAAATAAAAGACTAGTTATAATATTTATATGAAAAAGTACAAAATATAGTATAAGAATATAGAAAATTTAATTTATTTATTTACAATTTTTATTTCCATATGTGTACTTACCTTCAGATACCTTGTCATCATGGAAATATATTCTTTCACAGCTTTTATCTCCCCATAGAATGTTTTTTGTTATTTTGTGGGATGTATCTCCTGTAAATACTTCGGCGACAGTAGTATCTGTAACATCACAATAAAGAGATGCAAATTTTTTAAACCAAGGATTTTCCTCAAATCTTGAAAGCCAGGAAGCACCATAAGGGCAATGCAACTCTTCAAATTCAGGAACCCAGCCTAAGAATGGAACATCAGTTGTGCTAATAATATTGTCTGCAATTAATTCCTCTCCATTTTCATGAGCTCTTTCTCTCATAGCAATAGCTCTTTCTTCAGACCTTTCAAACAAAACTTTCTTTAATATTTCGCTAGTTTTATCTTCTCCAAGCTCTTCAAATAACACTTTGGAAAAATAAAAATATAAGTCACCAAAATGCTTACATGCCATACGAACTTCTTCAATGGCATAATCTTTGTCGATTGTTTCATTAGTTACAACATCTTCGTTCAAAAAAATCACTCCTTAAAATAATATTAGTTACACTATAATTATAGATTATTTTTTATAACTAGGAAATTAATTTAATATAAATATAATTTTACCAAAGATGATATTAAAATATTTTATTGTTGCAGAAATCTTCTAAATTAATGTATTTAGGAGTTTCCATATGAACGAGTGTCGTTCTGTAAACATCTTCAATACATCCATTCGCTATATTATTAAAAATATCTGTATGCTCTTTTAATGTTGTTTCAAGTCTTCCCTCATGTGACAATGAGTCAAGAGCTAGTTTTTTTATTCTGTACATATAACTGTTAAACATCTTATCAAATTCAGTATTTTGAGCATATGAGACTATTGTTGTGTGAAATAATGTATCGTATTCAGCAAATGAATTTAAGTTTTTATCACCTAATAAAATATCTTTTTGTTTATCTAGAAGAGATTTTAATTTACTTATAGTTTCAACTGCTCTAGGTTCTTTGTATTGACTTGTAATTAAAAAAGTGCAAAACCCTTCTATCGCAGAGCGTATTTGGAATATCTCTACAATTTCATTTGCTGTGATTTGATGAATTCTAAAACCTTTACTTGGAATTATATCTATAAATCCATCTTGGCTAAGTCTTTGAAGAGCATCTCTTATTGGCGTTCTGGAGATACCTATTTCACTAGCAAGCTTTGTCTCGGAATATATTTCATTTTCTACTATTTCTCCAGACAGTATCAATTCTTTTAAGTAGTCATATGCTTGTTCTTGTAATCTTTTAAATGTAGCCATATATAATACCCCCTAAACAATATAAAAATACAAAAACTTATATAATTTTAAGCATACAACATAGTAAAAATAAGGTCAATCTTTTGAAATCTAAATTACATATAAGATGACAAAATATGAAAAATTGTTGGATAGTGATATATGATTTATATTAGAACTAGAGTAATTTAAATGTATAAATTATATGAGAAGTAGAGTGTAGTATTTTTAATTAATAGTATGTATTAAATATTATATAGAATAACTAAATATAATATAAATGTATAAAAAATACAATTTATTGTTAAAATAAATACTTTTAGAATTTATATTGACCGGTATACTGGTGTGTAGTATACTCTAAATCATAAAAAACCGTTTTCAAAAATGTGAAGATATGGAGGAAGATAAAATGAAGTTAGGATTTATTGGATTAGGAATAATGGGAAAACCAATGGCAAAAAATTTATTGAAAGATGGATGTAATCTTTTTGTGTATGATATTAATAAATCTGCTGTGGATGAACTTATATCATGTGGAGCAAAATATGCAAGTGTTTTAGAAATGGGTAAAGAGTGTGAGATAGTATTTACAATTCTTCCAAATGGAGCCATTGTACAGGATGTATTATTTGGAGTAGATGGTTTGACAAAGTCTCTAAAAGAAGGAAGTATAATAGTGGATATGAGTTCAGTTACTCCTACAGAATCTGTTTTGTGTGCAAATAAGTTAAAAGAAATGAACTTCGAATTTATAGATTCTCCAGTAAGTGGAGGAGAGCCAAAAGCAATTGATGGTACACTTGCTTTTATGGCTGGTGGCAAGGAAGAAATCTATAAAAAAGTAGAGCCATTTTTTAATATAATGGGGAGTTCATCTATTTTAATTGGAGATAATGGAAGTGGAAGTGTTACAAAACTTACAAATCAAGTAATAGTTAATTTGACAATAGCAGCAGTATCTGAGGCATTTGTACTTGCAGCAAAAGCAGGAGCAGACCCAGAAAAAGTCTATAAGGCAATAAGAGGAGGTCTAGCTGGCAGTACAATATTGGATGCAAAGATACCAATGATTATGAATCGTGACTTTAAACCAGGTGGTAAAATATCTATTAATCTAAAAGATATTAAGAATGTAATGCAGACAGCACACAATTTAGATGTGCCACTACCTATGACAAGTCAACTATTAGAAATCATGCAGACACTAAAAGTACATGGGCATTTAGAAGATGACCATGGTGCAATAGCACAGTATTTTGAAAAATTAGCAGATGTTGAAATAAAGAAACATAATGATTAATTTTAAATACATTGATGTAGTAGTAAATACATATTATTAAGATTAGATTATATAAATACAGCAAAGTTAAGTTATCATAGTAAAGAAAAAATAAGATTGATAAAATAATAAAGTAGAATGATAGAGGGGTAAAAATTATGATTACAGGATATGGACTTTTGATAGCATTTGTTATATCTATAGGAATTTTACTTGTATCGATTATTAAGTTTAAAGTAAATCCATTTTTAGCATTACTTATAACATCGATAATTACAGGTTTTATGGTTAGAATGCCTATAAATGAAATTTCAACTACAATATCGACTGGGTTTGGAAATACATTAGGAAGTATAGGTATTGTAATTGGACTTGGAATAATATTTGGAAATATTCTTTCAGAGTCAAGAGCTACAGAATCTATCGCAAAAGGTTTGTTAGCTAAAACAGGAGAAAAAAATAGTGCATTAGCTGTAACTACAGCAGGATTTTTAATCTCAATTCCAGTTTTTATGGATGCAGCTTTCGTTATAATGATGCCTATAATTAAGTATGTTTCAAGGGTAACTAAGAAATCTCTAATGGTCTTTGTATGTGCATTAGGGGTTGGGACTATAGTAGGACATGCACTTGTAATACCTACACCAGGACCTTTGGCAGTTGCAGCAAATGTAAATGCGAATGTGGGTAGTTTTATACTTTATTCTATAATTGTTGCTTTTCCAGCTGCTCTTGTAGGTGGATGGCTTTATGGAAAACGTTTTGAGAAATATCCGTCCTATGCAATTGATGAGAATGATAGAGAAAAAAATTTAGAACAGGGAGAAGATAGCATTAAGCTTGAAAATGATAACTCTTCTGAAGTACCAGGTTTTGGAATTTCTATGTTCTCTTTATTATTTCCAATACTTCTTATACTTGTATCAAATGTATTTAGTATGTTTGTGGAAAAAGGTTCTAAAATTAGTGGAATACTTGCATTTATAGGAGATAAAAACATAGCAATACTTCTTGGGATATTAGTAGCAATAGTATTTTTAAAGAAATACATAAGTAAACCTATGGGAGACGTTGTTATCGAAGCTGCCGATTCAGCTGGTTTAATACTATTAATAACAGGCTCAGGGGGAGCATTTGGTAGTGTTATAAATGCAAGTGGTATAGGTAATTTCTTAGTTGATACTATGTCTGGTCTTAGTATATCAGTTATAGTACTTGGGTTCTTGTTAAGTGCACTACTTAGGATTTCTCAAGGTTCTGCTACTGTAGCCCTAGTAACGACATCGTCAATTTTAGGGCCTACGATTTTGGCAACTGGTATGTCACCAGTTTTAGTAGGGCTTGCTATATGTGCTGGAGGAGTTGGTTTTTCTCTTCCAAATGATTCTGGGTTCTGGGTACTCTCAAGATTTAGTGGGTTATCAGTTAAAGATACTTTAAATTCTTGGACAATTGGAGGAACTATTGCTGGTGTTGTAGCATTTATAATGGTTCTATTACTTAGTGTTATAAATGGAATTATACCACTTCCAGGATTATAAATAATAAACTATTGAGTTATATTATATAGGTTATATTCAGATTACATAAATTACATAAAGGGGCGTTTTAAATGAGAGAAGTAAAACCAATTAGCATAGATATACTTAATACTTTTAAAGAAGTAGATGAGGATAAATTAAATGAACTTCTTGCAACTGAACTTAAAAATTTAGATAGAAAGATAATCGTATTAGATGATGACCCAACAGGCGTGCAGACTGTTCATGATATTTCTGTTTATACTGATTGGGACAAAGATAGTATAAAACAAGGTTTTAATGAAGAAAATAGTATGTTTTTTATACTTACTAATTCAAGAGGATTTACTGTTAATCAAACAACAGAAGCACATAGAGAAATATCAAAAAATATTGTGGATGTATCTAAAAAAACTAATAAGGATTTTATAATTATAAGTCGTAGTGATTCTACAATGAGAGGACACTATCCTCTTGAAACCGATTTGTTAAAAAGTGAAGTAGAGAAATTATCAGGAAAGACATATGATGGTGAAATAATAA
Organism: Clostridioides sp. GD02367; assembly: GCF_045900275.1. Classification (NCBI taxonomy): domain Bacteria; kingdom Bacillati; phylum Bacillota; class Clostridia; order Peptostreptococcales; family Peptostreptococcaceae; genus Clostridioides; species Clostridioides sp. GD02367. Next base: position 125,885 of record NZ_JBJODK010000001.1, on the reverse strand, counting down.
TGCCATTTTTTAAAGAAGGTGGCAGATTCACTATAGATAATATACATTATGTTAAAGAAGAAGAAATGCTTATACCAGCAGGCATGACTGAATTTGCAAAAGACAAGTCTTTTGGTTATAAAGCTTCTGATATAGGTGAGTGGTGTGAAGAAAAGACAAATGGAAAGTACAAGTCTAATGATATGATATACATTTCTTCTGAAGAGCTTAGAGGACTAAAGATTGAAGCTATAACAGAAAAACTTAAAATGGTTAAAGATTTCAATAAAGTCATTGTAAATGCAACTGACTATGTAGACGTAAAGGTATTTGCAATTGCATTTATACGTGCAGTAAATAGTGGAAAAGAGTTTATGTTTAGAAGTGCTGCTGCTATAACAAAGGTTCTTGGAGGAGTGAGTGATAAGGCATTACTTACTAAAGATGAGTTAGTTTCAAAAGATAATACTAATGGAGGGATTATACTTGTTGGTTCACATGTAAATAAGACCACTCAGCAATTAGAAGAACTTAAAAATTGTAAATATCCGATAGAATTTATAGAGTTTAATCAACATTTAGTTCTACAGGAAAATGGTCTAAAAAATGAAGTAAAAAGAGTTATACAAGTAGTAGAAGAAAAAATAAGTAGTGGAAAAACTGTTGCTGTTTATACTAGGCGAGAGCGTTTTGATTTAGATACAAACGATAAAGATAAACAACTTATGATTTCTGTAGAGATATCAGATGCTGTTACTAGTATAATTGGTATGCTTAATGTAAGGCCTAACTTCATTATAGCTAAAGGTGGGATTACGTCTAGTGATGTTGGTACTAAAGCACTTAAAGTAAAAAAAGCTACAGTAATGGGGCAAATAAAACCTGGTATACCAGTATGGATGACAGGTAAAGAAAGTAAATTTCCTAATATGCCATATATAATTTTCCCTGGTAATGTTGGAGAAGTCAGTACACTTAAAGAATCTGTTGAGATACTGATGGATTAGAATATCAATGGATTAGAGTATTTTATAAAAAATACTCTAATCCTTACTATTATGTATTAATATTTTTATTATTGAATTTATATTATGTTTATTAAACTATTTATCTTTTTTTATTGATTTAATGTCTTCTTTGATTTTATTCAAAATATCTTTATGTTTATTAGAGCTAATATTAGGGAATGCTTTGATAATACGTCTATGAAGTAATTTGTGGTTAGACAATAAATTATTAAGTTTATTTTTAAGCTCATCAATACGGTTTCTAACATAACGATAGTTTTCTTTTTCCTTAAGTATTTCAAATCTATCTTCTAAAGTCTCAAGTCTATTTTCAATCAAAGACTCAAGTTTGTTTTCAATAGTTTCCTGTGTAATAAGTTTGTAGTATTCTTTTTTATCTTTTAATTCTTTAATTATAAGATTGATTTGTTTTAATTTGCCATTTAATTGTAAGATTGTATGTACTGTAATTACTAAATCTAAAACAAAATAAACTTCTATAGATATAGCCAGTATAGATAGTATATTTTTAGGGATAGAGTTAATTAAATCAACTACAATAGGATGTACTATAAGCATTACAATTAATGATAATACACCAAACATAAGTGAATTTTCTAGACAAACTCTGCCATGAATATTAAATTTGTGCTTAGAATAATCCCACCAGGTCATATTAAATATTTTTTCTAATGCAAAGCTTGTAAGATATTCCATTATACTAGTTATAATTATACTAAATAAAAACAACAAGGGAATATTGTGTACAAAAGGAGTTAATGTAGCAACTATCGCTAATGCTCCAAAGCCATATATAGGACAAAATGGTCCATTTAAAAAACCTCTATTTACAAATTTCTTTTGTAAAATTGAACAATATGTAGTCTCACAACACCATCCTATAAAACTATAAATTACAAAATAAAGAAATTGAATGTAAAATATACTCATAAGCACCTCATTTCTAGTTAATATAACACTATATACTCGATATTTTATTTTTATGACTAATTTATTTAAAATTCAATTTACATATTGATTATACCAATTTATAGAAATTTATCAAATTTAATTACAGTTATAATATTATATATGATTATAATAATGAGATTTTATTCAAAATAAATAAGGGTGTCAAGTATAATCAAACTAATAGTTGTAGATACTCTACACTATGTTAGTTTAGTCATATTTGACACCCTTATATTTATTTATATTGTGATTATTTGCATTTAAAGCTAGAGCAACATGTTTCAACATAAAGATTTACTCTATCAGTTTCAGGAGCAACCAATATATTGTCAAGTGTACATAAACTACCATCTTTATTGTATTCACAGTTTTTTACACTACAAACTAATTCTTCACAATTTCTATTATTAACATTGCTTGATAGATTGCTGTAAATAGACTCATCTAAAAATGAACTACAACAAGTATGTCTATCATTGTGAGCTTTTTCACCATTTATAAAAATTTTATCTGCATAACATATATGGCTATTATTATGTGAGCAGTTAGTTACATTACAATTTATTCTTTCCAAAGTTATTACCTCCTAAACGATTATTTATTATAAATTATGTCCATATAATTACAAGAATATAACCTTTAAGAGAAAACTCTCTTTTATAAAATATCTATTCTTAGAGTAATTTGAAATGTAAATATATTTTCTTCTAAAATTTACCTAAATTGTATAAAAACTTACAGCTTGGAGAAAATAATAGAAAAAGGAGGCGTAATCAATGTTTGAAAAGAAGAAAAAAGAATTATTTCCTTGGAAAATATCTGCCTTAATACTAGTAGGAGTATTTGTATTAAGTAGTGGAGTTTATATAGGGACAAGATTAAAACATAATGGAGTTCAAACTGGTGAAGTTGTAAGTACTAGTGCGAATATGAATGAAAAGTCAAAAGAAGCTTTTGGATTAAATAAAAATTGTGAAGTTTGGCTTCAAAGTGAAGGCGAAAATGAAACTAATTATAAGAGAACACTTACAATGGCTGGGATAGTTCCAGAATCATTATTAGATAAGACAAAATCAGAAATAGTATCATATTTTAAAAAAGAGTATCCAAGTAAAGAAATAAAGAGTATGGATAAAAATGAAATCGTACTAGTAGAATCTAAATATAGTGACACTAAAGATGTACAAGCAATGAATGCCACTATAAAAGGTAAATATACGATTGAAAATGATAATGGAAATATAGCATTATATAAATATGATAATAGTGGAAATAAAACCTTAGTAGAAAAAACAAAAATAAGAATAGATTCACTTCCTAAGACAGTTCAAGATGAAATCAAAAAAGGTGTAGTTATGGATACTGAAGAAGATGCTTATTCAAGATTGGAAGACTTTGCAAGTTAATACTAAGTAAGTTAATATTAAAATTGTAGTCACATTTAATTCCTATAAAATACCATAATTTATTTGTACTAAATATAAAAGTTATACTGAAGTAAAATCTTGCTTTGGTATAACTTTTTTACTTTATTTTATATTTTACATATACCATTTTATGATTTGTTAATATTATTTATGGTATAATAATTTAGAACATAAGTTTTTATGAGAAATACATTTTGGTATTTCTTTTATTTTTAGGGGGAATTTAAAAAAATGATAATATTGGGGATTGACCCAGGTATAGCTATAGTTGGATATGGTATAGTTGAATACAAAAATAGCAAGTTTAAGGTAATAGATTATGGAGCAGTGACAACACCTGCACACATGAATATATCGAGAAGATTGGAACTTGTATATAAAGGAATTGATACAATCGTAAAGAATTACAATATAGATGAAGTTGGAATGGAAGAATTATTCTTTAACAAGAATGTAAAAACAGCTATAACAGTTGCACAAGCTAGAGGTGTTACTATGCTTGCATGTGCTCATAATGGGAAACCAGTGTATGAATACACTCCACTTCAAGTAAAACAAGGTGTAGTTGGATATGGAAGAGCAGATAAGGCACAAGTTCAACAGATGGTAACCTCATTTTTGAATTTAAAAAAGGTTCCAAAACCAGATGATGTTGCAGATGCCTTAGCTGTGGCTATTTGCCATGCTCATTCAAATAAGCTTGAAAAAACTCTAAAGAATATAGGTGGTAAATATGTATAGTTATATAAAAGGTACAATAGAAGAGATTTATATAGATAATATAGTTATTGAAAATAATGGTATAGGATATAAGGTAAATGTATCATCCAATACAATCATGAATTTACAAGTGGGAGAAGCTACAAAAATATATACTAAACTAATTGTGAGAGAAGATGATATGAGCCTTTGTGGTTTTGTAAGTAGGGAGGAACTTAAGATGTTTGAGTTACTTACATCTGTATCTAAGATAGGGCCTAAGGTGGCACTTTCAATACTATCATTTGCATCACCAGCACAGTTAGGAGCGTATATTTTAAGTGAAGATATTGGAAAATTATCCAAAGCTCCTGGTGTTGGTAAAAAGACAGCAGAAAGAATTGTCTTAGAACTTAAAGACAAGGTAGACAAAAACAACATAGAATTTGAACCAACATTATTATCGCAAAAACCTACCTTAATATCTCAAGATGAGTCTGTGGATGCACTTGTAGCTTTAGGTTATACATTATCAGAGTCAAAAGATGCAGTTCAAAAGTGTAAAAAGGATGGTATGGATACAGAAGCCATTATAAAGAAAGCACTTACATATATAATGAGTAAATCTTTAAAATAACATTTAGACTTTAAAATAATATTTAAAGTATAGAGGTAGATTTCAAAATATCACAGTAGATTTCCAAAAGTACGAGAGGAGGGGTATAAATGCAAGGTTTTGAAGATGAAAATAGAATAATAACTTCTACAATGAAGACAGAAGATATAGATATAGAAAATAGTCTAAGACCAAAGACTCTAGAAGATTATTTAGGTCAAGAAAAATCCAAAGAGCAACTTAGCATATTTATAGAGGCAGCTAAATCAAGAAATGAGCAGTTAGACCATGTGCTTTTATATGGACCACCAGGTCTTGGAAAGACTACTCTAGCTAGCATAATAGCTAATGAGATGGGTGTAAATTTAAGGATTACATCAGGTCCTGCAATAGAAAGAGCTGGAGATTTGGCAGCCATACTTACAAACTTAAATGAAAATGATGTCTTGTTTATAGATGAGATACACAGAATCAACAGAAGTGTTGAAGAAGTTTTGTATCCAGCGATGGAAGACTTTTGTTTAGATATAATAATAGGAAAAGGGCCATCTGCAAGGAGTATAAGGCTTGACCTTCCTAAATTCACGCTTATTGGGGCTACAACAAGAGCTGGTATGCTTACAAATCCACTTAGAGATAGATTTGGTGTTATTTGTAAATTGGATTACTATACAGTTGATGAGCTTTCAAAAATAGTCCTTAGGTCATCACATATCTTAGATGCAGAAATACAATCTAATGGTGCTTTAGAGCTTGCAAAACGTTCAAGAGGGACTCCAAGAATAGCAAATAGATTATTAAAAAGAGTTAGGGATTTTGCACAAGTTAGAGCTGATGGAAAAATAACTGATGAGGTAGCAAAAGATGCACTAGAACTTTTAGGTGTTGATAATTTAGGGCTTGATTTTGTAGATGAGAAGCTTCTTATGACTATAATAGAAAAATTTAGAGGGGGACCAGTTGGTCTTGATACATTAGCAGCTTCTATTGGTGAAGATAGAAATACTATAGAAGATGTATATGAGCCATATTTGCTTCAGCTGGGCTTTATAAATAGAGGGCCTAGAGGGAGAGTAGCTATGCCATTAGCATATGAACACCTAAAAATTCCATATCCTAATGAAAAATAAAAATAGATTATATAAATACTTATAAAATAGAATAGTCATTAAATTTAAATATTTCTAAAATGGGTAAAAATTCAAATATATCCACAAAATGGTATTTACACCTGTAGATACTGTGGATAAATACACTGAAAATTGTGTGTACTGCATCTATATATTGTGGATAAGACGTGTATATCGTGGAAAAATATCTATATATTGTGGATATAATGTATGCTAAAAAGAGTAATTTCTTGATAGATTATGGTAATATTGTGGAAAATAAGTTGTTTTTTTGATATTATTGTAGCTAGAGAAATTTTAAGAGAGGAAGTTTAACATTGAAAACAAGTGATTTTAAATTTGACTTACCACAGGAACTTATAGCTCAAGTTCCTATAGAAGATAGAGCTAGTTCAAGATTGATGGTACTGGATAAAGAGACAGGAGATATTGAGCATAAAGTCTTTAGAGATGTAATAGAATATTTAAATCCAGGGGATTGTTTAGTTCTAAATAATACTAGAGTTATACCAGCTAGATTGATAGGTGAGAAGCTTGAAACTGGAGGAAAAATTGAGTTTCTATTATTAAAAAGAACTGAGGAAGATACTTGGCAAGCTCTAGTAAAACCAGGGAAAAGAGCAAAAGTAGGTACTAAGTTTTCTTTTGGAAATGGAAAGTTAATTGGAGAAGTTGTGGATTTATCAGATGAAGGCTCAAGAATTATAAAGTTCCATTATGATGGGATTTTTGAAGAAATCTTGGATGAACTTGGAAACATGCCACTACCTCCATATATAACTGCTAGATTGGATGAAAAAGAGAGATATCAAACTGTTTATTCAAAACATAATGGTTCAGCAGCAGCACCTACAGCAGGATTACACTTTACAGAAGAACTATTAAGCAAAATAAAAGAAAAAGGTGTGGATATAGCCTTTGTAACTTTACATGTTGGTTTAGGTACTTTTAGACCAGTAAAAGTAGATGATGTTTTAAATCATAAGATGCATTCAGAATATTATATGGTTAGTCAGGAAGCAGCTGACAAAATAAATAGAGCAAAAGAAAATGGAAATAATGTAATCTGTGTTGGAACTACTAGTTGTAGAACTATAGAGTCAGCCTGTAATGAAGATGGAAAGATGGAAGAAACTAGTGGATGGACAGAGATATTTATATATCCAGGTTATAAGTTTAAAGTTCTAGATAAGCTTATTACTAATTTTCATTTGCCAGAGTCTACATTGATAATGCTAGTAAGTGCTATTTGTGGAAAAGATAATGTTTTAAATGCATATAATGAGGCAGTAAAAGAAAGATATAGATTCTTCAGTTTTGGAGATGCTATGATTATAAAGTAGGGAGGTAATTGATGCATAGTTTACAAAAACAAAAAAAGAATAACCCTATATTAAAGATTGCTTTTATATTTGAACGTGTGTTAGCAGTGGTAGTTTTAATAGCTGTATTTCTAGGGACTGTAGATGTATTAAGACTTATGTGGGGAGCATATATAGTTGACTTTCAAAATCCGGTACAATACAGTCAGCTTAACGACTTCTTAGCACAAATATTACTTTTAGTGATAGGTGTTGAACTTGTAGTAATGCTATCACTTCATATACCAGGAGCATTTATTGAGGCACTACTTTATGCTATAGCTAGAAAAATGTTGTTACTTCCTAAAAATGAAGGAATGATAGATGTTTTAATAGGTGTTATAGCTATTGCAGGACTTTTTGCTATAAAAAAGTTTTTAGTAACAAAAGACAAGAGTGCTCTTAATATAACGAGTATACATGACGAAGAAGCAATTAAAGAACAACAAGAAAAAGAGGATAAAGATAAATCTATTTAGAAAATGTACTAGATAAATAGATTATTACAAGAATATATTAAAAAATAATGAGAAATAAATATTACTAAGGAGAACTTTATGTACGCAGTAAGATACGAATTGATAAAAACTTGCAAACAGAGTGGTGCAAGGTTAGGAAGATTACACACTCCACATGGAATAATAGAAACACCAATATTTATGCCAGTTGGAACTCAAGCAACTGTCAAATCTATGACACCAGAAGAGCTAAAAGAGATTGGCTCACAAATAATACTTAGTAACACATACCATTTATATATGAGACCAGGTCATGAGCTTATAAAAAGAGCAGGTGGACTTCATAAGTTTATGAACTGGGATAAGCCAATACTTACAGATAGTGGTGGGTTCCAAGTATTTAGTTTAGGGCCTCTAAGAAAGATAAAAGAAGAAGGGGTAGAATTTAGGTCGCATTTAGATGGTTCAAAACATTTTCTAACTCCAGAAAAGGCTATGGAAATACAAAATGCGTTGGGGTCAGATATAATGATGGCATTTGATGAGTGCGCACCATACCCAGCAGATAGAGAATATGTAAAAAATTCGTTAGAAAGAACAACAAGATGGTTAAAAAGATGTAAAGATGCCCATAATAATACAGATAAGCAAGCTTTATTTGGTATAATACAAGGTGGAATGTATAAAGATTTAAGAGAGCAATCAGCAAAGGAGATAACTAGCATTGATTTACCAGGATATGCTATTGGTGGACTTAGTGTTGGAGAGCCAAAGCCACTTATGTATGATGTACTAGAACATACAACTCCATTTATGCCAAAAGATAAACCAAGATATCTAATGGGAGTTGGTAGCCCAGATGATTTAGTGGAAGGTGTTATAAGAGGAGTAGACATGTTTGATTGTGTTTTACCTACTCGTATAGCTAGAAATGGGACTGCAATGACTAGTCAAGGTAAAGTAGTAGTAAGAAATGCAACTTATGCTGAAGACTTTACTCCACTTGACCCAGAGTGTGATTGTTATGCTTGTAAAAACTATTCAAGAGCTTATATAAGACATCTTATAAAAGCAAATGAAATATTAGGAGCTAGATTAATAACTACTCATAATCTTCATTTTTTACTAAATTTAATGAAGCAAATAAGACAAGCGATAATGGAAGATAGATTACTGGATTTTAGAAATGAATTTTTTGCAAAATATGGCTATGAAATATAGAGTTTGGACTATTAATTATAATCATTTTAATATATAATATTCAATAGTACTCAAAACTAAAAAAGTAAATACTTATATAGATATTTACAGTGTTTTACAAAAGAGTATAATTTATGAAGGAGTGAAAAATTAATGCCACAGCAACAAATAATGATGAGTATAGGTCTATGGGTAGTAGTAATAGCAATCTTTTATTTCCTAATGATTAGACCTCAAAAGAAAAAAGACAAACAATTAAAAGAAATGAGAAGTAGCCTAGGTGTAGGAGACAAGGTCGTTACAATAGGTGGAATAGTAGCTAATGTAGCTAAAGTTGAAGATGATGTTGTAATACTAGAGTTAGGACCAAATAGAACTAAAGTTCCATTTGAAAAATGGGCTATAGGTACAGTTAAATCTAAAAAAGAAGAAATAGAAGAAGAGTAAATTAGTAATTTAAAAGCCTTTTCTCGAATATATATTAATTTGAGAGGAGGTTTTTTTTATGGGAAAATCTAATTATATTTTTAAAGGTCTAGGGTATGCGTATATAATAACTTTGGCTGTTTTATTAGTGTATAACTTATTTTTGACATTTACAGATATTGGTGGGGATAATATAACCATGGTTTCATCATTTATAACTACCATTTCTGCAGCTATAGGTGGTTTTTATACTTCAAAACACATGAAAGAAAAAGGTCTTATATATGGACTTTTGGTTGGACTTTTGTACATAGTATGTATTTTTTTAACTGTGTTTTTAGCACAAGAAAAGTTTGTGTTTGAAGTAGTAATGATTTATAAGTTATTGTTAATATCAGCAGCGGGAGGTATTGGAGGCGTATTGGGTGTCAACTTTAAATAGAGTTTATATTAGAGTAGTTTTATGATATAATCAATAGGAAACAATTAGAAATGGAGGCGTTGAAAATGGAAAATAAACATGTAAAAACTTTATCTCAAGCTACTTTAAAGCAAAGTGCTGCAAAAGGTGGATGTGGAGAGTGTCAAACTTCTTGTCAATCAGCTTGTAAAACTTCTTGTACAGTTGCAAATCAAGAGTGTGAAAGATAGAAAATTATTGACTTAGTTATTTTCAAGAGGATACTTCAAAATGATTCTATTATCATTGAGAGGTATCCTCTTTTGTTTTACAATACGTCTTATAATAAATAGTAGTCTTAAACTTTGTAAAATAGTTTAAATTAGTGATGTATATTTAATTTAAATAAAGAGGATTAGTTAGTAAAAATTGATATGATAATGTGCTTAAAATACGGATTTTTATACAATTATTTTAAAACTTATACTAGTAAATTATGTAAACTTATAAAATGTATTGATAAATAATATTATATATAATATTATTTATATGTGGGAAATACGAATATAAAAAAATTAAAAAACAATATTCGGAGGACATAAATATGTTGAGCAACAAGAAGAGAAGTATGGCAATAGTAATGGCAGGAGCCACAGTTATGAGTGCAGCAGCACCAATATTCGCAGATAACACTGTGTCAGAAAATGTTGATAAAAGTTACACAGTAAGTGCGAAAGATTCTACTAAATTAATTGAAGAAGTTAGAAAAGCATTAGAAATTAAGTTTGAAGAGACAAAAGCAGGAGCAAATGTAAATGACAGAGTTTATGATATAAAAGTAGACAATGTAACTTTAACTAATGCAACTCAATTACAAAACAAAATAAACGCATTAGTAGAAGGACAAAGTTTAAAAGTTACAATACAAGACAAAGGTCATCAAACTCTAGGTGGAAAAGTAGTTGACTATAAAATCGAAAACTACAAAACAGCCCAAGAAATAGTAGATGCAGTTAATGCTTTCAATGCAACTTTAGCAGAAGATTCTGATAGTAAATTAACAGCAACAATAAAATCTACAAGCTCAGTTGAAGTAAAAAGAGCAAAAGATTCAAAAAATGTTATTACTATAAATGTGGGAGACCAACACTTAGATTTCTCAAAACAAATAATATCAGAAGAAAGTACTTTTGAAGGCTATGAAAAGAAATATAGTGATATAGAATCAAAAGAATTACATACAATAACAGTTAAAAATGCAGATTTACAAGATGTATCAGCAGAAGATTTATTCGATGGAGTTAGATTGACTACATCAGGAAGAGAAATAGTTAATAAAGTTAAAAATGGATATTCTTTAACATTTGAAAATGTAGCTATACTTACTCAAGAGCAAGAAGATAGTGATGATAAAGATAAGCCAGAAAAATCAAGCTTTGATATGATTTTAAGCAAGACAAATGAAAAGCCAGAAACAATAAGTATATCAAGTAAAAATCATAAGTTAGTAAGAGATTTACACAAAGTATTAACTGATGTTAAAGATGGAAAAGAATTAAAGGTAGAAGTTTTATCTGGAGATTCAAGATTTACAACAGCAGTAGAGGTTAGTAAAGAGAGATTTAATGATGGAGCAGCCGAAGCAATAATCTTAGTTGGAGAAGATGCTATAGTTGATGGATTGGCATCAGCACCACTTGCATCTCAAAAAAATGCACCAATACTATTATCAAAGAAAGATTCATTACCATCAGAAATAGAAGCTGAGATATTAAGAGTACTTGGAAGCAACTTATCTTCTAAGAAGATATATATAGTAGGTGGAGAATCTAAAATATCAAAAGAAACTGAAGAAAAACTTGCTAAGTTAGGTGTAAGTAAAGTTGAAAGAGTTTCTGGAGAAGATAGATTTGAGACTTCTTTAGAAATAGCAAAACAATTAAAAGATACATTTAAAACTGCTTTCGTAGTAGGTGGAAATGGAGAAGCAGATGCTATGAGTATATCTGCTAGAGCTGCTCAATTTGGTGCTCCAATAATAGTTACAGGTAACGAATTGGATGCTAAAGCTGAGAAGTTATTAAATGGAAAAGAATTAGAAATAGTTGGTGGAGAGAACTCTGTATCAAAAGACGTTGAAAACAAATTAGTTGAAATAGATTTAAATAATAAAGTTGAAAGATTAGCAGGAGAAAACAGAAAAGACACTAATGCTAAAGTAATCAACAAGTACTATGCAGGAGCAACTAAAGCATATGTTGCAAAAGATGGTTATGTAGGTGGAAATGGACAATTAGTTGATGCACTTACAGCAGCACCACTTGCAGCTAGTGCAAAGGCACCAATAATATTAACTACAGAAGAACTTTCTAAGTCACAAGAAGAAGTAGTTGAATTAAGACTTAAGAATGCTACTAAGTTAGTACAAATAGGTGAAGGAATAGCTAAAAATGCTATTGAGAAAATAGCAGAAAAAATAAACTTATTTACTAGAAACTAATAGCATATAAAATTTAAATTTGTAAGTTTATTTAGATAATGTTTAGCTAAGTAAGATATAATATAGATAATAAATAAGTATAAACAATTAAAATAGAAATAATGAAAAGATGGTATCTTAAAATAAGTTAGGATACCATCTTTTTATTGTTTTTGATTATTATATCTTGTGGTAGATGTTATCTTAAGATATTTATTTAAAAAACTTTATATATAAGAAAGGTTATAGAAAATAAATACTTATTAAACTATATTGTTTTAAGTGTATAACTTAATAAAACTTTTGAGCCTATCACTTAATTAAAGAAAATAAGTTATAATGTTTTGAATTTATGAATAATAAAAACTTTAATTATATTGTTTGAGTTAGATGGATAACTATGGTATCATATATAAAATATGGTAACAAAATTGTAACTTTTTATTAAGTCTAAGTAAAATCAATATAACAAAATTATAAAAACTAATATTGGGGGTAAAAAAATATGAAGAATAGTAGAAAGATATTTGCTATAGGACTTACACTATTTTTAGTAATGGTAAATACTCCTAGAGTAAATGCACTCACATCAGTTGAACAAATAAAAGGAATTGACAGATATGAGACAGCAGCAAAAATAGCAGACAAACAAAACTATAATACAGCAATACTAATCAATTCGGATAATAGCTTGTCAGATGGCTTGAGCGCAAGTGGTTTAGCAGGAGCATTAAACGCGCCTATTTTAATGACAAAACAAAATCAAATCCCAAATACTACAATGGAAAGATTAAATAAAGCAAAGAATGTATATATAATAGGTTCAGAATCAACTATCAGTAAAGGTATAGAAAATCAATTGATATCTAAAAATAAGGTTGTAGAGAGAATATTTGGTGAAAATAGATTTGATACAAGTGTAAAGATAGCTGAGAAAATCAAAGAAATTAAACCAATCGATAAAGTAATTATAGCTAATGGAATCACAGGAGAAGCAGATGCAATAAGTGCATCACCAGTAGCAGCAAGAGATGGAGTACCTATAATACTTACAGATGGAAGCAGTGTAGGATTTGATACAACAGGATTAAAGAGTTATGCACTTGGTTCTAGTGAGATAATAAGTGATGAACTGGTTAAAAGTACAAATTCTGTTAGATTGGGTGGAACGGATAGATTTGACACAAATAAAAGAGTTATACAAGAATTTTATAAAGACAGTAAAGAATTTTATTTAAGTAAAGGTATGCAACTAACTGATGCATTGGTAGCTTCTACAATAGCAAAAAATGCACCTGTGGTTTTAGTTGAAAATGGTAGCAATAAGAGTATTTTAAGTGGTGCAGATAAATTAACTGTACTAGGAGGAATAAATCAGAATGTCATCAAGCAATGTATAAATCAAGCCTCTCCAAATCAACAAGGATTATACTATAATCCAAATGATAAAGTATTTAAGGACAGAATAAAGGGAAAAATATATGCTCTTACAAAACAATACAGAAAAGAAAATGGAGTAAGAGAGTTATCTGTAGCAAGTAGATTAGAAGGTTTAGCAAATGACTGGTCTAATTTAATGGCAAATAAAAAGACTTTATCTCATACTATAAATGGTAAAAATTCGTATTCTACTTTTTTGAAATACTTAGATTGGAGTGAGATTAAGCCTGGATACATTTCTGTTCAAGGGGAAAATATAATTAAGTATAAAATCCAAGATAAGCCTGTATATACAAATAGGGATGCAGATGATATAGGAAACTTTATTTTTAATGAGTGGAAGACCAATCCTGAGGAAGGTACAAATATGTTGCATAAGGGATATGAGATAATGGGATTTGGATTAACTATGACAGGTGATAAGACTATATATGCAACACATGAGTTTTATGGAAGATATAAAGAATAAGTATTTACCAAGATTTAGATATTTTGATAAGAATAATATATAAGTGCTGGAAATATGTAATAAGATAATAATTAGAAAATAACGTATAAGTAATGTATTTATAATGAGAAAGAATATTTATATTAACATAATAATATAAATATTCTTTTTTTGGATTTTAACATAAAAAATTTGTATTAAAAAGTTTAAATATAGTATAAAATGGGTATAAAAGCATTGAAAATTAAATGGCAAAATTAGGGAAATCTAATGACGCAAAACTATAGGGATTAAAGCTTATAAAGCCATATCAGCCAGTTGCTAAAAAGAGCAAATTCTTTTTATTCATAATAAAGATTCTCTTTGAGTGTCTTTTTTTATTGTCTGAAACTATAGCATTTAAATTCATGGAAAATTAAAGATTTATTGAGGGAGGATTGTTATTTCATGAAAAAGGCAATATCTTGTGTACTAGCAGTATCTATGTGTAGTGCACCATTGAATGTTTTTGCAGAGCCTATATTAGAGGGAAAACTAAGAGCAGTTGAAAAATCAGTTACAGAAAAGCTAAAGGGGAATCTAGAAGTGGATTTAAATTTTTCACTTCCAATCAAAAATAATGAATCAGAAAGTATAACTGATATACAGCTACAATTAAAAGATGGTAATAATAATAGTGGGATAATAAAACTTGGAGGTAAAAATTTAGGAAGTATAAATATAGGAACAGATACTATAGACTATACTATCAAAAAATTATCTGCCAATAGAAGTGAAGTAAAAGATAAAGATGAAAATATATCATATTATAATATTATGTTCAGCAATTTACCTGTTGGAAAATACAAGGTAGAAGTCTCTGGAAGTGGATTTAAGAGTAAAGAAGTTAAAGATATTGATATATCAAATTATTCTCAAAGGGTTTTATTAAGTAATAGAGCAAGTGTAGATAATAAAAATAAACCTTTAAACTATGAACTATTCTTAATGGGTGATGTAAATGGAGACGGCAAAGTAGATAAAAATGATTATAATGAAGTTCTAGAAAATATAGATTCAAATAAAAAAGAATATGATTTAAATAGAGATGGAAAGGTAGATATTGCTGACCTAGACTATGTACATAAAAATCTAGGACAAAATGAAAATGCAAATAGTCTAGAAAGTATAGTACCTACCAATCCTATAGTAGATACAAGCAAAGTAATATTAGAAAAAAATACTGATACAGATATTCAAGGTACTGTAGAAGATTTATTTAGTGGAGAAAGTAGTGGAGTTACAATATCTCCAGCAAATAAAGAGGATAAGATATCAGAAGAAAAACCAGCAGTAATGGATATAGCTTTATCAGAAGCTCTTGATATGGAAGTTATAAATATTAAAGCTCCTGAAGGGAGTGCTCCAGCAAAAGGAATAGTTGAGGTTACAGATAAAGATGGTAATGTTCAAGAGATTCCTTATGAAAACAAAGAGTATGTAAAAACTTTAAAAGAGGAACAACAAGAAGAAGTAAATAATAAAGAAGAAAATACTGAGCAATCTGATAATAACTCAGATAATACTCAGGAAGAAAAGAATGATAAAGAAGAATCAAATTCTAATACAAATGAACAAGAAAACAATAATAAGGAAAGTAATGATAAAGAAAGTTCATCAACTGATAAATCTGATTTAGACAAAGATACACCAAAAGAAGATAATAATATTAGTAAAGATGACAACTCTACGACAGCTACATATAGTAGGTCAGCTTTAGAAACATATGCAGATGTTCAAAATAGCGATATAGTGATAAATCTTGGGAAACAAGTAGCAGTGAAAAAGATAACTATAAAAATAACAGCTACAACAGCTAATGATAGAAATCTTGCAGAAATATCTAAAGTTGAATTTTTAAATAATGTTTATAAAGAAATACCAAAGCCAGATATGAATATACCTAAAATTAATAAAATAGCAACTAGTACTGCTGTTGGAAATGAAAAGGTATCTTTTTATTGGAACAATGAAGTGAATGTGTCTGCATATGAACTTATATTAGATACAATTGATAGTAAAGGAAAAGTATTATCAACTAAAAAATTACAAACTAGTAAAAATTCTATAGAGGTTAGAGATATAGATGCGTATGGTCTATATAGAGTTAGCATACAGTCTTTAAATGGCGATTGGTCTAGTGGATACAAAGATGCAACATCAGAGAATTTAGATGGAGTACCAGAAAATGTGGACTCAAACTATAAGCCTATACAATTTAGCCCAGACAGTATAATAGAGTTTCAAGTTGTTCCAGATACAAGACCAGAGCCACCAGAAGGTATAAGTATTAAAGGAAGATTTAAAGCTCTTGATGTAAGTTGGAAAAATCATAAACAAGCTAAAGATTTTGACTTATATTACAGAGAAAAAGGTTCTAATGGTTCTTGGATAAAATACAATGATAAGCTTATTCGAGGAACAAGTTCAAAAATAGAAGGGCTTAAAGATAATACAACATATGAAGTTAGAATGACAGCTACTAATCACTTAGGTACTAGTGGAATGTCTAAGATATATCTAGGCACAACTGAAAGTGTAGATGCACCAACAACACCTAACTACAGATTGATTAATACTCCTAAAGAAAATGCTGGCTTTGGGATACCAACTAATCATATAGTTGATGTCACTTATCCTGCTAAATATGATACAAGTGAATATAGTGATAAAAATCCATTTAACAAATTTAATGTAGTTGATGGAGACTTTACAACACACTGGACATTCCCAAGTTATAATGCAGCTGAAGGAACAAATAGAGGACCAATCATAACTTTTGATAAAGTTTATACTATGGATACTTTTATGGCTACACCTAGATTTGATGTTTCTGATAAGACTATAAATGACTTTGAGATACAGTATTGGGATGAAAATGGTCAATTACATAATTTAGGCGATGCACCTTTTGAAACAAAGACAGACCCTGTAAATAATAATAAATACGTGATGATTAGATTAAAAGAACCAATAAATGCGACTAAGATACAAGTTAGTGTTTGCTCTTCTTATTCATATAAATCTAATATATCAGAGCTTAAATTCTATGAGTATGACAGTATAGAAAAAGAGGTAAGAGACTTATTTACAGACGATTTACAAGTTGAATTAAAAGAAGGTATAACTCAAGAAAAAATAACAGAACTAAAAGATAGACTTAATACTCCAGATACAGCAAGTGGAGAATATCATCCATATAAGACTGTTATAGAAAGAGAATTAAAATTAGCTCAAGACTTATATAATGATAGAGCAACACTTACTGATGTGACTACTGTTAATCAAGATATAAATGTATCAGGAAAATATAAAGATAAGAGTGGAAACTATACTGTTAAGTCGAATAACTTAGGTATGGGAAATGACTGGCAGGCATTGGGAGTAGCTGCTAGAGCTGGAGATGAAATCACGATATATGTTGGAAGTAAAAGTGGTAAGACTCCTAAGTTAATCTATACACAATATTATGGAGAGTCTGGAGCATATAAGAGTGGAGAAATAAACCTTAACACTGGTAAAAATGTAATTCAGTTGAGTAAGCTTCATAGCTTAGATGCAGAACGTGGAGGAAGCTTATATATAAGATACCCTTATGATACTCCGAGTGGTGGAGATATAAAAGTGCGTGTAGCAGGAGCTACTAAGATACCACATCTTAACTTAAATGGAATGATAAACGACAATAGCCCTGAGGGGGTTTCTAAATCTAAAGAAAAAATAAAAACTTATATAGAAGAATTAGCTAAATATAAGAATGAGATAAAAGGAGAACCATACTATCCAGGAACAAATATTGGTAATTCATATGGATATTCAGAAACAACAGGTGTATTAAATACTACTGACATTGAAAGTGACAAAGTAACATTAAACGTTCCAGCAACAGCTGTATATCAAGGAATATCAAAAGGAAATTCTGATTTAAACACACAAGTAGATAGACTATATAACAGTATGCTTGCATGGGAACAAATTATGGATTTAATATACTCTGAAAGAGGTGTATTTAAGACACAAGATTTAGATGGTAATGGAACTATAGACGATAATGAGTTTAATATAACTAAAAATGATATGGCTCCAAAATCTCGTATGAACATAAAATATCAAAGAATGTTTATTGGAGCATTTATGTATGCTTCTGGTCTACATGTAGGAGTGGAATACGGCTCAGTTCCAGGGCTTATGAATGGAGTACCTTTCCAAATAGATGCTAATGGAAAAGCTAGTGGAGGAAGTTTATTTGGATGGGGAATAGGTCATGAGATAGGGCATGTTACAGATATAGGTAAGATGACATACAGTGAGACTAGTAACAATGTACTTGCACTACTTGCTCAGACATTTGATGATGAGACACATTCAAGACTTGAAGGTTCTACAATGGATAAGATATATGAACATGTTACTTCAAATAGTTTGGGAATACCAAGTAACGTATTTGAAAGACTTGGAATGTTATGGCAATTACATTTAGCATATGACGATGATTTTACTGGTTCAATGTTAAAGAATAATTCAGATGCTGATTTAGGTAATGATTCATTCTATGCTAAAATTTCTAGAAAATACAGAGCACTTTCAAGTGATGACCCAATAAATAACTTGCCAAAAGACCAAATGCTAGTTGCTATGGCATCAAGTGTCGTTGAAAAAGATTTAAGAGATTACTTTAAGGCATGGGGAGTAGAGATTACACCAGAGCTAAACAGTATAATGGATAGTAAGAAGTTTGAAAAAGAGACTAGAAAGATACAGTATGTAAATGATGAGGCTAGAAGAAAGATTTTAAATGAAAACATATCTAACATGGCAGAAAATACTAAGGTAAGTGCTAGTTTTGCTGATGGAGTGCAAAGTGGCTCTTTAGTTAAATCTAATAAGATAGCTATAGATTTAGATGTTGATAAAGACAAAGATAAAATATTGGGATATGAAATAATAAGAAGTGATGGAAACTACTTAGATGGTGAAAATGGAACTCAAGTAAAATACAGAACAGTAGGTTTTGTGGATGCAAAAGGAAATAGTAAAGCTCAATTTATTGACAATATATCTCCTCTTAATAACAGAGCATTTACATATAAAGTAGTTGCATATGACTATCATTTAAATCCAACAGACGAGTTTGAAGTTGGTACTGTAAAATTATCTGATGAAGGGAAAATTAATAAGTCAGCATGGTCATTTATAACAAATACTGTTTCTGATGGTGACGTTAGAAGTGAAAATGACTCACATGGGCCACTACAAAATCCTGAAATTGATAATATAAAGGATAATGATGCAAGCACTACTTATAAAGGAAAGAGAATTAGTAAAGCTGAATGGAACAAAGACCCACAAAAAGACCCAGATATAAATGTAGAAGAAAATCCATATATAATAGTAGATATGAAAGAGACATTACCTATAGTTGGATTAAAGTATACAAAACCAAAGACAGAAGCTAGAAAGTTCTCACTAAAAGGACTGTTTAGTCTTAGAAAGGATACTAGCACAACATATAGTCCATTGACTACTTACAAGATACAAGTAAGTAATGATAAAAAGACTTGGGAAGATGTGAGTCAAGGAACTTTTGAATATGGACAAGACTTAGTTGGTGGAGGAAAAGACCAAGACAATGAAGCTAGAGTTACATTTAATAAAGATGGTAAGCTTTGGACATATCAAGCTAGATATGTAAAATTAATATCTAACAATAAGTCTAATATAGAAGTTGCAGAGTTAGATATAATAGGGCCTCCAGGCGACAATATAGAGATTGGAACAGTGAATAGTGTAGACCAAACTCGTACTAATGGAATTGGAAAGTTAGCAGAGGATTATATATATCAAAGTGATAACCCTGATACAAGTGAAGATGAAACAGCTAAGATTCCAGCAGGTTCAATAGTAATTACAGGGGAATATAGTGGAAATCCAGCATTTAACTTACCATTACTTATAGATAAAAACAATAAAACTATCTCTGGAGAAGCTCTTTTATTTGCAGAGGTGCCAAAAAATGGACAATTAGGTGAGATAAGTAAAGGCACATGGGTTTATTATATGCCAAAAGAAGATTTCAACTCTTTAAGTGATAAGGTTAAAGCAGAACTTTATAGATACAATGATCTTCAGGGAGATACACCAGTAGGTCAGAGATTTGTAAGTGATACAATGTATGTACCTGTGGGAGCTACAACTTATGATGAGTTAAAGATGATAAGTCTTACTGATAGTAATAGTAAAGCTAGAAAGGCTACAAGAAGTACTATTGATGTGAGTGATAAGAAGGTAATTACTGTGAATAATAAAGTAAAGAGTAATATTGTCAGAGATAAATAGTATGTGAAAGTCTGAAAAGACTAAGATATCAGTATGATATTGGGCATTTTGTGTGAGTAGTAGCTAAAAAAGTTTTGAAAAAGCAATTTGTCAAAAATAAAGCATATATAATGTAACTATAAATTTAGGGTAATTTATAAATTAAATATAAGAAGCTAGATGGATAAAGGATTTTATTCATCTAGCTGATGATAGATAAGGACGGGTGTTAATGAGTAAAGGAAAATCTTTTATAAGAACTATTGCAGTGTCGAGTATGGCAGTAGCTATAACTGGAAGTGCGACATGTGCATATGCTGCTCCAGTGTTGCAAGGAACAAAGACGTATGAAAAGGTAAATACTATAGATATTTCTGTGGAGTCAGTAGAGAATATAGTGTATTCGTTTCAAGCTAGTATAAAAGTGCAAGGTGAGGTTGAATTAATAGATAATGAACCAGGTCAAAAGATTAAGTGGTCTGATAATATATCAAAGCAGATAAAAAATGGAAATGCTAATGCTAGTTATGTACCAACATATGATAAAACAAGTAATACAACTACATTGGATATATATGTAACATCAAGTGAGAATCTTTTGGATGGAAATACATTAAATATAGGAAAAATATCAGTAAAGAAATCTAGTGGAAATACAAATATAACATATAAGATTGTAGGAAATGGTACAGATAGTAAACCTGCATTAAAAATTGTAACTTATAATAGTAAGACTATAGACTTTAAAAATATTACTTCTAGTGATGGAGAAAGTTTTAGTATTGTTGAAGAGAATGAAATTAAACCAACAGGAGGTAGTGGAGCTAGTAAAGTTGACCCAGAAAAGTATGAAATTAGTCAAGGAGATGCTTTAGAATATCTAATAAATAATTTTGGTACAAGTTATTATCTTGTAAATAGTACAATAGAAGAAAATAGTTCAGATTTAATCACAAAACTTGAACTATCTCAGAAAAGAACAAAACTTAGAAAAGCCATAGCAAATAAATATGTGGAAATTAAAACTCCTAAATCCTTAAAATCTATAGTTGAAAGTGAACTATCAAAACTAGATGCAAATTCGACTACATCTGGAGGTTCAAATAATACAGATAATAGTTCAGGTGGAACTTCTGGAGGAAATTCAGGTGGTGGAAGTTCGAGTAATTCTGCATCTAATGTAACAGTAAAAAAATTAAAAGGCTCAGATAGATTTGAGACAGCTGTTAAAATTTCTCAAAGTGGTTGGGAAAAATCAGATACAGTCATAATTGTAAATGGAGAAGACAAAAGTATGGTAGATGGGCTTACAGCTACGCCACTTGCTAGTGTAAAAAACTCACCAATTCTTTTATCTTCAAATGACAAGCTTCCTCAAAAAACAGTAGAAGAAATAAAAAGATTAAATCCATCAAAAGTGGTTGTAATAGGTGGAAATAATTCTATGCCAAATGCAGCAGTTGAAGCAATTAAAGCTATAAATTCAAAAATATCAGTACAAAGAATAGGTGGAGATACAAGATATCAGACTTCTATTAATATAGCAAAAGAAATTGATAAGACAAATAATGTAAGTAAGTTGTATATAGGAGCAGGAAATGGAGAAGCTGATTCATTATCAATAGCATCATTAGCTGGAAAGGAAAAAACTCCAATAATGCTTACACAAAAAGATGGTGTAGACAATGAAGCTGAACAGTTTATTAAATCAAATAAGGTGTCAAATATATACTTTATTGGTGGAGTGGAAAAAATATCTAATAAAGCCATTGAACAAGTTGGGAAAATAGTAGACAAAGATATATCAAAAAATAGAGTTGCAGGGCAAAGTAGACAAGAGACAAATGCAAAAGTAATAGATAAATTCTATTCTCAATCTAAACTTGATGGAGTTGTAGTTGCAAATCAAGACAAGCTTATAGATGCTTTAGCAGTTGGACCATTGGCAGCTAAAAATAATTCACCAGTTGTACTTGCTACAAACATGTTAGATAAATCACAAGAAATTTCATTGAAAAATAAAAATTCATCTAAGTTATTTGAGATAGGTGGAGGAATAGCTTCATCTGTAGTAGATAAGATTAAGAGTTTAATTGAATCAAAATAAGTATCAAAGTAAATGTAAATAAGTAAGCTTAAAATAAGAATGTATTTAGATATAAATCATATGTCTAAGTACATTCTTATTTTTATTTATATTGTCTTAATAATATTATAGTGGAATATGTATGATGATTTAAGTAGAATTAAAATTAATTTATAAAATAATGTAAATTATTTTTATTAATGAAATATATTTTATAAATATTTAAAAAACAACTAGAAATAATTTTGAAATTTTTAATAAAATAAAATATTAATATATAGACGGGATATATTTATATAAGATATACTTTATAATATACAAAAAATAACAAAATAATTAAAAAAAGGTAAAAATAATATAAATATAAAATATAAAAATCATCAGGGGGATATGAAAATGAATAAAAAAATATTATCATTAGGTCTAGCAATATCATTAATCTTGGTAAACTTCAAAAGTGTAAATGCATCATCAGTAGTAGAAAAAATATATGGTAAAGATAGATATGAAACAGCAGCAAAGATAGCTGATAGACAAACTTATGAAACAGTAATTTTAGTAAATACAGAAAAATCACTTGCAGATGGATTAAGTGCAAGTGGATTGTCAGGTGCCACAAAAGCACCAATATTATTTACACAAAAAAATAAGATACCAACAGAGACAAATAGATGTTTAAAAAATATCAAAAGAGCATACATAATAGGTACAGAAGATACTATAAGTAAATCAGTAGAAAAAGAACTGGATTCTAAAAATATAGAAGTCAAGAGAATTGGTGGAGAAGACAGACTAAAAACGAGTTATTTAGTAGCTAAAGAAATATCAACTATAAAAAAAATTGATAAAGTACTATTAACTAACGCATATAGTGGAGAAGCAGATGCAATGAGTGTATCATCAGTAGCTACTAGAGATGGAGTTCCAATAATACTCACAGATGGAAAGAGTGTACCTTTTGATGTAAAAGATGTTCTATCATATTGTATAGGCTCAGAAGAGATAATGAGTAACTCTCTAGTTAAAAATACAAACTCAGTAAGAATAGAAGGAACTGACCGATTTGAAACTAATAAAAAGGTAATAGACTACTTTTTTAAAAGTGCAGATGGATTTTATGTGTCAGATGGCTATCAATTAGTAGATGCTATAGCAGCTGCACCACTTACTAAAGACTATCCAATGGTATTAGTAAATGATGGTAGTGATAAGAATGTATTAGAAGGAGCTAAACATATAACTTCTATAGGTGAATTGAGTAATAAGGTAATACAACAATGTGTAAGTGCATCAGAATCAAATGGACAACCTCCAACAATCACAGTAGGGACTACAGAGATATACAAAGGTGAGAAGTTCGATGGTGGGAAATTGAATATAGTAGCTAAAGATAATACTGGGAAGGTATTGCCAATAAAAATTGATGGATTTATAGATACAAATAGAGTAGGTGCATACATATTGACATTAAAGGCTACAGATGAATGGGGAAAAAGCACAGAAAAAAGAGTAGAAATAAAAGTGCTAGATGATAAAACTCATGATTATAATAGCCCAGAATTTAAAACAATGGTGTCTAATGAAATCTATAACTTAATTAATTCCTATAGAAAAGAAAAAGGCAAAGAACCTTTGGTAGTGTCTAGTAAGCTAGAGGGTATGGCAAATGCGTGGTCTAAGTATATGATGGATAAAAAAGTTTTTGCACATTATATAGATGGTAAAAATGCTCCACAAGTATTTTCTGATTTTGGAATGAGAAGTGAGGAAAATATAGCATATATTTATATCAACTCTAAAAATGTCCAAACTACTCAAGATGCAAAAGATTTAGCAAAAGCTATATTTGAAGTATGGAAGAAGTCTCCTGAGTACAATGCAAATATGCTTAGTAATGAGTTCTATAGTACTGGATTTGGGCTTTATATATTATCTGATGGTCAGGTGCATGCTACTCAAGAGTTTTTAAATGGCAATTAAGTTGGCTTGTAAAAATTTCCATAAATCTTGTTTTTTTATTAATTTACTGATATCATAAAATGAAAATCACATCTAATGTACTTTTTATAATCTGCTTTGTTATCATCTTACAGATTATGGTATCTTAGATGTTTTTTATTTTAGTAATTTATAAATTTTGAGGGAATCACTACTGAGGGTGTAATTTATGATTAGCTGAATTATATAAAAAATTAGTAGGAGGGGTTCGATGAAAGCAAATAAGAGAATATTATCAATAGGATTGGCAGTATCATTAATAATGGCAGGAACACTAAACATTAATGCACTTTCAAGTATAGAAAAGATACAAGGGAAAGATAGATATGAGACAGCTGCAAAAATTGCGCAGAAGCAAACATATGAAAATGTAGTATTAGTAAACACAGACAATACTCTAGCAGATGGGCTTAGTGCAAGTGGATTAGCAGGGGCAGTTAAAGCACCTATATTATTATCTCAAAAAAATAACATACCATCAGATACAGAAAGTATGTTAAAAGATGTAAAGAAGGTCTACATAATAGGAACTGAAGATTCAATAGGGAAGTCAGTTGAAAATAAATTAAAGCAAAAAGGTATAGAAGTTAAAAGAATAGGTGGTAATGATAGAATAGAAACAAGTTATCTTATAGCAAAGGAAATAGCTTCAATAAAGACTATAGATAAGGTTTTTATAACTAATGGGTATAAAGGTGAAGCAGATGCAATGAGTGTATCATCAGTAGCATCAAGAGATGGTGCCCCTATAATTTTAACTGATGGGAAAAGTGTACCATTTGAGAAAAAAGAAGGTGTACAATGTTATGCACTTGGTTCAGAAGAAATAATAAGTAATGACCTAGTTAAGAAAACCAATGCAGTTAGATTAGCAGGAGAAGATAGATTTGAAACTAATAAAAAAGTTATAAAACATTTTTATAGTTCAGCAAAAGAGTTCTATCTTTCTAAAGGATTCCAATTAGTGGATGCAGTTGCTGGTTCTTCTATAGCTAAAAATGCACCAATTGTATTAGTTGATGGAAGTAGTGATAAGTCTGTACTTAGAAGTGCTGATAAAATCACAGCACTAGGAGGCATAGATGAGAAAACACTACAACAATGTTTAAGTGCATCATCATTGGATGCAAGTGCACCAACAATAACAGTTGGGAATCTAAATGTATATCAAGGAGATAAGTTTGATATAAGTAAACTAAATATAGTTGCAAGGGATAATAAGGGAAGTGAATTAAAACCAGAACTTATAGGTGAAGTTAATACTGATAAGGTTGGTAAATATAAAGTGACTATAAAGGCTACTGATATTGGTGGAAAAACTACATCAATAAGTGTAGAGATAAATGTACTTGAATATAAGACTAATGATATGAATAGTACTGATTTTAAAATGATGGTTTCTAGTGAAATGTACAATTTGGTAAATTCTTATAGAAAAGAAAAAGGGAAAGAGCCATTACAAGTATCTAAAAATTTACAAGGAATGGCAAATTATTGGTCTAAGTATATGGCTGATAAAGGAGAATTCGCACATGTAATAAATGGTAAAAATGCTGCTGAAGTATTTTCTGGTGGAATGAGAAGTGAAGAAAATATAGCTTTTGTTCCACTTACTACAAAGAGTACTTATACAACAAAAGATGCTAGAGAAGTGGCAAATGTAATATTTACAGTTTGGAAGAAGTCTGATAAATATAACGAAAACATGTTAAATAGCAACTTTGAGTACACTGGATTTGGATTATATATATTACCAGATGGACAAGTGTATGCTACTCAAGAATTTCTAAATAAATAAAATTAAATTTATTAGATTGTTACATCTTGAAGTTTTGGGTATAAAAGTTCATATATCTGGAGAAAATAATAATTTAAAAAAATAGCTTGCAAAAAGAATAAAAATGGATTATTATAGAGATGTGAGAAATATTAGGAATATATGGATGATTATTCTATGTACATAATAAAGAGATGTAATTTAATATAATGTTGGGAGGAATTTAAGAAATGAATAAGAAAAATATAGCAATAGCTATGTCAGGTTTAACAGTTTTAGCTTCGGCTGCTCCTGTTTTCGCTGCAGTTGGGACACCAAGTAAGGAATATATAACTGTTCAAAAAGATTACAAAGATACACTTAAAAAAATACAAGCAGGTATTATGAGTGGTGCAATAACTGATGTAAAAGTAACTTATGATAAAGATAAGGTAGTATCAGATATTGATTATAAAACTACTGCTACTACAGCAGTTTTAAGAAAAGAAGCTGCTGATAAGTTATACAATCTTGTTGATTCAAAATTAGACAACTTAGGTGATGGAGACTTAGTAACATTTACAGTAGCTTATGACGCTGCAGAAACAGTTCATACTGAAGAAGAAATTGATGCACTTCAAACTAAGATTGAAAATACAATAGTTGCTAAGCCAGCAACAGAAACTACAGCTGGTGTAGTAGTAGAAAATGCTACTAATACAAAAGCAGCAGATAGACCTATATATGTTAAAGATTTATTTGATTTTGTAAAAGCAGCTGATGGAGCAGGATTTAAATTAACTTTGACTCCAAAGACAGATATAACTGCTATAGATAGTTATAAATATGCAGATAATACAAAAGGGTTATGGAGTGCAGCTAAAGCTTTTGGTGCTGTTACACCAGCTACAGCTGTGGCTATTGAAAAAGGAACAGTATATAACGCTAAATCATCATTTAAAGTTGATGCATCAGGAGCATCTGTTGCTGTATCTACTGTAGTTGTTGATACACTTGACGAGGCAGCGACTGTAGATGTAAAAGTTATAAATGCAAAAGAAACAACTGTAGATATAGATTCTAGTACTAGCACAAGTGCTGAAGATTTAGCTAAAAAATATGTTTTTGATGAAGACTACTTAGATAAAGTATATGAAGAGTTAACTAGTGATGAGCAGTATGGAAATCTTGTACAATTAGTAAGTGGTAGATATCAAGTAGCTCTTTATCCAGAAGGAAAAAGATTAGAAACTAAAGGAGCATCAGATGTAGAAAATACTCCTGTTAAATTAGTTCTTAAATCAGATAAGATAAAAGATATGAAAGATTATATAGATGATTTAAGAACATATAATAATAGTTACTCAAATGTTGTAACTGTAGCTGGAGAAGATAGAATAGAAACAGCTATAGAGTTAAGTAACAAATACTATAATTCTGATGATAAGCATGCTATAACTGATTCAGCAACTGATACAGTAGTTTTAGTTGGTTCTCAAGCTATAGTTGATGGTCTTGTTGCATCACCTTTAGCATCAGAAAAACATGCTCCATTATTATTAACTTCAAAAGATAAATTAGATTCAAATGTTAAATCTGAAATAAAAAGAGTTATGGATTTAAAATCTACAAGTGGTATAAACACTTCTAAAAAAGTGTACTTAGCTGGTGGAGTTAATTCTATATCTAAAGAAGTAGAAAATGAATTAAAAGATATGGGACTTAAAGTTACAAGATTAGCTGGAGATGATAGATATGAAACTTCTTTAGCAATAGCTGATGAAGTAGGTCTTGATAATGATAAAGCATTTGTAGTTGGTGGTACTGGTTTAGCAGATGCTATGAGTATAGCTCCAGTTGCTTCTCAATTAAAGAAATCTAATGGAGATTTAGATGTTGTAGATGGAGATGCTACTCCAATCGTAGTTGTAGATGGAAAAGCTAAAACTATAAACAATGAAACAGAAGATTTCTTAAACAATGCACAAGTTGATATAATAGGTGGAGAAAATAGTGTATCTAAAGATATAGAAAAAGCTATAGATGATGCTACTGGAAAAGGGCCTAATAGAACAAGTGGAGATGATAGACAAGCTACTAATGCAGAAGTAATGAAAGAAACTGATTACTTCGAAAAAGGTAGTGTAATAAACTACTTCGTAGCAAAAGATGGTTCTACTAAAGAAGATCAATTAGTAGATGCTTTAGCAGCAGCTCCAGTTGCAGCTAACTTTGGTTCTACTTATAAAGGTAATGATACTACTACAACTCCTTCTCCAGCGCCAATAGTATTAGCTACTGATAGTTTATCTGCAGATCAAAATGTAGGTATAAGTAAATCAGTTCATGATGATGGTGGAAAGAACTTAGTTCAAGTTGGTAAAGGTATAGCTAGTTCAGTAATAAGCAAAATGAAAGATTTATTAGATATGTAATATAAGTTTTAATAAAACTTTAAATATAAAAAGACTTCTCTTATGAGGAGTCTTTTTTATCCTAAAAAAATAAAATACAAAATAAAATAGAGGCTATAAATAGCCTCTATTTTATGTGAGAAATACCTAAATAAAAAGATGTTTAATTTATTTAAGTAAAATCATTATACTATAAATCAAAATAATTGTCTACTATTACGGATTTTTAATGTATAATAGTAATTGGACAATAGAAAAGGAGGTACTTATATGTCAGTTATAGATGCAATACTTGACAAAGCAGATGAACAAGAAATAAAGAAATTAAATGTTATAGTAGATAAAATAGATGCTCTAGAAGACAGTATGAAAAACTCATCAGATGAAGAATTAAAAAATATGACAGAGTTATTTAAAAATAGACTTAAAAATGGAGAAACTTTGGATGATATACTTCCAGAAGCATTTGCTGTGGTTAGAGAAGTATCAAGAAGAAAACTTGGAATGCGTCAATATAGAGTACAGTTAATAGGTGGTATAGTAATACATCAAGGAAAGATAGCAGAGATGAGAACTGGTGAAGGTAAAACTTTAGTTGAAGTAGCACCAGTGTACTTAAATGCTCTTACAGGCAAAGGGGTACATGTAATCACAGTAAATGATTATCTAGCAGAACGTGATAAGGAGCTTATGCGACCAGTTTACGAATCTCTTGGTATGACAGTAGGAGTAATTATAGCTAACCAAGACCCAAATATAAGAAAACAACAGTATAAATGTGATATAACTTATGGTACAAATAGTGAATTTGGGTTTGACTATTTAAGAGATAATATGGTACCAGATTTATCTTATAAGGTACAAAGAGAACTAAACTTTGCCATAGTAGATGAGGTAGACTCAATATTAATAGACGAAGCTAGAACTCCACTTATAATTGCAGGAGATGGAGATGAAGATTTAAATCTTTATGAACTAGCAAATAGCTTTATAAAAACTGTCAGAGAAGAAGATTTTGAGATGGATAGGAAAGATAAAACCATAGCATTAACAGCAAGTGGTATAAGTAAGGCCGAGTCGTTTTTTGGTATAAAGAACATTACTGATATAAAGAATATAGAATTATATCATCATATAAATCAAGCTTTAAGAGGTCATAAGCTTATGGAAAAAGATGTTGACTATGTTATTTCAAATGGAGAAGTAATGATAGTTGATGAATTTACAGGAAGAGTAATGGATGGAAGAAGATTTACAGATGGACTTCATCAAGCTATAGAGGCTAAAGAAGGTGTTGAAATAAAAAATGAATCTAAAACCATGGCTACAGTTACTTATCAAAATTTCTTTAGATTATATGGAAAACTTTCAGGAATGACTGGTACTGCAAAGACAGAAGAAGGCGAATTTGAGTCAATTTATAAATTAAATGTTGTTCAAATCCCAACTAACAAACCAGTTATTAGAGCTGATTTACATGACAAAGTATTTAAAACAGAAGAAGAAAAATATAATGCTGTTGTAGAAGAAATAATAAGGATACATAAGACTAGACAGCCAATACTTGTTGGTACAGTTTCTGTTGAAAAGTCGGAGAAGTTATCTAAAATGCTTAAAAAACAAGGGATAAAACACCAAGTCTTAAATGCAAAACAACATGATAAAGAAGCAGAGATAATCTCTAAAGCTGGTAAATTGGATGCTATAACAATTGCCACAAATATGGCAGGTAGAGGAACTGATATATCTTTAGGAGCAGGAGATAAAGATGAAGAACAAGAAGTTAAAAATTTAGGTGGTCTTTACGTTATAGGAACAGAAAGACATGAATCAAGAAGAATTGATAACCAGCTTAGAGGTCGTTCTGGTCGTCAAGGAGACCCAGGTACATCAAGATTTTTTGTAAGTCTTGAAGATGATGTAATAAAACTTTATGGTGGAAAAACTATAGAGAAATTAATGAAGAGAACTAGTTCAAATGAAAATAAAGCTATTGAAAGCAAGGCACTTACAAGAGCTATAGAAAGAGCACAAAAAGGTGTAGAAGGAAAAAACTTTGAAATAAGAAAAAATGTCCTTAAATATGATGATACTATAAATGAACAAAGAAAAGTTATATACAATGAAAGAAATAAAGTTCTAAATGATGAGGATATTCAAGAAGATATTCAAAAAATGGTTAAGGATATTATACAAGAAGCAGGAGAAACTTATTTAATTGGAAGAAAAAGAGATTATTATGGATATTTTAAACATTTATACAGTACATTTATGCCAGCAGATACATTATTAATTCCTGGAGTAGATAAAAAAAGTGTTCAAGAAATAGTTGATAGCACTTATGAAATTTCAAAAAGAGTCTATGACTTGAAAAAGATGATGGTTGGTATTGAAAAGGTTGCAGAGTTGGAAAAGACAGTACTTTTAAAAGTAGTTGACCAATACTGGATAGACCATATAGATGCTATGGAACAATTGAGACAGTATGTAGGTCTAAAAACTTATGCTCAAAAAGATCCATTTAAGGAATATGCTTTAGAAGGATACGATATGTTTGAAGAACTAAATAAAAATATAAGGGAAACAACAGTACAATACCTATATAAATTTAATTAAAAATGATAACTTAGATTAACTTCATTAAAAATAGGTAATAATAAGTATTTTGATTTATATATGATAAGATTATAATTAAATTAGTAAATTCATATAAATGAAAAAGAAGCTGAAAATCAGCTTCTTTTTCTGTGTGAGAAATACGGAAAAAAGAGATGCTTGAAATTTCTTTCTTCCATTTAATATTATACTATAAAGAAGATGAAAAGTCTATTAGTTATAAACTGGATTATAAAAAAAAATTACAATTTTGTTACTTTTTTGTATACATAAATGTTTAAAAAATAAAGTATAAAAAACAATTTCATACTAAATGGTTAATTATTACAATATAGCCTATTTATTGAAATAATATCAAATATATATTATAATTGGTAAATAAGGAAAAAATGATGAAAAATTGAATTTTTTAGGGGGAAAATACTATGAATAGAAAAAATCTTTCTATAGTTATGGCAGCTGCAATGATAAGTACATCAGTAGCTCCAATTTTTGCTGCAGAAACTACACAGGTAAAAAAAGAAACAATAACTAAAAAAGAAGCTACAGAATTAGTTTCAAAAGTTAGAGACTTAATGTCTCAAAAGTACACTGGAGGTTCTCAAGTTGGACAACCAATATATGAAATAAAAGTTGGTGAAACTTCATCACAGTTAAAAATAATAACTAATATAGATGAATTAGAAAAATTAGTAAATGCATTAGGAGAAAATAAAGAACTCCTTGTAACTATAACAGATAAAGGACATATAACAAATAGTGCTAATGAAGTAGTTGCAGAAGCAATTGAAAAATATGAAAACTCAGCAGACCTTTCAGCTGAAGCTAATTCTATAACAGAAAAAGCTAAAACTGAAACTAATGGAATTTATGGAGTTGCAGATGTAAAGGCTTCATATGATAGTACTAAAGACAAACTAGTTATAACTTTAAGGGATAAAAAAGAAACAATAACTTCTAAAACTATAGAGGTAAGTATTGGCGATGAAAAAATTGATTTAGTAGCAAATCCAGTTGATTCAACTGGAACAAACTTAGACCCATCTGTAGAAGGATTTAAAGTAAATAAAATAAATAAGTTAGGTTTAGCAGGAACTAAAGACATAGCTGATGTTAAATTAGCTGAAATAACTATAAAAAATAGTGACCTAAATACAGTTTCACCACAAGATTTATATGATGGATATAGATTAACTGTTAAAGGTAATATGGTAGTAAATGGAACATCAAAATCAATTAGTGATATTTCAGCAAAAGATTCAGAAACAGGAAAATATAAATTTACTGTTAAGTATACTGATGCATCTGGAAAAGCTATAGAGCTTACTGTAGAAAGTACTAATGAGAAGGATTTAAAAGATGCTAAATCTGCATTAGAAGGAAATTCAAAAGTTAAATTGATAGCTGGAGATGATAGATATGCAACTGCTGTAGCTATAGCAAAACAAACAAAATATACTGACAATGTAGTTATAGTTAATTCAAATAAACTAGTTGATGGATTAGCAGCTACACCACTAGCTCAATCTAAAAAGGCACCTATATTATTAGCATCTGATAATGAAATACCAAAAGTAACTTTAGACTATATAAAAGATATAATTAAGAAAAGTCCATCAGCTAAAATATATATAGTTGGAGGAGAATCAGCAGTATCAAATACAGCTAAAAAGCAATTAGAATCAGTAACTAAAAATGTTGAAAGACTAGCTGGAGATGATAGACATACAACTTCTGTAGCAGTAGCAAAAGCTATGGGTTCTTTTAAAGATGCATTTGTAGTAGGTGCGAAAGGTGAAGCTGATGCTATGAGTATAGCTGCAAAAGCTGCTGAACTTAAGGCTCCTATAATAGTAAATGGCTGGAATGATCTCTCAGCAGAAGCTATCAAATTGATGGATGGAAAAGAGATTGATATAGTTGGTGGTTCTAACAATGTATCTAGCCAAATTGAAAATCAACTTATTGATATTGATAAAGATAGAAAGGTTCAAAGAGTTGAAGGAGAAACAAGACACGATACTAATGCCAAAGTCATAGAAACATATTATGATAAATTAGATAAACTATATATAGCAAAAGATGGATATGGAAATAATGGTATGCTAGTGGATGCATTAGCAGCAGGTCCTTTAGCAGCAGGAAAAGGACCAATACTTCTAGCTAAAAATGACATAACAGATTCACAAAAAAGTGCTCTTGATAAAAAATTAAATCTTGGTGCAGAAGTAACTCAAATAGGTAATGGGGTTGAATTGACAGTAATACAAAAGATAGCTAAAATACTAGGTTGGTAATAAATCTATACTGTGGAGAAGATTCCTTAATATATAGGAATCTTTTTCTACAGTTTAGCTATTTATTGTAGATTATAACATTTTATGAAATAGGAGGATATAGTAGTGGTAGATGCAACTTTATTTTTTACACCACATCAAGACGATGAAACTTTAAGTATGGGTAGTGCCATAATTGAGCATGTTGAAAAAAGTGATACACACGTAATTTTGTGTACAGATGGTAGTAAATCAATAATAAGGAAAGTTTTAGATGATGGAGGTACATGTTCCTATCATATTAAAGATGTGCATAAGTATTCTCTATCAGAAAGTGAATTTTCAAAAAATAGAGATGAAGAATTCAAAGATAGTTGTGAAGCAATGGGTGTAAAAGAAAGCAATATACATATAGAAGATAATAGAGCACATGATGGTGAGTTAAATAAAGAAAAAGCAAGAGAAATAATTCTTAAGTATCTAAAAGAATATCCAGATGCGAAAGTAAAAACAGTTACTCCATTTAAAGCTAGTGGAATACATGAAGACCATAGAGCATTAGGTGAAGCAGCTTTAGAATTGTATAAAGAAGGTAAAATAAAAGACTTAAGATTTTATGTAGAACCATATGACTACATTGATTTTAAAAAAGTTAATCCAAATGTAGAAGTATGGGAGGTATTACCTAGCCAAGAAGAGAAGTTATTAAGTGCAATGAATTCATATAAGAAATGGAATCCAGAAAGTGGTCATTACGCTATAGGGTACCATTCAGTAAAATCCCACTTTGATGAACTAGCTACAAGTAAAATACAGTATGTTCATGCTCCATAAAATATTATTAAAGAATTAGGAGGTAATAATTAATGAAAATATCAAAAAAGATAGTGTCATTATTAACTATAACATTTTTATCTGTTACATTGTATGGAAATACATCTAATGCGTCGACCAAGGATACGCTAACAGGTTCTGGTAGATGGGAAACTGCTATAAAGATAAGTCAAGCTGGATGGACAAAGTCTGATAATGCTATATTAGTAAATGATAATTCAATAGCAGATGCTTTATCAGCTACTCCATTTGCAAAAGCAAAAAATGCACCTATATTATTAACTCAAAGCAATAAACTGGATAGTAGAACAAAAGCAGAATTAAAAAGACTTGGTGTAAAAAATGTATATTTGATAGGTGGTTCAATTGCAATAGGTTCAAATGTTGAAAAGCAATTAGATGCAGATAATATAAACTTTGAAAGAATATCTGGGAGTAGTAGATATGAAACTTCTTTAAAGTTAGCAGAAAAATTAGATAAGGAAAATTCTATATCTAAAATAGTTGTGGTAAATGGAGAAAAAGGACTTGCTGATGCTGTAAGTGTTGGAGCTATAGCAGCTCAAGAAAATATGCCAATAATACTTTCTGATTCAAATGATGGAATTGAAGTAGCAAATAATTTTATAGATAGTAAAGATATCAAAAATTCATATGTAATAGGTGGGACATATTCTATTTCTAATTCTGTAGAAAGAAGTTTACCAAATGCTACAAGAATAGCAGGAGAGAGTAGAAGTGAGACAAATGCAAAGATTATAGAAGAATTCTATAAAAATACTGATATAAAAAATATTTATGTTACAAAAGATGGTACAAAGAATAAGAATGATTTAATAGATTCTTTGGCAGTAGGAGTATTAGCTGCAAAAAATAGTTCTCCGATAATTTTAGCTGGAAATAAACTTGATACTACACAAAAAGAGATTTTAAATACTAAGATTATAGATAAAGTTACTCAAATTGGTGGTTTAGGGAATGAAGATGCTGTAAAAAGCATAATAGACATGCAAGAGAAGACTAAATATACTGTAGAAACTATTGATGAGTTAAATGTTGCTATTAAAAAGACTGATGCAAATGATGTAATAATATTTGAGCCAGAGAAAGATACTAGTATAAGTGATTCATTTAAGATAGAAACAAATAAGGCTATAACTATAGAATTTGATGGAGTATTCAAAAAATCTATAACTATAGACATGCCTAATGGAGATGTAAAGAATTTTGGAGAAATCTCAGATGATATTAGAATAGATAATATAAAGAAAGGTACTTTAATTAATGAAGGTAGTATACAAGGTATAGATATTTATTCTAAAAATGGATGTAAAATAGAGAATACAAGTGATGGGGATATATGGATTATAACTATAGACTCTGATGCTAAAGATGTATATATAGAAAATGATGGAGATATAACGAAAATATCAAATAATGCACCAGGTGTTGTAGTAAAAAATTCTGGAAAAATTGATTTAGTAAATGGTAATGAACAACCTGCAATTAGTGGAAAGAAACCAACAACTAATGATACTGAATATAATGATGAAAGAGCACGTGGATTGTCTGTTAGTACAAAACCTTGTTCAATACCTGAAAAAGACCATGTTAGGGTGACAATATCTAGTGAGCCTAAGAATTCAAGATATAAGATTTATTATAGAGTTGTAGAAGATAAACCTTCTGCTATGTATGTAGGAGAAAAAATTAGTGTGAGAAATTGGGACTTGGCATCAAGATCAGATGGTTCATTTGTAGAAAAGGCTAAAAATGGGTCATATATAGAAGTAGTTGAAATAAATACTTCAACTAATAAAGTTACTAGATGGGGAAGATCAAATGTAACTGATGATGGATTTTAAGGTGTAAATAAAATTTTTAAAAGTAGATTACTATTTATAGTAGTCTACTTTTTACTTTCTAAAAATTATCATCTTACTAAATAAATAATTTAGAATTATAACAACTATATTAGTAAAAATCTTCACTATAACATCATTTACAAAAAGTAAATCAATCATTATATACATAATAACCATTTCTATAATACCAGAAATCAACCTAAAACTAACAAAAGACAAAAACTCCTTAAATAAAAATTTTAACTCAACTCTTCTGCTTTCAAACACAAAAAACTTATTAGTAACATAAGCAAATAAAACAGCAAGAATCCATGCTAGAGCATTTGCAATCATAAAATTAAATAAAATAACTCTAGTAAAAAATAAATAAGAAACTATATTTACAAGGGTAGTAAATGCTCCAAAAAATAAATATAATATTGTCTCTTTATGTTTTTTTAAAATCAAATATAACCCTCCCAAACTAATCAGATATAACCATTCTTTAAGATTCTAACATACTTTAGTATAACATATCCATTAATTAATAAAATCAATACATTATAAAATATCATAAAAAACAAAATTATAGCGCTATACAATTAATATGCATTTATAATCCATATTTTATCAAAATAAAATATGACCTCGATTTAGAAATCTGATATAATAAAAATTAAATACATACAAGGGGGTAAATATGAGAAAGTACAAATCAAAAAAATTGTCAAAGCTACTGGCATTGTTGACAGTTTGCTTTTTAATAGTGTCAACAGTACCTGTATCAGCAGAAAACAATAAAACACTAGATGGAGTAGAAACTGCAGAATACTCTGAAGCGTATCTTCAATATCTAGAAGATGTCAAAAATGGAGACACAGCAAAATATAATGGAGTAATACCAGTTCCACATGAAATGGAAGGTACAATACTTCAAAATAAGGGAAGAAGTACTCTCCCATCATCATACAAAGCGAGTGCATCATACAATCCAATAAACTTGGGATTGACTACACCAGCAAAAAACCAAGGAAATCTTAATACATGTTGGGCATTTTCTAGTATGTCAACTTTAGAATCATACTTAAAGTTAAAAGGTTATGGAACTTATGACCTTTCAGAAGAACACTTTAGATGGTGGTCAACTGGTGGAACATATGGATGGAATTTAGACGATATGTCAGGTAGCTCAAATGTAACAGCTATAGGATATTTGACTGCATGGGCAGGACCTAAATTAGAAAAAGATATACCATATAATCTTAAATCTGAAGAACAAGGTGCAACTAGACCTTCAAATATGGATACTGCACCAACTCAATTTAATGTAACAGATGTTATTCGTCTTGGCAAAGATAAAGAAACTGTAAAAAATGCTATAATGCAATACGGTTCTGTTACATCAGGATATGCACATTATTCAACATATTTTAATAAAGATGAAACAGCATATAATTGTACAAATAAGAGAGCACCTTTAAATCATGCTGTAGCTATAGTAGGATGGGATGATAATTATTCAAAGGACAACTTTGCTTCTGATGTTAAGCCAGAATCAAATGGAGCTTGGTTAGTAAAAAGTAGCTGGGGAGAATTCAACTCTATGAAAGGATTCTTCTGGATTTCTTATGAAGACAAAACTATTTTAACAGATACAGATAACTATGCAATGAAATCAGTATCAAAACCAGACAGTGACAAAAAAATGTATCAACATGAATATGCTGGTCTTAGTAAGATAATGTCAAATAAAGTAACAGCAGCAAATGTATTTGATTTCAGCAGAGACTCTGAAAAACTTGACTCAGTTATGTTTGAAACAGACTCTGTAGGAGCAAAATACGAAGTATATTATGCACCAGTAGTAAATGGAGTTCCTCAAAACAACTCAATGACAAAACTTGCAAATGGAACAGTATCATACTCTGGATACATAAATGTATCTACTAACTCTTATAACCTCCCAAAAGGGAAAGGTGCAATAGTAGTAGTTATAGATAACACAGCAAATCCTAATAGAGAAAAATCAACTTTAGCATATGAAACTAACATAGATGGATACTATCTATATGAAGCTAAAGCAAACTTAGGTGAAAGTTACATACTTCAAAACAATAAATTTGAAGATATAAATACATACAGTGAATTTTCTCCTTGCAACTTTGTTATAAAAGCTATAACAAAAACATCTTCTGGACAGGCTACTTCAGGAGAATCTTTAACTGGAGCAGACAGATATGAAACAGCAGTTAAAGTTAGTCAAAAAGGATGGACTTCTTCTCAAAATGCAGTACTAGTAAATGGAAATGCAATAGTGGATGCTTTAACAGCTACACCATTTACAGCAGCAATTGATTCTCCAATCCTTTTAACAGGAAAAGATAACTTAGATTCAAAAACTAAATCAGAATTACAAAGATTAGGAACTAAAAAGGTTTATCTAATAGGTGGAGAGAATTCTTTAAGTAAGAATGTACAAACTCAACTTAGCAATATGGGTATATCAGTAGAAAGAATTTCAGGTAGTGATAGATACAAGACTAGTATATCTTTAGCTGAAAAACTAAACAGTATAAAATCTGTTTCACAAGTTGCAGTGGCAAATGGTGTCAATGGACTTGCAGATGCAATAAGTGTTGGCGCAGCAGCAGCTGATAACAATATGCCAATAATACTTACTAATGAAAAGAGTGAGTTACAAGGTGCTGATGAGTTTTTAAATTCATCAAAAATAACTAAGTCTTATATAATTGGTGGTACAGCTACTTTATCATCAAACTTAGAAAGCAAGCTTTCAAATCCAACAAGACTTGCAGGAAGCAATAGAAATGAAACTAATGCTAAGATAATAGACAAATTCTATACTAATTCAGATTTAAAATATGCTTTTGTTGTTAAAGATGGTTCAAAAAGTCAAGGTGACTTAATAGATGGACTAGCAGTAGGAGCATTAGGTGCTAAAACTGATTCACCAGTAGTTCTAGTTGGAAATAAATTAGATGAAAGTCAAAAGAATGTTCTTAAATCTAAGAAAATAGAAACTCCTATTAGAGTTGGTGGAAATGGAAATGAAAGTGCTTTTAATGAATTAAATAGTCTTTTAGGAAAATAGTAAATAGAAAAATAGCAAATCTATATATTTTATTATTAAAAAATATTTAATAGAACTTTATAAATATGAAACAGTAGAAAGCCTTGACCTAAATATGGTCAAGGCTTTTATTTATGAAAATGTAATAAATTTAAACTGTAAAATAGTGTAAAGATATTTTATAATATAAATATAGTAAGATTTTAAACAAAATAAGGGGGTAATAATAATGAAAGCACCAAAAACCATTTTAACAACATTGACAATAGCGCTTACTTTAAGTAGCATTTCTATAACTTCATCATATGCACTTACAGAGGAAAAAATAATAGGTAATGGAAGATATGAAACTGCTGTAAAGATAAGTCAAAAGGCTTACAGCTCTAGCACTAATGTAGTACTAGTTAATGATAAGTCGTTAGCAGATGCTCTTTCAGCCACACCATTTGCGAAAGTTAAAGGAGCACCAATACTTTTAACAGAAAATAATAAATTGGATGATAGAACTAAAGCAGAGATAAAACGTCTAGGAGCTAAAGACATTTATTTGATAGGTGGTACTACTGTTTTAAGTAAAGATATAGAAAATCAATTGAAAAGTGAAGGATTCAATGTAGAAAGAATTAGTGGTAATGATAGATATGAAACTTCATTGATTTTGGCTAATAAATTGAAAGACATAAAAGATGTTAAGGAAGTAGCTGTTGTAAATGGAGAAAAAGGTCTAAGTGATGCTGTTAGTGTTGGAGCACCATCTGCTCAAAACAACATGCCTATAATATTATCTAGTCCCAAAGATGGAGTAGAACCATTTGAAAAATTTATAAAAGATGAGAAAGTTATTAAGGCATATGTAATAGGAGGTACAAATTCTGTATCAAGAGCTGTAGAAAAGAGTCTTCCTAATGCAGAAAGATTGAGTGGAAAAGATAGAAATGAAACTAATGCCAAAGTAGTAGAAAAGTTTTATACGGATACAAGTTTAAGTAATCTATATGTTACCAAGGATGGAAGTAAAAATGAAAATCAGCTTATAGATTCATTAGCCGTTGGAGTATTAGCAGCTAGAAATGAGTCACCAGTCGTTTTAGTTGGAGATAAACTAAATACAAAGCAGAGAGATGTACTTAGTACGAAAAAATTAAGTACAGTAACACAAGTTGGTGGAAATGGAAATGAAGAAGCTTTTGATGAGATTAAGAGTCTACAAGATAAGACTGTTTTTGAGGCAAAAACTGTTGAAGAATTAACTGATATGATAAATATTGCAAGCCCTAACGATATTATAAACTTTAATCCAAAAGAGGATACTGTAAATGAAGCTTTTAGAATGGTAACAAATAAGCCAATAACTATTAATATAAAAGGCGATTGCTCAAAAACGGTTACAGTAGATATGCCTAATGGTGAAGTAAATAACTATGCTACTTTAGTAAATGTTATAGTTAGAAATATTGGAGAAGGTGGATT
Organism: Clostridioides sp. GD02367; assembly: GCF_045900275.1. Lineage (NCBI taxonomy): Bacteria > Bacillati > Bacillota > Clostridia > Peptostreptococcales > Peptostreptococcaceae > Clostridioides > Clostridioides sp. GD02367. The sequence continues at coordinate 85,104 of NZ_JBJODK010000001.1, read as the reverse complement.
TAATAATCATGATACAATAACTATATTGTCAGTTCGTGATAAAAATGGTAGAGTTATAGAAAATACTAGAAATTCAGATATAGAAACAATGATGATATTGGCATCTGCTAATGATACAAAATTAATTAATGATGGTTATATAGGAAAGCTTATAGACAACTCATCTAATAGTGACATCACTAATCATGGAACTATAGATAAAAAAGTAAATCAGGTTGAGGATTTAGAAGCTAAGGTTGATTCAATAGAAAAAACTATAGATTCTATAAGTCAGAAAATTAATAAGATACAAGATATATTAGATAAACTTGGATTTCTAAAGAAGTTTCTTAATTAAAAAGATGTATATTTAAGAAAGCTACATTTTAGACTTATATTTGAAGATATATAGTTAGATAGATTCATAGCTAAAGCTAAATATACAGTTAAATCTTGGGGGAGGTAATATGGAGAGTGGATTTGAAGGTAAATTAGATACAAAAATTATGAAAAATAGAGTTAAATCAATAGATATAATAAGAGGGCTATCAATAGCCCTCATGATAGTTTGCAATAATCCTGGAACTTGGATGAGAATGTATCCTCAGCTAAGACATGCTATATGGCATGGTGTAACACTTGCAGATTTTGCATTTCCTTTTTTTGTTATATCTTTAGGGGTTACAATTCCAATATCAATAAATAGTAAACTAAAAAACAATAAGTCTACATTAAGCATAGTACTCAGTATATTTAAGAGAAGTATTTTACTTATATTATTTGGATTTTTCTTAAATTACCTAGGAAATCACGACTTAAGTACTGTGAGAATACTTGGAGTACTTCAACGTATGGGACTAGTTTATTTTGTAACTAGTTTAGTATACTTACTACTAAAAAAATTAAATGTAGGAAGTACTATGACAATAATTATATTCTTATGTATATCTGCATTTATAATAATAGGTTATTATGTAGTTGCAAAACCATATGGGTTCGAGTTAGAAGGTTCTCTTGCACAATTGGTGGATTTCCATTTTTTTAAAGGTCATTTATACAAACCAGATTTTGAACCAGATGGATTCCTAACTAGTATAGTAGCAATTTCTTCAGGTATGTTGGGTTGTATTATGGGATGTGTACTTTTAAAAGAAAACATAGGAGAATACAAAAAATTCTTTAAAATATTAGTTATGAGTATTATTTTGCTAATATGTGCTTTTATCTTTAATCAATATTTTCCATTTAATAAGAGATTATGGTCTAGCTCATTTGTACTTTTAATGGCTGGAAGTTATGGTATATTACTGGCAATATTTTATTTTATATGCGACATCAAAAATAAGAGTAAAATATTCACACCAATAATAGCACTTGGTAGTAGCCCGATTTTTACATATATGTGTCTTGAGATATTAAGCCATGTTTTTTGGAATCTTCCAAAACTTACAGATAAAGTCGATTATCCAACTACTTTGGTAGAGTGGGTTACATATGAACTTATAACACCTTGGGCAGGTACAACTTGGGATTCGCTAGTATTTTCTTTATTGTATGTCTTATTCTGGGTTATAGTAATGTCCATTATGTATAAGAAAAAAATATTTATCAAAATTTAGTGTGATGTTTTTTTAGACAAGAATTTCTTTGTTTTTGTTTAAATATACAGAAAGTATTGGATATAATACAAGTTTCCTCTAGATAAAATTTAAAAATCATGCCATAAAAGATTACAAAAAGATTACAATTTGTAATCTTTTGTGCTATAATGAAAAAAGATTTACATAATATTGCATTTATGTAATATAAAACAAGTTCAAGACGAATTTAAACAAGATTTAAAGGTTTAAAAATCTAGGGGGGATATAATGAAAAAGAGTACAAAATTATTAGCAACAGGAATGTTGTCTATAGCAATGGTGGCACCAAACGTGGCTTTAGCAGCGGAAAATACTACTGCAAATACAGAATCTAATTCAGATATTAATATAAATTTACAAAGAAAAAGTGTAGTGTTAGGAAGTAAATCGAATGCAAGTGTAAAGTTTAAAGAAAAATTAAATGCTGATTCAATAACATTAAACTTTATGTGTTATGATATGCCACTTGAAGCTACTTTAAATTACAATGAAAAGACAGATACATATGAAGGTGTAATAAACTATAATAAAGACCCAGAATACTTAAATGTATGGGAACTTCAAAGCATAAAAGTAAATGGTAAAGATGAGCAAAAAGTTTTAAACAAAGAAGACTTAGAGTCTATGGGATTAAATCTTAAAGATTATGATGTTACACAAGAATTTATAATAAGTGATGCAAATTCAACAAAAGCAGTAAATGAATATATGAGAAAAACTTCTGCACCAGTAAAAAAACTTGCAGGAGCTACTAGATTTGAAACTGCTGTTGAGATAAGTAAACAAGGTTGGAAAGATGGAGCTAATAAGGTTGTAATAGTTAATGGAGAACTGGCAGCAGACGGAATAACAGCTACTCCACTTGCTTCTACTTATGATGCACCAATATTACTTGCAAATAAAGATGATATACCAGAAAGTACAAAGGCAGAATTAAAACGTCTAAATCCAAGTGATGTAATAATCATTGGTGATGATGGTTCAGTTTCACAAAAGGCAGTATCTCAAATTAAATCTGCTGTAGATGTGAATGTAACTCGTATTGGTGGTGTTGATAGACACGAAACATCTTTACTTATAGCAAAAGAAATAGATAAATACCATGATGTTAATAAAATATACATAGCAAATGGTTATGCTGGTGAATATGATGCTCTTAACATTTCACCAAAAGCAGGTGAAGACCAACAACCTATAATATTATCTAATAAAGATTCTGTACCACAAAGTACATATGATTGGTTATCTTCACAAGGTCTAGAGGAAGCTTATTATATAGGTGGTAGCCAAAGCTTATCATCAAAACTTATAGACCAAATATCTAAAATAGCAAAAAATGGAGCTTCAAAAAATAGAGTTTCTGGTGCAGATAGACATGAAACAAATGCAAATGTAATTAAGACTTTCTATCCAGACCAAGAGTTGAGTGCAATGTTAGTTGCAAAATCTGACATAATAGTTGACTCAATAACGGCTGGACCTTTAGCGGCTAAATTAAAAGCTCCTATACTTATAACTCCAAAAACTTATGTTTCTGCATACCATACTACAAATTTATCAGAAAAAACAGCAGGAACAGTATATCAAATAGGTGATGGAATGAAAGATAGTGTTATAAGTTCTATAGCATCTAGTCTATCAAAACATAATTCACCTACAGAGCCAGAAAATCCAGGAGATGCTACAGGAAAAACTGTAGTGATTGACCCAGGTCATGGGGGTTCTGATTCAGGAGCAACAAGTGGATTAAATGGTGGAGCACAAGAAAAGAAATATACTCTTGATACAGCGTTAGCAACTACTGAATATCTACGTTCAAAAGGTGTAAATGTTGTTATGACTAGAGATACAGATAAAACAATGGCTCTAGGAGAAAGAACAACTTTATCAAATACTATAAAACCAGATTTATTTACAAGTATACATTACAATGCATCTAATGGTGCAGGTAATGGTGTAGAAATTTTTTATAAAGTAAAAGATAAAAATGGTGGGAAAACTAAGACTGCTGCATCAAATATATTAAAAAGAATATTAGAAAAATTTAACATGCAAAATAGAGGAATTAAAACAAGAACACTTGCAAATGGAAATGATTACCTATATGTTTTAAGAAACAATAATTACCCAGCAATACTTGTCGAATGTGCATTTATAGACAATAAGAGCGATATGGATAAGTTAAATACTTCTGAAAAAGTAAAAACAATGGGAACTCAAATTGGAATAGGAATAGAAGAATCTGTAAAATAAAACAAAAAATATTAAAGCAAAATATATCATCTCCTGTTATAATGTAAAATATAACAAGGGATGATATATTTTTGTAAAGAATCAAATTGTTTACAATGACGTTTATTGTATTGATAATCTGCTCATTATTGAGTATAATATAGAAATAAGTCAAAAATAAGATAGAAATAAGTTGAAATTAAGAATTAAAAAAATTTTTATTCCAATATGGAGGTAACTATGTCTGGATATACTAATGATGAATGTGAAATACCTAAAGTTAAAAGCTATCCAGGGGCAGATAAGGAAATTGCAAGCGAGATTGACTATAGCATAGTAAAAGGAACAGTTTTATTTGACTTGTACCAGAGAATTATGGATTTAGTTTTATCTATAATAGGACTTGTGATAGGTTTACCTTTAATAGCAATATTTGGAATTCTTATTAAAATAGAGGACAAAGGACCAATAACTTATAAGCAAGAAAGACTAGGAAAATGCGGAAGAAGATTCTATATATATAAATTAAGATCTATGAGAACAGACGCAGAAAAATTTGGCGCACAATGGGCTGAAAAAGATGATCCTAGAATAACTAAGGTTGGAAAGTTTATTAGGAAAACTAGAATTGATGAGATTCCACAGTTGTTTAATATATTAAAGGGGGATATGGGCTTAATAGGTCCTAGACCAGAAAGACCAAACTTTACTGTTCAATTTAATGAGGAAATACCTGGATTTATCAACAGGCTTGCTATAAAACCTGGACTTACAGGTTGGGCACAAGTAAATGGTGGATACGAAATCACTCCTGAAGAAAAACTTAAAGAAGATATTTACTATATAAAAAATAGGAGTATATTACTTGACTTTAAGATACTCTTTAAAACTGTTAAAGTAGTATTGACAGGAGATGGAGCTAGATAATTTTAAAATATTAGATTACTAATCAATGAAAAAGCTCTTTAAAAAAGAGCTTTTTTATTGTCAAAAAATACAAAAAAAGAAAAGGAATGAGAACTTATGATTAAAAAAATTTCTACTATATTATCGTTAGTTTTATTAATCTCTATTTCTAGTACGATAGGAGTATTTGCAGATGCAAATCCTAAGGAAGAGTTAATAGAAGGAAGTATACCAGAGATTTCTACAGAGTTAAATAAAAGAGTATTTAAGAGTTCTAAGGAAGTAATTCTTGTAAATGAAGATTCAATTGTAGATAGTATAAGTGCAACACCTTTAGCCTATTTAAAAAATGCCCCAATAGTTGTAACTAAGAGTAAAAATCTTGGGAGAGTAACAAGAAATTATCTAAAAGAACTAGGTACAGAGAAAGTTACAATAATAGGTGGTTTAAAAGCAGTATCTAAAGATGCTGAGCGTACTATAGAAAGAATGGGAATGAAAGTTGAAAGAATAAGAGGAAAAGACAGATATGATACATCCTTAAAGATAGCTAGAGAAATGTATAGAACTGTAGGGTTCGATAAGGTATTTTTACTTAGCTCAACTGTAGGATTAGAGAATGCCATATCTGTATATTCTTATGCCGCTAAAAATGGAATGCCAATAATATGGGCTAAAGATGAAGGTTTTGAAGAACAAATTGATTTCCTAAAAGGTAAAGACCTTGAAACAATATATGCACTAGGTGATTCAAAAGAGTTTATTGCAGAAGTTGATTCTAGCTTAAAGAATATAGAAGGTATAAAGCAAATAAATAAATCAAGTACAAATATCGATTTAATAAAGAAGTTTTATAATGAAAAAGATATAAAGAAAATATATACTGCTAGTTTAGACTTTGGTAGTAGGTCTGATGTAAATGAATATATTTCTTTGGGAGTAGTATCAGCTAAAGAAAATATGCCAATACTGATTTGTAGTGATAACTTAAGTAGTACACAAGATAAATTCTTAAAAAGTAACAATATAAATGAGGTAGTTGAAGTTGGATATGCAGTAGGGGATTATAGTCTATTAAAGAGTATATTTAATCTAACATCCTTATCTTGTATAATATTAATACTATTATTGCTATTGATTACATTTAGGGCACTTAGATATGATTCAATATAGTCTTTAATTTATAAGGAAGCTTTTCATAGGTTAGATTTATTTAATCAGAATAATGTTTATAAGCAGTTTTAAAAGTTCTACTTTTAGAGTTTAAATAGATAAGGAGAAAGAAAATGTCAAAAACAGCTAAAGCAGCATTGTGGATTATGGCAGCCACTATGTTTTCAAAAGTATTAGGTTTCCTTAGAGAACTTGTACTTGCAAATTTCTATGGGACAGGTATGTATGCAGACGTATTTGTATTAACATTAAATATACCTGGTTTAATCATAGCAGTCATAGGCTCTGCAATTGCTACAACTTATATACCTATGTACTTTGAAACAAAGAAAAGACTTGGAGATGAAGGTGCTTTAAAATTTACTAATAATGTTTTAAATATATGCTATATAATGGCTATAATAATAGCTATTCTTGGGCTTTTATTTACAGAGCAATTTGTTACAGTATTTGCAGCAGGATTTAGAAATGACCCTGCTAAGTTCCAAGCAGCAATACTATTTACTAAAATAATGATTTCAGGAGTTCTGTTCCTGAGTGGAAGTAAAATATTTAGTTCATTTTTACAGGTGAATGACAGTTTTGTAATTCCTGGTCTTATAGGAATTCCATATAATATTATAATAATAGCAGCAATAGCATTAAGTGCAGGTAAAAATGTATGGATACTACCAGCGGGAGCACTGATTGCTATGGCAAGTCAACTATTATTTCAGTTGCCATTTGCGTTTAAGAAGTCCTACAAGTATAAGCCATATATAAATTTTAAGGATGAGTCTATAAAAGAATTAGTTAATCTAGTATTACCTATGTTAATAGGGGTAGCTGTTGGACAGTTAAATATATTTGTCGACAGGTTATTGGCAACGACTTTAGGGGATGGAAAGTTGTCAGCTCTTAACTATGCAAATAGACTAAATGAATTTGTTATGGCATTATTCGTAACATCAATAATAACAGTTATATATCCTAAGCTAGCAAAGATGTCAGGTAAAGATAATAAAGAAGGATTTATAAGTACTATTGTAAAATCATCTAACTGTATCATATTGGTGGTGCTTCCTATATCTATTGGAGCTATCATATTAGCAGAACCTTTAGTTAGAATCTTATTCCAAAGAGGTAAATTCGACGCATTATCAACAGACCTTACATCTATAGCACTTAGATTATATTCACTAGGTTTATTAGCGTGTGGAGTAAGAGATGTTTTATATAGGGCATTTTACTCTCTTGCAGATACAAAGACACCAATGATAAATGGAAGTATAGCTTTAATAATAAATATAGTTCTTAATTTAATATTGATAAGACCACTTGGTCATGCAGGTATTGCTATATCAACTAGTACTTCAAATATAATTACAGTTATATTATTGTTTATATCTCTTAAAAAGAAAAATGGATATTTTGGAGGAGATAAAATTATAAAGACTGGTCTAAAAAGTTTGGTAGCATCAGGAGTAATGGCAGTAGTCACTTTATTGATATATAATAACCTATATGCATTTATGGGTGCAGGAACAATTAAAGAAATCATATCAGTTGGAGTAGGAGTATTAGGTGGAGCTTCTGTATATACGATATTGATAGTTTTATTTAAAGTAGAAGAGATGGACTTAGCTTTTGAATTTTTAAGAAAAGGAAAACAAAAACTACTTAAAAGATAGACCCTTACATTAGAAAATTAAAATAAAGTCAGAAAGGATGAAAATATGGATTATAAGAATAATTATGAAATGTGGTTAAATTCTCCTTATTTTGATGAACAAACGAAAAATGAGCTATTAAGCATAAAAGATGATGAAAAAGAAATACAAGATAGATTCTACAAAAACTTAGAGTTTGGAACAGGTGGTTTAAGAGGTATAATAGGAGCGGGAACTAATAGAATCAATATTTATACTGTTAGACGTGCGACACTTGGAGTTTTAAATTATATCATAAAGACTCAAGGAGAAGAAGGAAAACAAAAGGGAATAGTTATAGCACATGATAGTAGATACATGTCGAGAGAGTTTTGTATAGAAGTAGCAAAGACTCTAAGTGCTTATGGTGTAAAGGCTTATATTTTTGAAGAATTAAAGCCTACACCAGAACTTTCTTTTGCTGTTAGATACTTAAAGTGTGCTATGGGCGTAGTAATAACAGCAAGTCACAATCCTAAAGAGTACAATGGATATAAGGTATATGACTCAGAGGGGGGTCAAATCTGTATAGATATGGCAAATGATATAATAGCAGAAGTTAATAAGATTGATGATTACAGTGTTATTAAGAGTTTAGATTTTAAAGAAGCTTTATCTAAAGATTTAATAACTATATTAGATAATGAAGTAGATGACGAATTTATAAAAGCTGTTAAGAAGCAAGCGTTAAGACAAAATATAATAAATGAATATGGTAAAAAATTAAAAATAATATATACACCTATTCATGGAACTGGAAATAAGCCAGTAAGAAGAGTCTTAAATGAATGTGGATTTGAAAATGTGATGGTGGTTAAGGAACAAGAATTACCAGATTCTAATTTTTCAACAGTTAAGTATCCTAATCCTGAGGAAAAGTCAGTATTTAATATAGCTATTGAAATGGCAAAGAGTAATAATACTGATTTGGTAATAGGAACAGACCCTGATTGTGATAGAGTAGGGGTTGTTGTAAAAGATTCAAGTGGTGAATATATAGTCTTAAATGGAAATCAAGTTGGCTCACTTTTAGTTAGATATATAATAGAGAGTTTAGTTGAAGAAAATAAACTTCCTAAAAACAATCCTACAATAATAAAAACTATAGTTACATCAGAGTTAGGTGCAAAAATAGCGAAGGCTTATAATGTAGATTGTTTAAATACTTTAACGGGATTTAAATTTATAGGAGAAAAAATAAAAGAATTTGAAGAAAGTAATGATAGAAGCTTTATAATGGGATATGAGGAAAGCTATGGTTACTTAATTGGAACTCATGCTAGAGATAAAGATGGTGTTGTATCTTCACTTATGATATGTGAAATGGCAGCATATTATTCTTCAAAAGGTATGAACCTGTATGAAGCTATGATAGATACATATAATAAATTTGGATATTATAAGGAAGAATTAAAGTCAGTGACTTTAAAAGGTATAGATGGAATAAAAAAAATAAAAGAGATGATGCTTTACTTTAGAAGTGTTAAAATAGATAATGTGGCTGATGTAAAAGTAGATAAGATTTTGGATTATAAGGATGGAGTAGATGATTTACCTAAATCAGATGTACTTAAATTTTTACTTGAAGATGGCTCTTGGATAGCTATAAGACCTTCAGGTACAGAACCTAAAATTAAATTTTACTTTGGAGCAAACTCAGACAACCAAGAAGATGTAGAATTAAAATTGAAAAATTTAATATCTTATATATTAAATGTAGTGGATTCTATATAAAAAGCTAAGGGGAGATAAACAATGAAAGTATACAATGTCATAATGGCTGGAGGAGGAGGAACTCGTTTCTGGCCACTTAGTAGACAAGAAGTACCTAAACAGCTTATAAATTTAAGTGGAGAAGATGCTTTAATAAATGAAACTATAAACAGAATAGATTCTCTAGCAAAAAAAGACGATTTATTTATAGTAACTAATGAGAAGCAATTGGAAGCTTTAAAGGATACAGTAAAAGATAAATGTTTAGATGGCAACATATTGCCAGAACCATGTGCCAGAAATACAGCAGCAGCTATAGGTTTTGCAGCTTTTAACATAATGAAAAAATATGGTGATGGTGTTATGTGTGTATATCCAGCTGACCATTATATAAAAGATGAAAAAGAATTTAAATCTATATTAGAAAAAGCTATCTATATAGCGGAAAACAATGATAAACTAGTAACTATTGGTATAACGCCTACATTTCCATCAACAGGATATGGATACATAAATTTTAATAGAGAAAACACAATAGAAAATGTTGCATATGAAGTAGTGGAGTTTGTAGAAAAGCCAAATTATGAAATTGCTAAAGAATATGTAAACTCTAAAAAATATGTATGGAATAGTGGAATGTTTGTATGGAAGGTATCTAAAATATTAGAAGATTTTAAGAGGTACTTACCTAAAGTATATGAAAAATTAGAAGAAATCAGCAATTACTTAGGTACAAAGGAAGAAATAGAAAAAATAAAAGAAATATATCCAACAATACAATCAATTTCCATAGATTATGGTATTATGGAAAGAAGTAATGATGTTATAGTAGTTCCTGGCGATTTTGGGTGGAATGATGTTGGGTCTTGGGATTCTCTAGGTGCAATATATCCAACTGATAATGAAGGTAACATCAAAAGAGGTGAAAATATTACTATAGACACTAAAAATTCAATTATATATTCAGATGACAAATTAATATCGACAATAGGTATTAGTGATTTGATAGTAGTATCTACAAATGATGCAGTTATGGTTTGTAGAAAAGATAAAGCTCAAGATGTCAAAAAGATAGTAGAGCAATTAAAAGAAGAAGATAGACAAGAATATATGTAGGAGGTGCTCATTTGATTCCTAAAAAAATACATTATGTATGGTTTGGTGGTCCAAAAGGAAATATAGAAAATATATGTATAAATTCTTGGAAAGAAAAGCTTCCAGAATATGAGATAGTAGAGTGGAATGAAAAAAACTTTGATATAGAGAAGGAAATAAAAGGAAATAAGTTTTTGGAAGAATGTTATAAAAGAAAGCTTTGGGCATTCATATCTGATTATACAAGAATAAAAGTACTCTATGAACAAGGTGGAGTTTATATGGATACAGATATGCAAATATTAAAGGATATAACTCCTCTTTTAGAAAATAATAAGCTAATCTGTGGGTATGAAGATGATAGAGAATATATAAATGGTGCTATAATAGGTGTAGAAAAAGGACATCCTTTTTTAAAAGACTTATTGGAGTATTATGAAAAAGAAGTACTTACTTCTTCATTGTTTACAATACCAAAGATAATGACTCACCTTATGGAAAAAAATTATAAGAAGATTGACCCAAATAATTATGAAGAAGGCATTCGTGTCTATGATAAAGAATATTTTTATCCTTTTGGATTTAAAGAAGACTTTACACCAGAATGTATAACAGAAAACACTTTTGGTATACATTGGTGGGGAAAAAGTTGGGCTAAAAAGAGAAATTATTTCTTAGAAAGCAAACATTTAACAGGTGCAAATAAGATATGGAAGTGTTGTAAAATATTTGCAAGTAATACTTTACGAAACTAAAAGGGAGAAAGTAAAATGAAGACTTTAAACGATGATAGAAATATTATGATGAAAAAATATCTTTATATATTTGTTTTGTTTATCATAGTACTTAGAAAGTATATGATATCATTTATTGACCCAAATATAAATCTAGGGATGATTAAATCAGCGTTATTTTATTCTTCAATAGGAATACTAATGCTACTTTTTTTATTTGATAAGAGAAAAAGTATAACAGAAATGTTTCTAGTTGGAGCTTGTGTCTTACTTTATGTATTAAATAGAGAAGGAGCTATATTATTAATTGTATTACTAGCTGTATCAGCTAAACAAATAGATGATAAATATATAGTTAAAAGTTACTTAATAATATCTGCATGTTTTTTAATAGCAGCTATATTATTATTTAATTTATTTCCTTCGTTAGTATTTAATCAAGAAGTCCACTATAGATATATAGAAAATATAGATATGCTTGTTACAAGAATGGATTTTGGGCTTGGTAATCCAAATAGTGTATTTTATCATATGGTTACTATATATGCAGCATATATATTCTTAAGATATAAAAACTATAATAAATGGGATAGAATAATTTTATTTGGTTCTGCATTTTTTGTTTATCAAACGACATATAGTAGAACAGGCTTTTTTACTATATTAGCAGGATTAATATTTGTAGAAATAATAAGATTGATAAACATAAAAAAAATAAAAGGTCTACCAACACTTGTAAAGATGTTGCCAATAATACTTACTTTATCCAGTGTAGCTATTGGTATAATGTTTTCTAAGAGTAGTATATTAAATAGATTATTAGCAAGTAGACCTAAGTATTGGCATGTATACTTAGCTGAAGCAGGAAATTTTATGAAACCTTTTGGAAATTCATATAGCGCAGCTATAAAAGCGACTAATCCATTAGACAGTTCTTATATATATATAATTAGTGTATTAGGAGTAATTGCTTGCATATTATTTATGTATTTGATGTATAAAGGCATAGGAAGTTTTATAGAGAAAGATAAGAAAGAGTATTTAGTAGCTTTATTCATATTTTTATTATACTCTTTTGCAGAAAACTTACTATTAGAGGCTTCATTTAGTTTTGCAATAGTATTACTAATAAAAGAAGTAATATTAAATGATAAAAGAAATGTAGAACTGTGGAAAATGAAAAGTAGGAGGTAGTAATGTTAATATCATTAATAATGCCAACATTAAATAGATATGATGATATATACTTACTTATGGACAGCTTAGAAAGTCAAACTTACAAAAACTTTGAACTTATAGTAGTGGATCAAAACGATAATAACAAAGTTAAGGAGATAGTTGACAAATACATTGATAAGTTAGATATAAAGTATATAAAAAGCGATAAGCTGGGATTAAGTTATAACAGAAATGTAGGAATAAATAACGCTAAAGGTCAAATTATAGGTTTCCCTGATGATGACTGTGTTTATGAAAATAATACATTAGAAAAAGTTATAAACTTCTTTAATCAAAATAAAGACTATAAAATATACAGTTGCAAGACTATGGATGCAAATAAAATTGATGCATTTAAAAAAATGGCGGATGGAACTTGTGATATTACAAGTTCCAACGTTTTAAATACTATAACATCTATAACTTTTTTTGTTGACTTTGAAGAGAAAGAATATACAAGATTTGATGAAAAATTAGGTGTTGGTGGAGAATTTGGTGCTGGTGAAGAGATAGATTATGTTTTAAATTTATTGAGCTTAGGATTTAAAGGAAAATACTTTGGAGATGATATAATTTACCATCCTGCAAAAAAACATTCTAAATCTAAAGAAAAGTATCAAAAAGATTATAACTATGGAAGAGGTTTTGGAGCACTTTGTAAAAAAGAAATAGTCTATAGAAAGAATTATAAGTTTGTAAAGGTTATGGCATCAAAACTTGTAAGAAATATAGGTGGTCTTATATTGAGTTCCAACAGAGATTATCATAGTGCCACTATAAAAGGAAGAATTAATGGATTTAGACAGTATAAGTTATAATGAGGATGGTGTTTATGGACAAGGTTAAATTTTTAATAAATATGCTTTTGGCTTTTTTTATGTATCCATTTAGTAAGCATAAGTTTAATGGTAGAAATATCTGGCTTATAGGTGGACATTCAGGAGATATATACAATGATAATGCGAAGTTCTTTTATGAGTATATGTTGAAGGAGCATAATGATGTAGAGACTTATTGGGTGGTAAATAAAGACAGTAAAGTATTTGATAAAATTCCAGGTAAAAAATTAATAAGAGGAAGTGTAGAAAACTATCTATATTATTACAATTCAAAAGCCATAGTATTTTCACATGCGCCATCAGCAGATATAGCACCATATAACTTTGCTGTACCTGTTCTTAATTATTTTCATAAAAAGACAGTAAAAGTATTCTTAAATCATGGGACTATAAGTTTTAAAAAGAGAAAACCAATGAATAAAAAATTCAAAAATATTATAGACAATCTATATAAAAGCTATAATATAGTTACAGCAAGTTCTGAGTTTGAAAGAAATGTTATGGTAGATGATTGGGGAATGTTAGATGACTCAGTTTATATAATTGGAAATGCAAGATATGACAATTTACCAACAAATGAAGTTGCACAAACACGAGATATATTATATACTCCTACATGGAGAGATTGGATAAAATTTAGTTCAGGAAAATTTACAGATACAGATTATTTTAAAAGTATAATGAATTTTTTGAATGATGATAAGTTAAATAAAATACTAGATGAGAAAGATATAAATGTAAAAATTTATATGCATCATCTTATGCATGAGTTTATAGATGACATAAAAGAAAATATAACGGGAAAACGAATTGTGTTTTTAGACAAAGGGGTAACTCTAGCAAATGAAATTAGAAAATCAGCTGCAAATATAACTGATTATTCAAGTGTAGCTATAGACTTTTTATATATGAATAGACCTATACTGTTTTACCAATTTGATTTGGAGGAATATATGGAAAAAGTTGATTCATATATAGATTTGAAAGGTGAAATGTTTGGGTCTTTAGCTTATAATAATGATGAAGCTGTGAATAAACTTATTGATATTATTGAAAATAATTTTGAGGTTATGGGTAACCAAAAAAATGAGAGAAATAAGTTTTTCAGATATAATGACAATAAGAACTGCAAGAGGATATATGATTGTGTAATAAGTAAAATTAAATAAATATTTTATAAATGATGAGGAAGGTAATATGAAGAAGAATTTAGTATCTATAATTACTCCCATGTATAATTCTGAAAAATTTATTGAAGCAACCATAAAATCAGTATTAAACCAAACTTATCAAGAATGGGAAATGTTAATTATTGATGATTGCTCAACAGATAATAGTCCTAATATAGTCAAATCTTATATGCAACAGGATAGCAGAATAAAATGTATAAAGACTGAGACTAATAAGGGTGTCTCTAATGCTAGAAATTTAGCACTAAGTAAGGCAACAGGACAATTTATAGCTTTTTTAGATAGTGATGACCAATGGAATAGTAGTAAGTTAGAAAAACAAGTAAACTTTATGTTAGAAAATGATTATGTAATATCATTTACTTCATATGAACTGATGGATGAAAATGACAAAAAATTAAACAAGGTAATAAAAGTACCACCTAATGTAGATTATAGGAGATTATTGAAAGGAAATATCTTAGGATGTCTTACTGTTGTAATTGATAAGTCTAAACTAGATTTTGAAATAAAAATGAGTGGTGTAAGACATGAAGATTATGTTTTATGGTTATCTATATTGAAAAGAGGGCATATTGCCCACGGAATAAACGAAGTTTTAGCATTATATAGAAAGTCTAGTAATTCACTAAGTGGTAATAAAATAAAAGCTGCCATGTGGACTTGGAATATATATAGAAATATAGAAAAAATACCTCTATACAAAGCTGTATACTACTTTATTAATTATGGAATAAATGGAATCAAAAAAAGTTAGATAGAGAGGAAGATTTAATTAATGTATAAATATAAATTTACTGTATTTACTCCAACATATAATAGAGCTCATTTACTTGAAAATTTGTACGATGATTTAAAAGCTCAAACTTATGGCTTCAATGATTTTGAATGGCTGATTGTTGATGATGGAAGTGAAGATGGTACTAAAGAATTAGTTGAAAAATTTATATCAGAAAATAAATTAAATATAAGATATATATACAAAGAAAATGGAGGAAAACATACTGCAATAAATCTAGGTGTAAAAAATGCAGATGGAGAACTATTTTTCATTGTAGATAGTGATGATGGTTTAATTAAAGATTCTCTTGAAATTGCTAATGATGAATGGAATTCTGTAGAGAATAAAGAAGGATTTAGTGGAGTTGTTGGACTTTGTGTATACCCAAGTGGAGATTTAATAGGGACAGAAATGCCTGAAGATAAGAAAATATGTCACTTTGCAGACCTATATTTTAAGTACGGTGTTAAGGGAGATAAAAGTATAGTATTTGTAACTGATGAACTTATAAAATTTCCTTTTCCAGAAAGAAAAGAAGTGAGATTTTTACCAGAAAGTGTAGTATGGAATGAAATGTCTAAATACTATAAAGTTAAATGTGTAAACAAGCCTATGATAATAAGAGATTATTTGGATGATGGTTTAACAAAAAATATCTTAAGTAAAAATTCGTTAAGAGGTAGAGCATTAGAATTTTTATATTTGATAAATCAAAATACATATCCTTTAGGTAGATATCCATATATGTGGATAAAAAATTACATAAATTTAGCTAGATATTCGTTATTGTCTGATAGCCATTATTTTGGAGAAATCAATAAAATATCTGATAAATTGTTGTATTTAGTATTATTCCCATTAGGATATTACAAATATATTGGACAAAGAAAATTAGTATCTAAGTAAACTTGTTGGTATAGTACTGCTAGTTGCTATATAAGGAGAGTAAAAATATGAATGAGCCTTTAGTATCGATAATTACTCCTGTATATAATTCAGAAGAGTTTTTATCAGAGACAATAAAGTCAATCCAAAATCAAACTTATAAAAATTGGCAGCTTTTATTAGTGGATGATTGTTCTAAGGACAATTCAAGTGAAATTATAAAAAGTTTTCAAAAAGAAGATGCTAGAATAAAATATATAAAGCTTGAAAAAAATTCTGGAGCTGCAGTATCTAGGAATGTAGGAATTAAAAATGCGGAAGGTCGATTTATTGCATTTATAGATAGTGATGATTTATGGGATAGTAAAAAGTTAGAAATTCAGATAGGATATATGTTAAAAGAAAATATCGGATTTTCTTTTACATCTTATAGATATATGAGAGAAGATGGAACAAAAACAAGTAAAGTTGCAAGAGCTCCTAAAAAGATTGACTATGAAGGACTACTTAGAAATACTATAATAGGGTGCTCTACCGTAGTCATTGATAAGAATATCGTAGGCGAATTTAATATGCCTTTGGTAAGAAGAGGACAAGATACTGCAACTTGGTTACAATTACTTAAAAAAGAAGAGTATGCGTATGGTATTTATGAAGATTTAGTAAATTACAGATTAGTTGGAAATTCTATATCTAGTAATAAAATAAAAGCATTAAAAAGAACTTGGAATACTTATAGAAATGTTGAAAATTTAAGTTTGCCAAAAAGTCTATATGTATTTTGTTTTTATGTCTTTAATGCTATCAAGAAGAGAGTATAAGTTTTATATACTTGGAGGTAAAAATAATGAAAATAGCTATAGCTGGGACTGGATATGTAGGATTGGTTACAGGCGTTTGTCTAGCAGAAGTAGGTAATGAGAATATAATTTGTGTTGATGTAGACGAACAAAAGGTTAAATCAATGAAGCTAGGAATAGCTCCTATATATGAAGAAGGCCTAGAAGAACTTATGGTTAAAAATTACAATAGAGGAAGAATAGATTACACTACTGACTATAAAAAAGCTTATGAAGATGTAGATGTAATATTAATAGCTGTAGGTACACCAGAGAGAAGTGATGGTTCAGCTAATTTAGATTATATAAAGGCAGTTGCAAAGCAAATAGCTGAAACTGTAACGAAAGATACTCTAGTGGTAATAAAATCTACAGTGCCAATTGGTACAAATGAAGAAATAGAAGATTATATAAGTAGAAATTTAAAAAATGATGTAAAAATAGAACTGGCATCTAATCCAGAGTTTTTGTCACAAGGAACAGCAGTAAGAGATACTTTACATGCCTCAAGAATCGTTATAGGTGTAGAAAGTGAATGGGCTAGAGACATATTACAGAAAATTTATGAGCCTTTTAATCAACCTATAATAGTTACAAATAGAAATAGTGCTGAAATGATAAAGTATGCATCAAATAATTTCTTGGCACTTAAAATATCATTTATGAATGATATTGCAAATCTTTGTGAAATAGCTGGAGCTAATGTAGAAGATGTGGCTTTAGGAATGAGTTATGATGATAGAATTGGAAGTAAGTTTTTAAAGGCAGGTATCGGGTATGGAGGTTCTTGTTTTCCAAAAGATACAAAAGCACTTCATTGGTTATCTGAACATAATGGCTATGAACTAAAAACAGTAAAGGCTGCAATCGAAGTTAATGAAAGTCAGAAGCTTAAATTAGTTAGAAAAGCATCAAAGTTAGTTGAGAGTTTTCAAGATATGAAGGTTGCTGTACTAGGTCTTACTTTTAAACCTGATACTGATGATATAAGAGAAGCACCATCTATACCAAATATAAAATATTTGCTTGAAAGAGGAGCAAGAGTAACAGTATATGACCCAATTGGTGTCAGCAATACTAAGAAAATATTTGGCGATTCTATACTTTATGCCAATTCTATAGATGATACAATAGAAGATGCAGAGATATGTTTTATAATGACAGAATGGAAAGATGTCTTAAATTATGATATACATAAGTATAAGGAAAAGATGAAAAATCCTTTAGTTCTTGATGGAAGAAACTGCTATAAGGTTAAAGATATGGAAGAACTTGGGATTGAGTATTATTCGATAGGAAGGTAAAGATTATGAAGACTGTTTGTTATTTAGCTGATGGGTCAAATCCTCATACTTTAAAATGGTGTAGTTTTTTTAAAAATAAAGGATATGATATTCATGTAATCTCTCTAAATGGAGGTCACATGGAAGGGATAAAAATTTATGACTTTGGTTCTAATGTAGAAGAACTAAAGAATGAAAAAATTTCTAAAAAAACAGGATATTTAGGCTCAATAAAAAAAATAAAGAAGTTAGTGAATGAAATAAAGCCAGATATATTGCATGCACAATATGCAAGTAGTTATGGATTTATAGGAAGTTTACTTGGGTATCATCCATATATTATTTCTGTTTGGGGTACTGATATTTACGATTTCCCTAACAATGGTTTTATACAAAAACAAATTATAAAGCATAACTTTAGAAAAGCAGACTATATTTTTTCAAATAGTAGAGATATGGCTAAAGAGGCTAATAAATATACAGCAAAACATGTAGATGTAACCTTTTTCGGAGTAGATATGGATAGATTTAAACCTATGGAAGTAGAAAAAGAAGATGCTTTTGTAATAGGAATTATAAAAAGTTTAGAAAAAAAATATGGAATAGAATATTTAATACAAGCTTTTAAGATGTTGAAAGATGAATATAAAGATAAGAGAATAATTCTTAAAATAGGTGGCTCTGGGAGCCAGATGGACAACCTAATAAATTTAACTAAGGAATTAGGTGTAGAAGAAGATGTTCAATTCTTAGGAAGAATATCTCCAGAGAATGTCAGCAAGACTTTTAATTCTTTTGATGTAACTGTGTTTCCTTCTTTAAGAGAGGGATTTGGTGTGGCAGCTATAGAATCAGAAGCCTGTCAAGTACCTGTAATAGTTACGAATGTAGGTGGACATCCAGAATCTGTATGGGAAAATGAAACTGGCTTAATTGTAGAACCAAAACAACCAGAAGAAATAAAAAATGCGATAGTAAAATTAATGGAAGATGATGAACTTAGACTTAGTATGGGTACAAAAGGACGTCAGTTTGTTAAAGAAAATTATGAAGTTAATCTAAACTTTAATGATATAGAAAAAATTTATGACTCTATATTAGATAAACATAAAAAATAAAATTAAAAAATACAGCAAAAGATAGATGTTGTTGGCTATGCTTAGGTGCGTAGCTTTTGCTGTTTAATGGAGGGCTTCTAGTTATGCGAGAAGGTATAGATTTAGAGAAAGAAAGCTTTTTTAATAAGCTTTTTAAGAAATATAAATTTAGACAATTAACATTATTAATTCTAGATATTTGTAGCGTGCTAGTAGCATTTCGAATGTCTTTAAGTCTTACAGGTAATTTAAATGTATTTACTATTAATGATGTAATAATTTCAGTTTGTATATATATTGTACTTCATATAGTATCATTTAGATTATTTAAGTGTTATAACACATTATGGAGATATGCAGGCGAAGAAGAAATTGTCTCTATTTTTATTGCAACTTTAGCCTATTTAATACCAGCTTATATAATCAATAAATTATTGGGCTTTGACTATCCCATAATGTTTTATGTATTAAATACAATATTTATTATAATGTTTACAAGTGGTGCAAGAATAGCGTATAGAGCTATAAGAATAGTCATGAATAAGACTTATTCTAGAGGAAAGGTTTCAAATATCCTTATAATTGGTGCAGGGGATGCTGGAGAAATGGTTATACAGGAGTTAAAAAGAAATCCAGAACTTAAAAAAGTAGCAGTGGCTATAATAGATGATGATGAAAATAAGGTTGGAAGAATAATTCATAATGTAAAGATTGTAGGGGCAACTTCAAATATAAAAGATGTAGTTGAAAAATACAATATAGATGAAATAATCTTTTCAATTGCAAATATAGAAAAATATAGAAAAAAAGAAATTATTGATATATGTAAGAATACTAATTGTAAAATAAAGACAATACCAGGAATTTACGAAATTATAGACGGAAAAGTAGATATAAAACAGATTAGAGAAGTAGATATAGAAGATTTATTGGGGAGAGAGCCAATAAAAACAAATTTAAGAGAGATAAGCAATTATATTGAAGGAAAAGTAATTCTAATAACTGGAGGTGGAGGCTCAATTGGTTCAGAGCTTTGCAGACAGATTGCAGGATTTAATCCTAAAGAGCTTATTATAGTTGATAATTATGAAAATAATGCTTATGCGATACAACAAGAATTGATTAGAAAATATAGAAATAAATTGGACTTAAAGACAATAATAGCATCAATAAGAGAAGAAAAAAGAATGGATGAGATATTTAATAAATATAAGCCAGAAGTAGTATTTCATGCAGCAGCACATAAACATGTTCCTCTTATGGAATCAAGTCCTGGTGAAGCTATAAAGAATAACATATTTGGGACTTTAAACATAGCAGGCTTATCCTCAAAATATAGAGCTAAGAAATTTGTTCTTATATCTACAGATAAGGCTGTAAATCCTACTAACATAATGGGAGCTACTAAAAGGGCAGCTGAAATGATTATACAGACTATTAATGCTGAAAGTGAGACTGAATTTGTTGCTGTTAGATTTGGAAACGTACTTGGAAGTAATGGAAGTGTAATTCCACTCTTTAAAAAGCAAATAGAAGATGGTGGGCCAGTTACAGTTACACATCCAGATATCATTAGATATTTTATGACAATACCAGAAGCAGTAGGATTGGTTATACAAGCTGGAGCTATGGCTAAAGGTGGAGAAATATTTGTGCTTGATATGGGAGAGCCTGTAAAGATATTGGATTTAGCGAAAAATTTGATTAAATTCAGTGGATTTGAGCCAGATGTTGATATAAAAATTGAATTTTCTGGTCTTAGACCAGGAGAAAAATTATATGAAGAACTACTTATGTCAGAAGAAGGTCTATTGGATACAGAGCATAAAAAGATTTTTATTGGGAGACCAATAGATGTTGATAGAGAAAAAATAACAAAATACTTAAAACTTTTAAGAGAAATTACTAACAATGAAGAAATTGAAAAAATAGATAGTGTTATGAGAAAATTAGTGCCAACTTACATTAAACCAGAAGATGCTAATGTCAAGGAAATTGCAATAACTCGGGAGAAGTAGAATATATTTCTAATTTGTAACCAGGGGGAGCAAAAAGAAACAAATATATAAGAAAAAGAAACAAAAGATTACAAAAAGATTACAAAAAGATTACAAAAAAGGTTGCAATTTATTTTGATGTAAGTTAGAATGTTAATTAGGAATTGGAAACGAAGGAACAAAATGTTAAATTTTCGAAAGGATTAGGTATTTGAGATTATGATGAATATTAAAAATAAAAAACATATATTAAAAAAATTTATAGCTATGGTGTTAATAGCAGGAGTTGTCACAGTAGAAGCAGGAGCAATAACAGCTAGTGCGGCAGAGCTAACTAATTCACCTATGACTGCAACAGTAGACCAATGTGATTTCTTAAATATGAGAAGTGGAGCTAGTGCAAATGACTCAGTAGTAGGAAAGATAAACACAGGAGACAAAGTTGAGGTTTTAGAATTACATTCAAATGGATGGCTTAAAATAAAAACAGTTGACAATGTTACAGGATGGGTAAATGGAGACTATTTAACTATTGAAGGTGGAAATGTAGATGCAAAGGTACAAAATGTTTTAAACTTAGCATTTAAGCAACAAGGTAAGCCATATAGATGGGGAGCAACTGGACCAAACTCTTTTGATTGTTCTGGGTTCACTTCTTATGTCTATAAAAATGGAGCAGGAGTTAATTTACCAAGAGTATCAAGATCACAAGCAACAGTAGGAAAGAAAGTATCAAGAGCAGAATTAAAACCAGGAGATTTAGTTTTCTTTGGTTCAGGTGGTTCAATTAATCATGTTGGATTGTATGTAGGAGATTCTAAATTCATACATTCACCACAAACAGGAGATGTAGTAAAAGTTACTAGCATGGCTCCAGGAACAAATTATGGAAGAAGACTTATAACTGCTACACGTGTTTTACAATAATAATATAGATTTACATAGGATTGAATATTAACATTAAGTATGTAGAGTTACATTTAATGTTTTACATAAATATTGAAACGGTTAGTAATATTAAAATAGCAATGAACGTTATAAAAACAGCAAAGAAGATAAATTTCTTTGCTGTTTTTTTTATAATAAATTATCTCATATTATAATCAAATATTAAATATAAATTTTAACTATATTATTCAATATTTGACAGATAATATGAATTTTAGATATACTTAGTAAGGAGTATATTGTAAAAAAAAATAAATTTTAGAAATTAAGGGGGATGAAATGAAAAAAATAAGTATATTAGTATTATCACTTATAATGACACTTACAATGTGTAGTGTAAGTTCATTTGCTGATTCATCAAATGACAAGGAAATGAGAGCTGCTTGGATATCTACAGTTTATAACTTAGACTGGCCTAAGACTAAAAATAATGAAGCCAAGCAAAAAAAGGAATACACAGATTTATTAGACAAATTAAAAAGTTCAGGGATAAATACAGCAGTGGTTCAAGTAAGACCAAAATCAGATGCTTTATATAAATCAAATATAAATCCATGGTCTGAATATCTTACAGGGACACAAGGTAAAGACCCTGGATATGACCCATTACCATTTTTAATAGAAGAAGCACATAAAAGAGGTATGGAATTTCATGCATGGTTTAATCCATACAGAATAACTATGGCAGATGAGAGTATTGATAAATTACCAGCTAACCATCCAGCAAAGAAAAATCCAAGTTGGGTAATTAAACATGGAAATAAGTATTACTATGACCCAGGTTTGCCAGAAGTTAGAAAGTACATAGTTGATAGTATAGCAGAAGTTGTTCAGAATTATGACATAGATGGTGTTCATTTTGATGATTACTTCTATCCAGGAGTAAGTTTCGATGATAATGCAACATATCAAAAATATGGAAATGGACAGAATAAAGACAATTGGAGAAGAGAAAATGTAAATACTCTACTTAGAGATGTAAAAGCATCTATAAAGAGTATAAAATCTAATGTTGTATTTGGTGTAAGTCCAGCTGGGATATGGAGAAATAAGAGTAGTGACCCAACAGGTTCAGATACATCAGGTAATGAAAGTTATGTAGGTACATATGCAGATACAAGAGCTTGGATAAAACAAGGATTAGTTGATTATGTAGTTCCACAACTTTATTGGCCAATTGGTCTTAAAGCTGCAGATTACTCTAAATTAGTGGCATGGTGGGCTAATGAAGTAAAAGGAACAAACGTAGACTTATACATAGGACAAGGTATATATAAGCAAGGTCAATCAAGTTATAATGGACAAAATATAGCAAAAGAAATAGTACAACAAGTAACATTAAATAGAAAATATAGTGAAATAAAAGGTAGTATGTATTTTTCAGCTAAAGATATAGCAAATAGTACCTCTATACAAAATGATTTAAAGAGTTTATATTCTAGTAGTAATGAAGAACCAGTTACTCCACCATCAAATGTTAAAGTGGAAAAGTTAAGAGGTAATGAAAGATATGATACAGCAGTAGCAATAAGTAAAAAAGGTTGGGCTACAAATTCAGATACAGTGGTATTAGTAAATGGATATTCTATAGTTGATGGTATAACATCAACACCACTTGCTACAGCAAATGATGCTCCTATATTATTAGTAAATAAGGATAATATACCAACATCTACTAAGGATGAGATAAAAAGACTTAATCCAAGCAAAGTTGTTCTAATAGGAGGAAATAACTCTATTGGAGATAAAGTTGAGAATGAAATAAAGGATACACTATCAAATGTGTCAATAAATAGAGTTGGCGGTTCAGATAGATATAGTACATCTTTATTAATAGCAAAGGAATTAGTAAAAACTAATCCAGTAGAAAAATTATATATAACAAGTGGTACAGGTGAAGCCGATTCTCTTTCTATAGCTTCAAAAGCAGGAGAGGAAAAGCAACCAATAGTATTAGTATCAAAAGATAATGTAAGTGATGATGTTTACAACTGGATATCAGACTTAAAAGTAAAGGATGCTTATTTTATAGGTGGTAATCTAAGTATATCTGATTCAGTAATAAATAAATTAGATAAGGTTATTACAAATGATGTATCTAAAAATAGAATAGCTGGAGAAAATAGAGAAGAAACAAATGGAAAAGTAATACAAAAATTCTATCCAAATGCTGAATATCCATCAATGTTTGTAAGTAAAAGTAATCAGTTAGTAGATGCTTTAACATCAGGTCCTTTAGCAGCTAAATTGAAATCACCAGTAGTTATGCTTGGAAATAGTGTAACATCTGCTCAGAAAACTGCCTTAGAGCCTAAGAAAACGACTCTAGTATATGAAGCGGGTGATGGTATAAATCAAACTTCATTAAATACTTTCTTAAACTTAGTTAAGTAATAGAAAAATTTGTTTGAAATACAGACTATTTTTATCAAGATAAAATGAGGATTATAGATATAAACTAGAAAATAAAAAAGAACTATATACACTTTATAATCAAGTATCATAATAACTTGAAGATAATTATGTGATATAGTTCTTTTTTAATGTTTAATCTTATATTTACAATAAACTTTATGTTAAATTTCTTATTCTTTAAATTCTATGTCATTAAATATAAAATCATGTAATATGTCTAATGTATCTGGGTCAAATCTCAGAACCCATCCAGCTTTTCCATATATACCACCTGTACTGTGAATTTCATCATCAATAGGGAATTCAAATTGCTTAACATTCAAGTCGCCCATTTTTAAAACTTGAGCTCCTAAAGAAAGTATCGCATTAGGTTTCATGTTAGTTTTAACATATGGAAGAACAGCATCTAATAAACCTGGATATTTAGTGACAGGTAAAGTTTCTGTTTTCTTGATTATAGCCTGTATAATCTGTCTCTGTCTGCCATCTCTAGCAAAAGCTGTATCGTTGTGTCTGATACGTGCAAAAGATAATGCTTGGTATCCATTTAAAGTTTGTTCTCCTGATTTTTTAATGTATTGTATGCTACCTTTATCATCACTCTTATTCCAACCATAAGTTTCAGGAATAAATTTATTTAATTCTTGTATTTCACCTTTTTCAATGGTAACTTCAACGCCACCAATAGCATCAATTATATACATAAATGATTCGAAATTAACACAAGCATAATTCTGAATATCGATATTAAAATTCTCTTCAATTGTTTGTATTAATAAATCAGCTTGTCCATAAGCATAAGCATGAGTAAGTTTTTGTTTACCATGACCAGGGATGTCTACATAACTATCACGAGCTAATGATGTAAGTTTTATATCATTGTGTTTGTTATCAATAGTAAGTATCATCATAGCATCTGACCTTGAAGAATCTTCGTTTGGTCTAGCATCTGTTCCCATAAGTAGTATGTTAGTTATTCCATTTTCATTTTTATGGTCATTATTATTTAACAAATTACTATCTATGCTCGAGTCATGAATAGCAGATAATTTATAATAAAAATATCCATAGACGCTTATAGGGAATATTACTACCAAGAAAGCCAGTAGTATAACAAATTTCTTTAATTTTGACAAAAGTACCCCTTCTTTCTTCTTTTTCCTGTATATTTTTTAATAGCATACACTTAATTATATTAAAGTATTGAGATATATTCAATACTTGTTTCAGTTACAAAAAAAAGACAAAGATATAATTTATAAGAAAATTTGTCAATTTATATATAATTAAAAGTATATGTAATATATTAAAAAAATTTAATTTATATTTTAAAATAAAAACACACCTCACAATTGCAAAGAAACTTGCATTTGAGAGGTATGTACTTACTATAAAATTATTGATTTGTTTTAGATAAATACTTATTCTTCCAACATAATGTCCTCAAATATAAAATCATGCATTGCGTCTAATTCATATTCTTCAAAAGGAATTACATAGCCTGCATCACCTATTTTTCTACCATTTTCAGTAGAAAGAGGGAATTCCATAGATTTAAGGTTTAAATTTCCTATGCTCAACAAATCTTTTCCTAAAGATATTATTTCATTAGGATTCATATTAGTTTTTACATATGGAAGTATTGTATTAACTAGATTAGGATATTTAGTAACTGGTAAATCCTTAACACCATTTATTAAGCTTTGTATAACACTTCTTTGTCTTCTATCTCTTTGGTCTGTACTATCATTTTTTCTTATACGAGAAAATGCAAGTGTTTGGTATCCATTTAGTTTTTGCTCACCTGAGTTTCTTATATATTTAAGAGAACCTTTGTCATCACTTTTATTCCACTTATAAGTTTCAGGTATAAACTTGTTTAATTCTCTTATTTCACTCTTATCAACAGTAACAGTTACTCCACCTAAAGCATCGACTATATCCATAAAAGAGAAAAAGTCAACTACAGCATAGTTTTGTATGTCAATTTCGAAGTTCTCCTCTATAGTTTCTATCAATAAGTTAGCTTGTCCATATACATAAGCATGTGTTAATTTTTGCTCTCCATGTCCTGGTATATTAACATAAGTATCTCTATTTAATGAAGTCAATTTAAGGCTTTTATTTTTATTATCAATAGTCAGTATCATCATGGCATCTGAACGAGAAACTTCTTCTCCTGGTCTTGCATCTGTACCTAA
This sequence comes from Clostridioides sp. GD02367, assembly GCF_045900275.1. Taxonomy (NCBI): domain Bacteria; kingdom Bacillati; phylum Bacillota; class Clostridia; order Peptostreptococcales; family Peptostreptococcaceae; genus Clostridioides; species Clostridioides sp. GD02367. Next base: position 58,251 of record NZ_JBJODK010000001.1, on the reverse strand, counting down.
TAATAATATATTTGTGATACTTTCTTCATTTTTATAGTCATTACTACTAAGCGCCTCTGTATTTATACTATCATCTTGGATAGTTTTTAGTTTAGTAAAAACATATCCATATATGCTAACAGGAAATGCTATAACTAAAAGGGCTAGAAATATAACGAACTTTTTGAGTCCTGACAATAATATCCCCTACTTTCTAAATTTTTTAATTACACACAGTTAATTATATTAAAAATTTGTTACATAAGCAATAAAAAACACAATAAATTAGCATAAGTTTGTCATAATATAATTATTTTTATAATGTTTTAAAGAAGAAAGTGTGTAGTTATTATTAATTTCCTTGGAATATAATTATATTATGACTTAAATTTTTATAAATGGATGTACATATTGAAAAAAATATTTTCCTAGATGTACTTATATCAACTTACAAAATGAGCAAATTGTAATTTAAAATTTTTAGTGTATAATAGGAATTGAAAATTTAAACTGATAAAAAATAATAAAAAATAATCATAAATTATATAATTTGGGGGAGGAAATGTATGATAAAATTAATAGCAACAGACTTAGATGGAACTTTGTTAGATGAGAAGAGCGAAATAAATCCAGAGTTTTATAAAGTATTTGAAAAATTAAGAGAGAGAGGGATAATGTTTTCAGCTGCAAGTGGTAGACAGTATCAGAATCTTATAAAGAAATTTGAAGATATAAAAGATGATATGATGTTTATCTCAGAAAATGGAACATTGGTGGTATATAAAGGAAAAGAAATATTATCAAATCCTTTAGACAAAGAATTAGTAAATGAAATTATAGAGACAACAAGAAGTATAGAAGGTAAGAAAATCGTAATGAGTGGTAAAAAATACGCTTATATAGAAAGTAAAGATGAAGCTTTTATAGATGAAGTTAGTACTTACTATGCAAAGTTTAAAGTTGTAGATGACTTGACTAAAGTAGAAGGAGATATATTAAAGATAGCCGTATTTGACTTCAAAGGTGCAGAACATAATAATAGTATCTACTTTGAAAAGTTTTCTGATAGAGCTCAGGTATGTATTTCTGGAGTAGAATGGCTTGATTTAACTGCAAAAGGTGCAAATAAAGGAAGTGCCATAAAAAAAGTACAAAGAATGCTAGATATAAAATATGAAGAAACTATGGTATTTGGCGACCAATTGAATGATGTAGAAATGATGAAGAGTGCTTATCATAGTTATGCCATGGAAAATGCAAATGAGTATTTAAAAGAAATTGCTAGATTTAGAGCAAAAAGAAATACTGAGAATGGTGTTGTAGATAAGATAAAAGAGGTCATGAAAATAGGATAGCCATTTATAGTGGGGGTCTAAATGAAAAAGATTATTTTGGCTGGTATAAATGATAAGTTAAAAGTAGCATATAAATTGCAACTTGAAAAGGTATTGGGAGATGTTGCAAAAATAGAAGCTTATGATATAGAAGATTCAAACTTGTCAAATTGTGATGTTATAGTAGCGATGAATTATTTAGATGAACAGATAGTAGATAAATGGATAAAGAGAAATAAAGAAAAATTAGTTTTAGTAAAAACTATGTATACTAAAGATGCAGTGGAAAAGTTGAGTAAAATTCCAAAAGGAAAAAGGGTTCTCATTATAACTCCTGAATGGATATATACATTAGAATGTATAGCAATACTAAAAAAGTTAGGGATAAATCACATTGAATTTATACCATATAACAAAGAGTTGTTTGGTGTGCATATAGAAAATGTAGATACAGCAGTTTATTTGGGAGAAGTTTTTTATACACCAGATTTTGTTACAAATTTTATTGATATCGGTTGGAGAGAAATTGTATATAATGGATATTTACAAATATTGGAAAGACTAGAAATAGACCCAAGTGTAGTATCATCTAAGTTAAAAGTAGTGAAAGAAAATGTATATAGTGAAGATGAGATTGATATTAAATCTATAATGGAAGATTTGAAATATAAAAATCGAGTAAGACATTTAATTGATTCGATACCAATAGGGATGATTATTTTAAATCAAGATAAAACTATAGAGCTATATAATGACTATGCAAGAAAATTACTTAATATAAAGGAAAGTAATATAGGAAAAAATTTAAGTACAATTAAGCCACTACTAAATATATACAACTTATTTAAACGTACAAATCTTAAAAAGAATATATATTACTCAGATAAAACTTTAAATAAGGAATTTATAGTCAGTAAAAACAATATAAACTTTATGGGTAAAAATTATCAAGAGTCTATATTTATAGATGAAGTGTTTGAAGCATATAAAGGAAATACTGGAAAGATAAATAAATCTTATTTAGCTAAATATACGTTTGATGATATAGTGGGAAACTCTAAGAAGAATAAAGAAGTTATAGAATATGCTAAAAAATACGCTAAAATAGATTCAACAGTACTGATATTAGGTCAGACAGGAACAGGAAAAGAGTTATATGCTCACTCTATTCATAATTGTTCAGATAAAAGGAATCGACCATTTATATCTATAAATTGTGCAGCAATACCGGATGAACTACTTGAAAGTGAATTGTTTGGGTATGAAAGTGGAAGTTTTACAGGGGCTAGGTCTCAGGGTAAAAAAGGTTTATTTGAAATAGCTAATGGCGGAACTATATTTTTAGATGAAATAGGAGATACAAGTCAATTATTTCAAGTGAAGCTTTTAAGAGTACTGCAAGAAAAGGAAATAGTTAAAATTGGTGGATATGAAAAAATTAGATTGGATATAAGAGTAATTGCTGCTACTAATAAGACCATAGATGAACTTAGAAATTCCAGTAATTTTAGAAAAGATTTATTTTACAGACTTAGTACTTGTATACTCAGTATACCTCCACTTGAAGAGAGAAAGGAAGATATACCTGTGCTATGTAATTATTTTTTAGCAAATATGGGATATCCTTATAAAAAAATCGATGACGAATTAGGAAAGTTTCTGTACAAATACAACTGGGATGGAAATGTACGAGAATTAAAAAATTGTATTGAATATGTTGGAAACTTTGGTGGTGAATTACTTACAATAGATGATTTGCCTATGATATATAAAGATTCTTACCAAAATAAGTATATTGAAGATAAAGAATTTACTTTAAATACATATGACAATAATCAAAACAGAGCATATGAAAATAACATGCTTAATGATACAGATTCTGAAGTTAATGATAATATAGAAAAATCTTATAATGTATATTTTGAGAACTTAAGCCATCGAGATAATCTTATAGCATGTGAGATTATGAGGATATTATATAAAGAAAATTGTGGAAGAAGAATGATAGTAAAGAAATTACAATCAAACAATGTAAATTCAAGTGAACATAGTGTTAGAGTAATTATGAACTTTTTAGAGTCAGAGGGATATATCGGAAAGAGTATTGGGAGAAATGGGAGTCATCTTGAAGAAAAAGGGGAGAAATGGGTTACTAAAAACTTATAAATAGAAAGTAAATGGGATATCGATTTAATGATATCCCATTTATTTTTTTTGTTTACAATATTATTTATTTAATCAGAATAATTAAAATTTTAAAAAAGAGTGTTTGTAAGTCTTACAAGACTTACTGAGATTAAAATCTACTTACTTGGCACAATCATTGCTTATATAGTAAGTCACAAGTAAAAAATAATTATTCCTAGGAGGGTTTTAAATATGAAAAATGATTTAATTAGTTGTGTTGATAAACATAAAAAAGATTTAGTAGAAATGGCAAAAGGAATCTGGGAAAATCCTGAGACTTCATATGAAGAATATTTTGCAAGCGGTGTACAAAAGAAGTACTTAGAAGAAAGTGGATTTAGAGTAAATACTGTGCAAGGAATAGAAACTGCCTTTGTAGCAGAGTTTGGAGAAGGTAGACCTGTCATAGGGATATTGGGAGAATATGATGCCTTACCAGGATTATCTCAGAAAGTATCTTTAATTAAAGAAGCTATAACTGAATCTGCTCCAGGTCATGGATGTGGTCATAATCTGTTGGGAGTAGGAGGAGTAGGAGCAGTAGTAGCATTAAAAGAAGTTATGGAGAGGGATAATATCAAAGGAACTATAAAATATTTTGGATGTCCAGCTGAAGAAGGTGGAGTAGGAAAATGTAATATGTATAAAAAAGGATGTTTTAGAGAGATAGATTGCGCTTTTAGCTGGCATCCTTTTGATGTAAATAGCCCTTGGAGACCAACTAGTTTATCAAATTTTTCTATGAAATTTAGATTTAAAGGAATTACTTCTCATGCAGCACAATCTCCACATACTGGTAGAAGTGCACTTGATGCAGTTGAACTTATGAATGTAGGTGCTAATTATCTAAGAGAACACATACTGGACTCTATACGTATGCACTATGTAATAACTAATGGAGGAGAAAGACCAAATATAGTTCCTGGTTATGCAGAGTCATGGTATTTCTTAAGAGGTAAAAAAGCATCAGATGTAAAGAGTACTCTTGATAGATTGGTAAAAGTTGCTAAAGGTGCAGCGATGATGACAGAAACAGAAATGGAATATGAAGTTATAGATGCAATGTATGATTATTTACCTAATCAAAGTTTGACAGATGTTGTATCTGAGAATATGAGATTGGTAGGAGCACCGAACTTTAAAGCTGAAGATTTAGATTTTGCTCACAAATTAGCAAATACAATTACAAAAGAAGAAAGACGAAATGTAGCAACTTCATTTCAAGGAAATTTTAATATAGTAGAAAAATATCTACATGATGATATTGCTGACTTTGAAGATTATAAATACAAAAATGTATCTGGTTCAACTGATGTAGGAGATATAAGCTATATAGTACCAACTGCACAATTTGCTATGGCGGCATGGCCTATTGGTACAGCAGCACATACTTGGCAAGCTTGTTCATCATCTGGTTCTAATGTAGGTTTTGAAGCAATGTTAAGTGCAGCGAAAGTGCTTGCTTGTTCTGCATATGATATCTTGATGGACAGAGAAAAGCTTGAAAAATCAAAAGAAGAGTTTACAAAATCTTTGGATGGATTTGAATATAAACCATTGGTATAATCTTTATTTTAAAAATAGAATTATACCTTAAATAATAAATTAATCTTAAAATCACTAAAATTGGGGGGTAAAAAATGGAATCAAATAATATATCTAATTCACAAAAAGGGTTTTTTAGAGGATGGTTAGTTGTATTTGCTGGCTTAATACTAATGATATCTGTTTATGGAATAGTAAATAATTGTGCAAGTTTATTTATAAAACCTGTAACAGAAGACCTAGGTTTTTCTAGGTCTGAGTTTTCTCTTTATTATACAGTAATTGCTTTGTCTACCATGGTAATAGCGCTCTTTATGGGGAAATTAGCAAAGAAATTTAAACTAAAAAATATAATGCTTGTAGGGTGTGTGTTAGCAGGAATTGGTTATATAGGATATTCATATGCAAGCAGTATATATGTTTTTTATTTAATGAGTATATTTTCAGGCTTGGGGTTAGGTATGACAACTCTAACTCCTCTATCAATAATAATAAGCAATTGGTTTGTAGAAAAAAGAGGTCTAGCATTAGGTTTAACTTTTATGGGAAGTGGAGTAGGTGGTATGATATTTAATCCTATAGCTAACTATATAATATTAAACTACAGTTGGAGACAATCCTATTTAGTGTTAGGAATAATAATATTAGTCACAACTATACCAGTAGTTTTGATATTTATGTCTGAAAAACCAAGTGATAAAGGTTTATTGCCATATGGATATAGCAATTCTTCTGAAAACGTTTTAGACAATTCTGTAAAAGGAATCATGCTTGGAGATGCTGTAAAAACTAAAATATTTTGGATTATGGTTGTAGGATTAATTTTGATTACAATAATAGCTATGGGAGTACAAATGCATATTGCATCTTATTTGACTGATATAGGGTATTCTCCAACTTTTGCAGCAAGTGTTATATCTATAAACATGGGAGTAGTTATATTAGGCAAAATACTTCTAGGATATGTATTTGATAAAGTTGGATGTGAAAAAGGTGTTATATTTGTTGGATTACAAGTATTTCTAGGGGTATTGGCTCTATTATTTGCTAGTAAGTATCCAGCTATAATAGTATTTATTATATGTTGGGGAATTGGAAACTGTATGGGAACTATTGTACCTGCTCTTATCACATCAGAGATATTTGGCAAAAGAGATTATTCAACAATAGTTGGTGTAGTAAATGCAGTAGTTTTATTGGGAGCAGCCTTAGGTTCAGCTGTTACAGGAAAACTATATGATATGTCTGGAGGATATACATTAGCATGGATGACATACTTGGTATTGACTGTAATTATGGTTGGATTGATATTAATAAGTCTAGTTTTAGGAAAAAAGAAAAAGCTAAAAGAGGTTTAAATTATACTAATTAAACAAATAAAAAATATCAATGTAATTTTTAACAAAATAAATTTATTTATATAAAAATTACATTGATATTTAATAAATATCAATAATGATATTTATTTTTTTATTATACTCAGTATTTTGTTTTCTATTTGAGAGGCATTTTCAGCAGAAATTAGATAAACATATCTGCCTGCTTTCTCAACTATAGTATTATTTGCTATTTCAGAATTGCTTTTTTCTCCATGTCCTTCTCCAAAAGGTGCTTGTATCATGTCTTTTTTATAATTTTCTAGAGTTTTATAGATTTTATCTACATCGTCAGTTTTTATGACGATAATATCTTCTAGAGATAATTTTTCAGAAGAATTAATTACAAAACCTTGAATGATGTCCTCTTCCACATCATTGAAATAGTTAAATTCCTTTGCATCAAAGACTTTTGATTCTTTTACAAGTAAATCAGAAGATTTTAATGACTTTTCAATTTTCGATGTAGAAACGTTTTTGTAATCACCACTTGAAGAACAACTAACCATTCCAAATGATAAGATTATCGAAAAAAACAATATTAAAATTTTTTTCATGATAAACCTCCAAGTTTTTTAAACTCTATCTTAAATTAGTTTACTACATAATTATATAAAAATAAATGTATTTAATGTTACAGTTTTGATTAATAATGTAATATTTTGATAATAATACCTATTAAGAGGTGATTAGAAATGAGAGTACCAAAACATGTAGGAATTATCCCAGATGGAAATAGAAGATGGGCGAGTCAAAATGGTATGACAAAAGATAGAGGATATGAAAGTGGAATAAATCCTGGACTGGAATCTTATAGATTATGTAGAGATTTAGGTTGCGAAGAAGTAACTTTTTATGGATTTACAACTGACAATACAAGACGTCCATCGGTGCAGACAAAAGCTTTTACAAAAGCATGTATTGATGCTGCAAATATATTAATAGATGAGGGTGCAGCTTTATTAGTTGTTGGAAATACGAAATCTCCAATGTTTCCAGAAGAATTATTACCATATACTAATAGAATCCAAGCTAGGGAAGGTCAGATAAAAGCAAATCTATTGGTAAATTATGGTTGGTATTGGGACCTGAATAATATATCAGGAGTAGAAAATGTAAATAAAAATAACATACAAGATTACATACAGTCATTTGATGTATCAAGATTAGATTTGATAATCAGATGGGGTGGAAGAAGGAGATTAAGCGGTTTTTTACCTGTGCAATCGATTTATGCAGACTTTTATGTTATAGATAATTATTGGCCAGATTTTAGAGGTGATGATATAAAAGATGCCTTTAGCTGGTATGATACACAAGATGTTACTTTAGGTGGATAATTAGAGAATTTTGATGTTTTAGGTTGTAGAATGTTTTAAATTATTGAAAAAAAACCTTCTTGGTGGTAAAATAACACTAATATTATGAAAAAATAACACTAATATTATAAAAAAATGTGAAAATTTATACCAAGAAGGGTGAAAAAATGTCAAAAAGCAATAATAACAATAATTCAAGAAACAAATCTAAAAATACTAGCCATCTGAATAGAAAAAAAAGAAAATTAAATAAGAAAAAATTAGTAGTGTTGGTTTGCTTTACGATGTTATTTTTATTTATTGCATTTAAAGTTACTCAAGGTGTAGTAGCTTTAGTAAAAGGGATGGATAAAAGCAATAAAACTAACCAACAACAAAACGTTGAGTCAGAGCAATTTGATCTTGGCAATGAAGAAGAAAATAAAAATAAAAAATATACTGTATTCATAGACCCAGGTCATGGAGGAAATGATAAAGGGACCCAAAGTAAGACTAGTAACAGATATGAAAAAGACCTAAATTTACAAATTTCAAAGAAATTAGCAAATAAATTAGCTAAACAGAAAGATATTCAAGTTGTAGTATCTAGAACTGATGATACATATGTATCGCTGATGGATAGAGTTAATCTAGCGAAAAATAGTTCTGCTGATGTGCTTGTTTCTATCCATTTAAATGCAGAGAAAAATGGAAATACAGCAACAGGTATAGAAACCTGGTATAGGAATAAAGCTACAGATGGCTCAAAAGATCTTGCACAGTCAGTGCAAAGTACTATATCATCCTATGTTAAAGTAAAGGATAGAGGTATAGTTGAAAACAACTTTGAAGTACTTAGAGAATCAGATATGCCTGCTATATTGATAGAGTGTGGTTTTTTAACGACACCATCAGAAGAACAAAAAATAATAAATGAAAAATATCAAGACCAACTTACAGAGGGTATTGTTCAAGGTATACTTTCATACTTAGATTCTAAAGGGAAAAAATAAATTAAGTTCATGTTTATGTATGGATTTACTTAAATATGAAACTGTATACTTTGGATTAAATTTATTCTGTTGAATTGTATCAAAAAATACTATTTGAATTGAAAAACTATGAAATTAGAAACTATTTTACATATATCTAATCTCATAGTTTTTTTGTTAAGAAAGTAAATATTTATGAAATTTAAGAAAGTAAATTTAATATAACATAGTTATTTATTTGTGATGTTAACTTACATTGATTTACTATCAATTGTGCTTTATAATTAATATAGAAAAAGTTTGATTGTAAGATAATTTAAAAATAATATAGGGGAATTTATATGAATAAGAATAGTATGACAAAAATTTACAGTTTAAATAAAATAATTTTTATCATAATCGGAATTTTGGGAATAGTTTTACTCACAAGGCATGTTGGGATATATATAAAGGTATTAATTTTACTTTTATTAATATTATTTACTATAAATATATTTATTTCGTATCTTAAAATCAAGCTATATGAGGATAAAATTAATTTAGAAATAGTAAATAATTCAGATAAGATTATGAATATTACTAAGGATGAGAACTTTTTAAAACATATTCAAAATTATATTATTAGCAATAAGAAAGAAAACTGTGTTATGGCTTGTTTTGATTTATGTAGACTTAAACTTATAAATGATATATATGGTTATGAGTTAGGGGATGAAGTATTAGATAATATTTCAAGCAATCTAAAAAGTTATTTTGGTGAAGAGGCTATTTATGGAAAACTAAAAAGCGATGTTTTTATATTAATAATAAAGCTTGAAGACAGAGAACAAAAGATTCCTTATTTGGTAAATCTCATTAGGAATAAAATTGTGACATTAAGTCAGATTGATAGTTTTAAAATGAATATAAATGTTGAGGCATCAATTGGAATTTATAGATTTAATGATGATAAAGTTGATATAAAAAAAGCTATGGACAATGCTGATATGGCAAGGATTAAGTCAAAAGGACTAAAGCATATAGAATATGTAGAATTTGATTCTGCAATGGAAGAAGAAATACAATCACTTATGAAAATAGAGCAAGATTTATTCTTAGCTATAAAGAACAAGGAATTTGTAATCCATTATCAACCCAAAGTTGATTCGAGTACAGGTAAAATTATAGGTTCAGAGGCATTAATAAGATGGATACATCCGTCTTTAGGTATGGTTGGACCAAATAAGTTTATTCCTATAGCTGAAAGAAGTGGTCTGATAAATAATATTGGTAGATGGCTAATTCAAGAAGTATTTGTTACTATTGATAATTGGATTTCAGAAGGTATAAATGTCTTACCAGTTTCAATAAATCTTTCCAGGGTGGAACTATACAAAAATGATTTAGTAGATTTTTTTAAATCAATGTTTAATACATATAATGTGCCTAAAGAACTCATAGAAATAGAAGTTACAGAAACAACAGCACTAAGAGATGTAAAATTTATAAGTGAGAGGCTTTATGAGATTAAATCTTTAGGTATAGACATATCATTAGATGATTTTGGAGTAGGCAACTCGAATTTTATTAATCTTAAGGGGATACCACTAGATGTTATAAAAATTGATAGGTCACTTATAATGGATATAGTTACAAATACAAAGACAAAGTTTATGGTAAAAGCAATTGTTAATCTTTCACAAGATTTGAACTTAACTGTTATATGTGAAGGTGTAGAGGATATGGAGCAGGTTAAAGTTTTAAACGAAATGGGATGCAATTTAATACAAGGTTACATCTATTTTAAACCTTTAGATGAGATTAGTTATAAAAGAATTCTTACTGACAGAAATTATGTAAATCTAGAAGATACTCTTTTAGATAGATACATGGCAGTTGAGGAGGCGGAAGAATGATTTCAGAAGATGTAGATTATTCAATAAGAATTATAAGAGCTATATTTAATAATGGAGAAGATAATCCAATAGATGTTAAAACAATATTAAAAAGTGAAGATATACCAATACTAACACTGTATAAACTTCTTAGAAAACTTTGTGCAAATAATGTACTTACTCTTAATAAAGAAGATGGCAAGAAATACATGTTAAATGTATCATTGGATACAATAAGTTTAAGAACTATTGTAGAATTAATTGATGGAAAAATATATATAAATAAATGTACGAGATATGTATCCAATTGCAGTAATTGCTTAAAAGGTTGCAAAGTAAATCGCGAGTTACTAGAAATAGAAAAAGAAATCTATAAACTTTTATCAAGAAAATCTATAAGACAAATACTAGAATAATAAATTTTCAGCTATGATAATAATTGGAGGTTTTCAGCTATGGATGATATATCTCAAGATAATTTTCTACTGTCTAAAGAGTATGAGAATAGTTTAGATGTAGATACTAAAAAAGCAAGTGGAATATACTATACTCCTAAAATCATTGTCGATTATATTGTAAAAAAAACTTTAAAAAATCACGATATAATTAAAAATCCATACCCACGAATACTCGATATTTCTTGTGGGTGTGGAAATTTTCTTTTGGAAGTATACGATATTTTATATGACTTATTCGAGGAAAATATCTATGAATTAAAAGAGAAGTATGATGAGGCTTATTGGACTGTTGATAATATACACAGTCATATATTAAATTATTGTATATATGGTGCTGATATTGATGAGAAAGCTATAAATATATTAAAAGACAGCTTAATAAACAAAAAGGCAATAAATGACTTAGAGGAATCTAATATAAAGATTAATCTATTTTGTTGTGATAGCCTTAAAAAGAACTGGCGATATAAGTTTGATTATATAATTGGTAATCCGCCATATATTGGTCATAAAAAACTTGAAAAGAAATATAAAAAATTTCTCCTAGAAAAATACAGTGAAGTTTATAAAGATAAAGCTGATTTGTATTTTTGTTTCTATAAAAAGATTATAGACATTTTGAAACAAGGAGGAACTGGTAGTGTTATAACTCCAAGATATTTTTTAGAAAGTCTATCAGGTAAAGATTTAAGAGAATATATTAAATCAAATGTTAGAGTTAAAGAAGTAGTAGATTTTTTAGGTGCAAATATATTTAAAAATATAGGGGTATCTAGTTGTATACTTACTTTTGATAAGAAAAAATCAAAAGAGAAATCAATAGATGTATTTAAAATAAAAAATGAGGATATATGTATAAATAAATTTGAAACACTAGAAGAACTTTTAAATAGTAGTAACTTTGATTATTTTAGTATAAATCAAAGTTTGTTGTCTGATGAATGGATACTTGTAAATAAAGCTGATGGAGTTTTTTATAATAAGATACAAGAAAAATGCAACTATAGTTTGGAAGATATAGCAATAAGTTTTCAAGGAATAATCACAGGTTGTGATAAGGCCTTTATTTTAAGTAAAAATGATGTAAAATTGAACCTTGTGGATGATAAATTTTTAAAGTGTTGGATAAAAAGTAAAAATATAAATAAATATATAGTAGATAAAAGTGAATATAGGTTAATATACTCAAATGACATAGAGGATGAAGAAAAAAATAAGAAAATACTTGATGAGATTATAGGAATATACAAGTCAAAGCTAGAAAACAGAAGAGAATGTAAAAATGGAATAAGGAAATGGTATGAACTTCAATGGGGAAGAGAAAAGCTTTTCTTCGAAAGAAAAAAAATAATGTATCCTTATAAATCAAAAGAAAATAGATTTGCTATAGATTATGATAATAACTTTTCAAGTGCAGATGTATATTCTTTTTTCATAAAAGAAGAATATTTAGATAAATTTTCATATGAATATCTAGTTGGAATCTTAAATTCTAGCATTTATGATAAATACTTTAAAATAACTGCTAAAAAGATGAGTAAAAACATATACGATTACTATCCTAATAAGGTTATGAAGATAAGAATTTTTAGAGATAATAATTATGAAGAGATAGAGAGTTTGTCAAAGGAAATAATATCAATTTTATTAAACAACTCTGTGGATAAAGAAAAGATAGAAAGATTGCAGATAAAAATGGATAACTTAATAATGAATTCTTTGGGTATATAAGCATCTGTAGATATAAAGAAAATCACGGAATGTTAATTATTTATCTAAATTTTGAATAAAAAGTTAACCATATAAAAAACATTAAAGATATATACTTTTAAATGGTTTTTTGATAAAATAAAAATAAATTTGTACAATTTTATTTTTCTCCAATAACTAAAAATAGTTTTTTGAATTAATATTTGCTGAGAAATAGAAATCAGAAACGTTTTTAATATAGTAGGTGATAATATGAAAGGATTAGTTTTAGAAGGTGGAGGAACAAAAGGTGCCTATCAAATAGGGGCATATAAGGCTTTAAGAGAGCTTGGAATAGAGTTCCAAGGAGTAACTGGGACATCAATTGGTGCTTTAAATGGAGCATATATAATTCAAAATGATATTGAAGTAATGGAAGATATTTGGTTAAACTACGATTATACTCACTTTATGAATATGGATAAAGATACTTATGAGAAATTTAAAAATGTAGATTTCACTACTAAAAATATCAATGCACTTATTGAACTTATAAATAAGGCTAGAAAAAATGAAGGCATAGATATAAGCCCTATGAGACAACTAATGGAAACTACATTAAATGAAGATATAATACGAAAATCAAAAAAAGACTTTGGACTTGTTACAGTGTGGTGGGATAAAAAGATTAATCCACATCCAATGTATATAGAAGATATGCCACAAGGGAGATTGATTGATTATTTAATTGCTAGTTCTAGCTTGCCTATTTTTCAATCAAATATGATGGATGATAAATTATATCTTGATGGAATGTTTTGTGACAATATGCCAATAGGACTTTTAGAAGACAAAGGGTATGAAGATGTTGTTGTAATTAGGCTGATTGATGATTTTCTTGGAAAAATGAATTTAAATAAACATCAGAATATAAATATAAAAACTATAATACCATCAGAGTATTTGGGAGGTTCTCTAAATAAAGACAGAGACAATGTAGAAAAAAATATTCGATTGGGTTACTTAGATACTATGAAAGCGTATGAAAGATGTAATGGGATTAAATATTATTTTGATGTAGAATATAAATACAATGAAGAATATTGTTTTGATAAGTTTAGAAGTATGAGTAATGAAACTGTGCAATTTATTTGTAATTTATTAAATATAAAGAGAGATGTTTCTTTAAGAACTATTATGGAAAGTGTAATACCAAAACTTGGTGAAGTACTTGGATTACCCAAAAATTTTTCATACAAAGATTTATTTTACTGTATATATGAAAAAAAACTTGAAGAAAATAGCATAAATAGAATAAAATTATATGATTTTAACAAAGTTATAGATGTTGTAAATACAAATATTGATTCTAATAAAAATTTAGCTTCTAATTTTGAAATTAGACCTAAAATTAGTATTAAAAAGAACAAAAATACAAAATTATTGACAAATTGTATTATAAAAGACTTAAAAAATCAAAGTTAAATAAAAAACAAAAAAAAATTTGTAATTATACTCGAAAAAAGTGTATATTAGTAGTATAATATTTTTGTAGCACTAGTGGGAACAAAAAATGACCATAGGACAAAAAAGTACCACTAAGTACCATTAAAGTAAAAAATAGGAAAACAATTTTAAAAAATATAAAATGTAAAGTCTATAGGAGGATTTAAAAAATGGAAAAAGTAGTTAGTATCAAAAATGCAAGTGGATTACATGCTAGACCAGCAGGAATGTTTGTTAAGAAGGCTGCTGAGTTCAAATCAACAGTAGAGGTTGTAGCAAAAGACAAGACTGTAAATGCAAAATCAATAATGGGAATAATGAGTTTAGGTTTAGCTCAAGGAGAAGAATTAAAGTTAGTTGTAAATGGAGACGATGAAGAAATAGCTTTAGCTGCAATGGTTGAATTAGTTGAAAGTGGATTTGGAGAGTAGATATAATAATTTTTTTAAGTTTGATATTTATAATCTAATCATTACTTAAAGTAAAAGTAACAGAGAAGCATTAAACATATACAGATTGACATTTGTAGATATTTAATTTCTTTGTTACTTTCATGTTTATTTAATCAGAAGATTAAGACTATTGTTAACTGGGTATGAAAATACAAATATTTTAGAATATGAAATAAGATATTTTTAATCATAAATTTAGTATGAAAATACAGAAGATATTTTTTAGGAGGTAGGGTTATGGCTTACAAAGGAATAGGTGCTTCTCCAGGTGTTGCTTTAGGGAAAGCGTTAGTAGTTGAGCATAGTGAATTAGTAATTGAAAAAAAATCTATAGATAATGTTGAAGCGGAAATTGCTAAATTAGAAAATGCAGTTGCAGTTTCTAAAGAAGAATTAATAAAGGTTAAGGAAAAGGCTTCTGAAGAATTAGGAGCAGAAGAGGCAGAAATATTTGAAGCACATTTATTAGTTTTAGAAGACCCAGAATTAATTGGTTCTGCAATAGACAAGATTAAAACTGAAAATGTAAACGCAGAGTATGCTTTAAATGAAATAAAAGAGATGTTTGTTAGTATGTTTGAGTCTATGGACAATGAATATATGAAAGAAAGAGCAGCAGATATAAAAGATGTTACAAATAGAATACTTAGACATATATTAGGAATTAAAGTTGTTGATTTATCTGCTTTAAGTGAAGAAGTAGTATTAATAGCACATGATTTAACTCCATCAGATACAGCAACTATGAATAAAAAAATGGTTTTAGGATTTTTAACTGATATAGGTGGAAGAACTTCTCATACAGCTATCATGTCTAGAACTTTAGAAATAGCTGCAATCGTTGGATTAAGTGATATAACTTCAAATGTTAAGGATGGAGATTTTGTAGTCTTCAATGGAGATACTGGTGAAGTAATCGTTAATCCAGATGAAGATACTATAAATAAATATACTGAGTTAAAAGCTAAATATGAAGAAGAGAGAAAAGCATTACAGTTATTAAAAGGAAAAGCATCTGTGACTTTAGATGGAAAGCATGTAGAATTAGCTGGTAATATAGGAACTCCTAATGATATAGAAGGTCTAATAAAGAATGATGCTGAAGGTGTTGGTCTTTATAGAACAGAATTCTTATACATGGATAGAGATTCTTTCCCAACTGAAGAAATACAATATGAAGCTTACAAAGCTGTACTAGAAGGAATGGATGGAAAACCTATAGTTATAAGAACATTGGATATAGGTGGAGATAAAGAATTAAGTTATTTAAGCATGGAACCTGAAATGAATCCATTCTTAGGTTATAGAGCAATAAGACTTTGCTTAGACAGAAAAGATATATTTAAGACTCAATTAAGAGCTTTATACAGAGCAAGTGTTCATGGAAAACTAAGAATCATGTTCCCTATGATTTCCTCTTTAGAAGAATTATTACAAGCTAAAGAAGTTGTAAAAGAAGTTTTAGCAGAACTTGATTCTGAAGGTATAACTTATGCTAAAGATGTAGAAATTGGTATGATGATAGAAGTGCCATCTGCTGCTGTAATATCTGATGTACTAGCTAAACATGTAGACTTCTTCTCTATAGGAACTAATGACTTAATTCAATATACTTGTGCAGTTGATAGAATGAATCAAAAAATAAGCTATCTTTATAATCAATTTAATCCAGCTGTTTTAAGACTTATAAAGACTGTTATAGACAATGCACATAAAGAAGGTAAATGGGCAGGTATGTGTGGAGAATCTGCTGGAGACCAAAAAATGATACCAATACTTTTAGGTATGGGATTAGATGAGTTCTCTATGTCTCCAATATCAATACTTCCTGCTAGAAAATTAATAACTTCAGTTAAAGAAGCCGATATGAAAAAATTAGCTGATGAGGTACTTAATATGGGTACTGCTGAAGAAATAAAGAAATATATTGAAACTACTTTTAATATGTAATTATTAAATTATATCTATATAAATACTTATTTATGTAGATTATAGATAGTAAAAAATTATTTAATGAATAAGTAAAAGCCATAGTTTGTTCTATATACTATGGCTTTTTTATTGTATAATTTAAGATATTATAATATTTATGGTTTGGTATTAATAATATAGTCTGCATCTAATAAATATTTAATGGAGGTATACAATTTGAAAAGTAAAAACACAAAGGTATTCATCATAGCTATACTTATTTTGAGTTCTATAATATTATATTTAAATACACAAAACAACCTAATAAGTAACAAATATGATAAAAAAGTATATTTAGATTTAAAAGATACAAAAAAAATAGAAATTTACAATAATATTAGCCAAGAAAAAGAGCATAAGCCAATTTTAATTTCAGATAAACATTTAATAAATGAAATATTAAACTATTTAAATAATGTAGAGTATTATGATGGGGAAGATATGAATGAGATTACATTAAAAAGTCAGAGTATAAATTTTTATAATGGTGATGGAGAACAAAAAATTATAAATTACTCATATGATAGTATACATAATATTGGAAAGATTGAATATGATAATGAAAAATTTAATGTACCACATGATTTTTTTAGGTTAATATCATCACTTGAAGAATTTAGACCTCAATATTCAAAAGTACCTAATGATGTAAATGAACTTTTTAAAAAGTATAACTGGACGCCAAGTTTTCTAATATCATCTCAACAAAAAACAATTCCAAATAATTTTAAGTATTCATCAGAAGATACAGTAGAGAGGATGTACTGGGCATATAATATAGAGCTATCTAAAGATATAGGGTTAGATTTTTCAAACTTAAAATCAAAAGAGATTACTGCTGAGATATACAATTTAAATGAACCGTTATCAGATGAACTTGAAGATACTCTATTAAGTACTAGAGGTATAATAATAAGGTATGAAGGAAAAATTGTAGGTGCGTATATTGATTCTGGAAGGCATGAAGGGAATGCTATTAGCTTAAAAAGACATAGTTTTAAGGAAGTGACAAAAGAAGACTTAAATACATGGGTAGATGATAATTGTATAGATAAGTCAAATTCTTTATATATAGAGGTATCAAAGTTAAGTAATGAGGATTTAATAAAAATGTATATAAAGGCTATAAAAGAAAATAATACAAAGGTTTTATTAACTACTATGGATGTAGAAAGTAAGATAAGTACTCTCTTCATTAATTTGGATAATCATAAGCTTTTTAATGATACTAAGTTTGGGATGAATTTACCAGATTATATTAATAATGATAAAATTGTATATATGGAAAAGATTGATTTAAAAGAAAATGATAAGAGATGTTATAATGTTATATTTGGGGGTAATGATATAATGAGTGACACTGGAAGAGGAACTTTCTCAGATATTAATATTGATATTGTAAATGAAAAGGGAGTGTGGAAAGTGTCTGGCTTTACAAAATAAATCTAAAATAAATATTGTTAAAAATTAATATTGTATTGAAAAATAATTAAAAGTATTTAATAATAGAATTAAGGGAAGACTAAGTTTATAAATAAAGGATAATTAAATAAAAGTTAATAAAATAAATGTGATATCCAAATAAATCCTGAATCTAATTTGAGTTTTAATATAGATAGTCTAAAGTTTGATTATTAAAGATTTAATTGTAAGTGGTTACAGTTGATGATATTGATATAGAGATTAAAGTTTAGAATAGAAAGTTACCTTAAATTTAAAAATGCAAGATAACACAATCTAAAAATTATAATCACTCAATGGGTTTATGGATTTATTTGTTTATTATAAATAAATGGGAGTAGAATTATCTACTCCCATTTTGTATATTATTATTAATTTAATTGGTAATATGAGCTAAACTTGTAATTCTAGTTAAGACTTGCTGCATTAGTAGTAAATAATTCTTTAATAGCATTATTTCTAGCAGTTAAATCATTATTAGAATTATTTGTTTTTTTCATAATTACTGAGTAACGCTTTTTATTTATAAAAAATATTAAGATTTTATCATCATCAAAATTGTATTCCTTGTATCTATCAATAGACTCATAACCTAAGTTTAAAATGTTCTTATCCTTTATACTATCTACATCTAAAATATATGATGGGTCAGCCTTTAGTAATATATTGATTAAACATTTTTCTTCACCAGCACAGAATAACTCCATCTTATTTGATATGGATTTAGATTGTTCTGAAGTTATTTTTGCAGGAATAAGGTCATTATTATCATCTCTTAAAAGATAACCATGTGTGTCTTGTTGATAAACTAAATTAACCTTTTTCTTAGGGACATTGATTATTTTATCTAAATGCACATAATGATGATTTTCAACAAATCCTTCATTTAATATTTCAACAAAGTTGTCAATCTTACCTAGACAAAAAGATTCTATAGATTCTTTACAGAATTTATTTGTAAATGGGATTATGCTTACGTTTTCCTCGTCTGTATTCCATGCTATGGCATAATCTAACGAATATACTTCTTCCTCTATATCTGCAAAATTAAATTGTACTATGTTTCCTTTCAAAATTACTCGACCTCCATCTTTATAATATATTTAATATACTTTATAAAACTTATATTATATTTAAATAATATCATAAATTGGATAATTATGATATAGTAAATAATAAAAAAATTGAAAAAAATCACTATAAATGAGTAATAAATATAAATAGTGTATACTAATGGGATGGAAAATGTCCACTATTAACTTTATTACCCCACATATGTAAAATAAATTTATTAATGTAAAATATAATCTGTCGACAATGAATAGACTTTTAAAGGAACTTAATATAAAATTAATTAAATAAATACTTAAAAACGATTTACTTTAATGATAAAATCGTATTAAAGGAGGTTAATTTTATGGATATAAAAAATAAAATTAAATCTATATTTTTACCAGAAAAAGATGACTATTTAGATGATGAAGAATTTGAGGATGATATAGAGGATAATGAGGAGAGTTTAAAGCAAGACAATAAAGTACATTTAAATGACTTAAGCAGAGTAAAGTATGATTACAGAGAATTAAAAGACATAGAAAATCAGACAGAAGAAATGTGTTTACTAGCAGTAAAACAGGATGGGACTATAATTGAGTTTGTAAAAAATAAGACTTATAAGGTATGTATGGAAGCCGTTAAACAGACATACAAAGCTCTTAAGTATATAACAAATCAGTCTGAGGATATTTGTATAGAAGCCGTTAAACAAAACTACAGAGCTTTATATTACATAAATGATAAGACTGATAATGTACTAATTGAGGCTATAAAACATGCATCTACTCATGATGTTATGGAAGTTTTTAAATTTGTAGAAGAGCAGACTGAAGATGTATGTCTAGCATTTATAGAAATGGCATCAAAAAATGATGTTGCAGAAATACTTAAAGACATAAAAGAGCAAACTCCAACTATATGTTTGGAAGCAGTAAAAAAAGATGGAAAATCTTTAGCTTATGTTAAAGAACAAACTTCAACTATATGTTTAGAAGCAGTAAAAGAAAACTATAGTGCTCTACCTTGTGTGGAAGAACAAACCGAAGAAATATGTATAGAAGCAGTAAAACAGAATGATTTTGCATTGTATTATGTAAATGAACAGACAGAAAAAATATGTATAGAAGCAGTTAGAAGAAGTTATATGGCACTACAATATGTAAAAAAACAGACAGAAGATATATGTATGGAAGCAGTTAGAAATGATGGAAGAGCACTACAATATGTAAAAGAACAGACAGAAGATATATGTATAGAAGCAGTTAGACAAAATGGGAAAGTCTTGCAATATGTAAAAAAACAGACAGAAGATATATGTATAGAGGCAATAAAAGATTCATTTGAAGAACTTCAAATAAAAGAAATATTAAGCTATGTAAAAGTTCCAACAGAAAGAGTTTTTGTAGAAGCAGTAAAACAAAATGGAAAGGCTCTTAAATATATAGAAAATCAGACAGAATTAATGTGTATAGAGGCAGTAAGAGAAAATTATAATGCTTTACAGTATGTAAAGAAACAAACAGAAAAAGTTTGCTTAGAAGCAGTAAATCAAAGTTATGAAGCTCTTAAATATGTGAAAGAGCAGACAGAAGAAGTTTGTTTAAAAGCAGTGAAGCAAGATTACAGAATGTTGAAATATGTAAATAAACAAACAGAAGAAGTATGTTTAGAAGCAGTAAGACAAAACTATAGAGCTTTGGAATTTGTTGATAATCAAACAGAAAAAATTTGCTTGGAAGCAGTAAAACAGAATAGAAAAGCACTACAATATGTAAAACAAAAACAAAGTTGAAATATATAGAAAAATATATGTAAAGGCACCTAGCTTATAGTAATAAGTTAGGTGTTTTTATGTATATAAAAAATAGTAAAAGTATTTTATTATAATTATTTTGTTATATAAAGAATATCTAAAGACTTATATAGGTCTTTTTTTGACCAGTTTTACAATTTTAGCAACTAGTTTTGTAAAGTATATTGAATTTTCTCAAAAAAGAAGGTATTCTATGTATGTAAAATTTTTTTGGAGGTAAAAATGTTTAAGAAATCTGCTGATAAAATGACATCTGTTTTAATTTGTAATAATATGATAGATAATAATGAATCAAAAGTTTATTCTTATGGATTTGAAATATTGATAGCTTTTATAGTTAATGTAACGACCATGCTGCTCATAGGTTTTTTATTTGGCAAATTTACATATATATTGTTTTTTTTAATGTGTTACTGTCCAATAAGACAATTTTCAGGTGGGTATCATGCAGACAATTATTTTAGGTGCCTATTGACTTTTGTTTTTATAATTTTGTCTACAATATTAATTATAGAAAATCTAAATTTATACTTATTTAAAAATATCATTATGGTTACTGCAAGCATTAGTTGGGTTGGGATTTGTATTCTCTGTCCAATAGAACATAGAAGTAATCCTATAAGTGATAGAGAAAAGTTAACTTACAAAAAAGTTGCTGTATTTGTATCTACAATAATATTATTAATGACAGTTTTAAGCTTTTTATTGAATGTATTTGTAGATTATTTCATATATAGCGCATTTGCTATGTTTTGGATTTTTATAATGTTGGTATTAGGGAAATTAAAAGCTAAGAATTTAAGTAAAATATGTGTGGGGGAGAATTAAGTTATGAAGAAGTTTTTTGTAAAATTTATGAAGTTTGCTAGTTCATTAGCACTTAGCACTGCCATCTTGTCGGCTAATAGTACTTGTCCATGGATTATACATCAACCTAAAGTTCCTAAAGAAATTAAGAATTTAAAGAAGATAAATTAAATAGAAGCAATTATATAAAATTATTATAAAAAGAAATTATTATATTTTAATAAGGTTAAAACTATATAAAGATTAGATATAAATTTTATTTTAAGGCATATAATATACATTTGATGGTGTATTATTGTGCCAATTTAGGGGGATGTAGTGTATCCAATGAAATGACTTACGAGTAGTAAGTCATTTTTGTATTGTATGTATTTTAGATAAACTTATGATATAATGAAGGGTAAAGTTTAATTAAAACAATAAAAAACTTTAGTATAGATAGTAATTTAGGAGGTAGGTTATGAGTATGATACATAAATTTTCTATGAATGGATATAATATCGTTTTAGATGTGAATGGTGGAGCTGTTCATGTATTAGATGATGTTGCATACGACTTATTAGACTTTTATAAAGAAAAAAGTAAAGAAGAAGTATTAGATATATTAAAATCTAAATATCAAGAAGAAAAAATAAATGAAGCATATGAAGAAATATCAAACTTAGAAAAAGAAGGTCTTTTATATACAGAAGATACATATCAATATCATCCAAGTTTTGTACATAGAGAACCTGTGGTAAAAGCTTTATGTTTGAATGTAGCCCATGATTGTAATTTAAAATGTAAATATTGTTTTGCAGCTCAAGGTGACTTTGGAGGAGAAAAAGAACTTATGAGCTTTGAGGTAGGTAAGGCAGCAATAGACTATTTGATTGCTAACTCAGGCACTAGAAAAAACTTAGAGATAGATTTCTTTGGTGGAGAGCCTTTGATGAATTTTGAAGTTGTAAAACAGTTAGTTGATTATGGTAGAAGTATTGAAAAAGATTATAATAAAAATATAAGATTTACAATAACTACAAATGGTGTACTATTAAATGATGAGATTATAGACTATATAAATGAAAATATGCACAATGTAGTTTTGAGTTTAGATGGAAGAAAAGAAATTAATGATAATATGAGACCAACTTTAAATGACAAAGGAAGTTATGATATTACATTGCCACGATTTAAAAAACTTGTGGAAAAAAGAGCAAAAGATAAATATTACTATATAAGAGGAACATTTACAAGAGATAATCTGGATTTTGCTAAGGATGTTATGCATTTTGCAGATTTAGGATTTAAATTAACATCTGTAGAGCCAGTTGTTGGAGATGAAAGTAATCCATATGCACTTAGAGAAGAGGATTTACCTAAGATATTTGAAGAGTACGAAAAGTTTGCTGTAGAGTATGCAGATAGACAATTACAAGGCGATGGATTTAAGTTTTTCCATTTTATGATAGATTTAAATCAAGGACCATGTGTAATAAAAAGAATAACTGGATGTGGAGCTGGAAATGAATATCTTTCTGTAACTCCAAATGGAGATATATATCCATGTCATCAATTTGTTGGAAATGAAGAATTTAAAATGGCAAATATATTTGATAAAGAAATTGTACTTCCAGAAAGTTTAAAAAATATGTTTAGAGAAGCTCATGTATATACTAAAGAAGATTGTAAACAATGTTGGAATAAGTTTTACTGTTCAGGTGGATGTCATGCAAATGCAATAAACTTTAATAATGACATATCAAAGCCATATGAATTAGGATGTGAAATGCAAAGAAAACGTACAGAGTGCTCTATAATGATACAAGCAAAGTTAATGTTAGAAGGAGCAACTAACTAAATTTATATTTTAAAGGAGTTGTTTATATATGATTAGAGATTATTTGGAAGATAAACCTTTAATTGATGAAAGTGTATTTGTGGCAAAATCAGCAGACATAATTGGAAATGTCAAAATAGGTAAGGATTCAAGTGTATGGTATAATGCAGTAGTTAGGGGAGATGAAGGTTCAATAACTATTGGAGAAAATACTAATATACAAGATTGTTCTATAGTACATGGAGATGCAGATACTATAATTGGTAATAATGTAACAGTTGGACATAGGTCAATAGTTCATGGTTGTAAAATTAGTGACAATGTTTTGATTGGTATGGGTTCAATAATATTGGATAATGCTGAAATAGGAGAATATACTTTGATAGGAGCAGGTACATTAATTACATCTAATAAGAAGTTCCCACCAGGTGTTTTAATAATGGGCTCTCCTGGTAAGGTTGTTAGAGAACTTACAGAGGAAGATAAAAGATATATTGATGAATCATATAAATGGTATCTAGAAGCAGCACAAAATCAAAAATATTAAATTAAAGAGTGGTTGTTTCAAAACATACTTAAATCTGTTTTGAGGCAACCACTAATTTATTTTATTAAAGTTAGCTGATATTTTAGTTTTCAAAAAGTATTTGATTAAGATAGGTATAAAATGTCAAAAATAAAAATTAACTGAGTTAAATAATTTTAATAAAATTACTAGTATATGTGATAAAATTAAATATTAAAGAGGATATAAGACATTAGTATATAAATTGGTAAAATAATGTCTTATATAAGATAAATTAAGGTGTAAGTTTTCGGGTATACCTATTTTAGGAGTGAAAATATTTGAGAATAAGTTATAGAAACTTAAAAAGATATAGAGAAATTGGATATGTTTTAATAAAGTATGGTTTTAGTTTTATTGTAGAAAGATTAAATATAGAAGGAATAGCTTATAAAATACCACTGTTTGACCCTCCAGAAGAAATAAAAAATATGACAACTGGTGAGAGAATAAAAAGAGTTTTAGAAGAGCTAGGGCCTACATATATAAAAATAGGACAGATATTAAGTACAAGAAAAGATTTATTAGACCAAGATATAATTGATGAAATATCAAAACTTAGAGATGATGTAGAGAAATTTGATTCAAATATAGCTATTGAGATATTTAAAGAAGAAGTAGGATTAAGTATAGAAGAAATATTTTTAGAGTTTAAAGAAGAACCAATTGCAGCAGCTTCGATTGGTCAAGTTTATGAGGGTGTTCTTAGAACTGGAGAAGAAGTAATTGTAAAAATTCAAAGACCAAATATAGAGAAAATAATAAAATCTGATTTAGAAATTCTTAGAACGATTGCAAATACTCTAAAGGATTTAAAAAAGGATTTTAATTTAGACTTAGTACAAATGATTGAAGAATTTCAAACTCAATTAATGAGAGAGCTTGACTATACTTTTGAAGCTATAAATGCAACTAAATTCTCTAGGATATTTAAAAATAGTGATGAGGTATATATACCTAAAATATATCCAGAATATAATACTAAGAAAATTTTAGTAATGGAGAAGGTCAATGGTACAAAATTAAGTGATGTAGAAAAAATAAATAGGTTAGGTTATAATACAAAAACTATTGTTGAAATAGGAGTAAGGTCTTTTTTTACACAAGTATTGTCTCATGGATTTTTTCATGCAGACCCACATCCAGGTAATATATTTGTAGTTGCTAAAAACAAGATAGCATATATAGATTTTGGAATGATTGGAATTATTGACAATAAAACACTGAATCAATTAAATGAAATTGCATTAGCAGGAGTGGAAAAGAATGTCGACAAGATAATATACTTGTTAATAGAAATGGATGCGTTAAATGGAGAGGCAGATATTAAAGGTCTTAGACAGGATTTACTTTATCTAATACATTATTACTATGATATTTCTATAGAAAAAATAAATGTAACAGATATATTAAATGAACTGTTTAGATTTTTTAGGCAGTATAAGATAGTCATGCCTGCACAGTTTGTGACACTTGCTAAGACTGTTATAACATTAGAAGGAACAAGTAGAACTTTAAATTCAGATTTTTCTTTTGGTTCTATGGGAAAAGAGTTTATGAAACATCATTATAAGAGTAAATTTAATCCTAAAAATGTCGTTTTAAGTTCAAGACAAAATGTAGAAGAAATATTACTCGATATAAAAACTATTCCAAAACAGCTAAAAGCAATCTTAAAGAATGTAGAAAGAAATAATATAAAAATGCAAATTGAAGACGTAAAAATGACAAAATTAGAAAATTGTATATTAGAGTTAACGTCTCAAATATCATTAAGTTTAGTGTTAGCATCAATTATAGTGGGTTCTTCCCTTATAATTGCATCTCCAAATATAGAAAACAATATTTGGATAAAGTTTACTGCTATAGGAGGTTTCTTTATATCTTTTATAATAGGACTTTGTCTAGTTATAAGGAGTGTTAGGTCAAAATATAAAAAGGATTAGGGGGAGTTGAATTTGAAAAAATGGATATTGAAATATAAAGGTAAGATAGAGGAAAGTGAATTTAGCAAAAAAATTAATATTTCCCCGGAAATCTGCCAAATTTTAAAAAATAGAGGAATATATACTGAAAAAGATTCAGAAATATTTATGAATCCATCTTTGGATTATTTAAGGGACCCTTTCTTAATGAAAGATATGCAGAAAGCTGTTGATAGGATAAAATCAGCTATTGAAAATAATGAAAAAATTTGGATTTATGGAGATTATGATGTTGATGGTGTGTCATCTACTTCTATTTTATGTATATATTTTAAAAGTATAGGGTATCATGTGGATTACTATATCCCAAATAGATTAGAAGAAGGATATGGTATAAATGAAGAAGCTATTAAGCTTATAAGCTCTAGAGGTTGTGACTTGATTATAAGTGTTGACTGTGGGATTACATCAGTATCTGAGGTTAATATAGCGAATGATTTGGGTATAGATGTTATAATAACAGACCATCATGAATGTCAAAACGAGATTCCACCAGCTTTTGCAGTAATAAATCCAAAACAAGAAGATTGTAATTATCCATTCGATTCATTATGTGGATGTGGTGTAGCATTTAAAATGATTCAAGCATTAACTCCAAAAGAAGAATTTAAAACTAGTATGTATGATTATTTAGAAATAGTAACATTGGCAACTATTTGTGATATTGTACCACTTATAGACGAAAATAGAATAATTGTAAAAAATGGTTTAAAATCAATGAAAGAAGGCAAAAATATTGGATTAAGAGAGCTTATAAAAGTTTGTGGTGTAGAAAGTGATAAAATAGGTTCTTCTCATATAGGTTTTGCAATAGGACCTAGAATAAATGCTTCAGGTAGATTAGGATATTCTTATTTAGGTGTTGAGTTGTTTACCACTCAATCTAGAGAAGAAGCTGTAGAAATAGCCAATATATTAGAAGAGAAAAATAATGAAAGACAGATGATAGAGGCTAAAATGTATCATGAAGCTGAAGAAATGTTAAAGTCTAATAGCAGATATAATGATGATAAAGTCTTAGTTTTAGCTAAAGAAGGTTGGCAACATGGAATAATAGGAATTGTAGCATCTAAGCTAACTGAAAAATACTATAAACCTACAATTCTTTTAGGCATAGAAAATGGAGAAGCTACTGGTTCAGCAAGGTCTATAAAAGGATTTAATGTATTTGAAGCTCTTGTAAAGTGTAAGGACTTAATGACTAAGTTTGGTGGTCATGAGCAAGCAGCAGGGCTATCTTTAAATTCAGATAATGTGGAAGCTTTAGCAAATGAAATAAACAAATTTGCAAATTATAATTTAACTGAAGATGATATGATAGAGAATGTGAATGTTGAATTTGAACTACAAGAAAATGTAATAAATCTAAATCTTGTAGAAGAATTACATAAGTTAGAGCCTTTTGGATTAAATAATCCAAATCCTAGATTTATAGTTAGAAATTATATTTTAAAAGATTTAAAGGTTATAGGAAAAAACCAACAACATCTAAAATTAAGTATAGAAAAAGAAAAAAGCTATGAATGTATAGGATTTAACATGAGTCATTTAAAATCATTGTATAAAGTAGGAGATAAAGTAGATGTATTGTTTCAGTTAGATGAAAATAACTATATGGGAAATAGAAAAGTACAGTTTTTACTTAAAGATATAAGATTAGCTCGACCTAAAAGTGCAAGTAGTGACAAACTTTCACTGAAATTAATGTCAAAAATAATACCCAAAGATACACAAAGCTTGTATAATATATCTGTATCTGATTTTGATTTATTCGATGGAAATACTGATATAAATATATTTGATTATTTTGAAAAAGGTACATTAATAATATCTAATTCCATAAATGGATTTTATAGAGCAGTTTCGGATATATCACTTGTAGATTTAGATTTTAAGATAAATTACAATATTATTGAAGATATTAGCAAAAATACTGATAAATTAGAGCTTATATTTTCTCCTAATATTGATAAAATAGACTTAAAAAGATATAATAATATTATTCTTTATGATTATTTATACAATAAAGGCGAATATTTGTATATATATGAGAATAAAAGAGAAGAAAGTGAAATTATAAAATATTATAATAAAACAGACCTATTATATTTAAAGAATGTAGTTAGTAATATAGTTCCATCAAGAGATGAATTTATAACAATTTATAAGCAAGCACTCACAAAAAAAGAAATTGATTTGGATATGGTAAATATAAAGGGAACTTTTAATGTAATTCCATTAAAGTTTTTTACGATATTGAATGTGTTTAGAGAATTAAATTTACTTGACTTTAATTTAAATTATGAAAAAAATTCTGTACTCATAAGAATATTGCCAAAACCACAGAAAAAATTAGATTTAAATGAGAGTTTAATACTCAATAATCTAAAAAATTTAGAAAAACAATATAATAGCAGTTATTAGGAGGCGTTTCCCATGGATTTAAAAAACTTTATAAGGAATATTGATGATTTCCCAAAACCAGGTATAGATTTTAAAGATGTTACTACTCTATTTAAAGATGGAGAGGCATTTAGATATGCAGTAGACTCTATAGTTGAAGAACTAAAAAATAAAGGTGTAGATTTAGTAATAGGGCCAGAAGCAAGAGGTTTTTTGATGGGTACACCTGTAGCGTATGCTTTAGGAGTAGGATTTGTTCCAATTAGAAAACCTGGAAAGTTACCAGGAGAAGTTGAAAGTTATGAGTATGGCTTAGAGTATGGTACGGATACTTTAGAAATACATAAAGATGCAATTAAAAAAGGTCAAAAAGTAGCAATAGTAGACGATTTATTGGCTACTGGTGGAACTATGGAAGCTGCTGCTAAGCTTGTAGAAAAATTAGGTGGAGAAGTAGTTTCTATGCAATTTTTAATTGAGCTAGAATTCTTAAATGGGAGAGAAAAATTATCTAACTATAATGTTAATTCTCTTATAAAATACTAGTACTTTTACAATAGTTGGTATAGCACCAACTATTTTCATATATATTAAAATTTTATACAAAATAGGTGGTTATATGCATGATAAAGAATTACAAGAAATAATTGAAAAAATAAAAGTTTATGCACCTAATGCAAATTTTGAGATGGTTGAAAAAGCCTATAATCTTGCAAAAAAAGCGCATGAAGGACAATATAGAAAATCTGGGGAACCATACTTTATTCATCCATTAGCAGTGGCAAACATTTTGATAGAGATGGAATTAGATATTGAAACTATAACAGCTGGTTTACTTCATGATGTTGTAGAAGATACGGAATATACCTATGAAGACATAACAAAAGAATTTGGCAAAGAAGTAGCGGATTTAGTTGATGGAGTAACAAAACTTGGTCAAATAAAATATCGTTCAAAAGAAGAAACTCAATCTGAAAACCTAAGAAAAATGTTTTTGGCAATGGCGAAAGATATAAGGGTTATACTTATAAAACTTGCTGATAGATTGCACAATATGAGAACCTTAAAATATATGCCTCCAGAGAAAGCTAAATATAAGGCAAAAGAGACACTTGAAATTTATGGAGGTATAGCTCATAGATTAGGGATTTCTAAGATAAAGTGGGAGTTAGAAGACAGAGCACTGAGATTTATGGACCCAGAAGGGTATTATGATTTAGTTGATAGAGTATCAATGAAGAGAAGTCAAAGAGAAGATTATATACATGGAATTGTTGAACTTCTTAAAGATAAGTTTAAAGATTTAAGTATACCATGTGATGTATATGGTAGACCAAAGCATTTTTATAGTATTTATAGAAAGATGCAAAAAAAACACAAGACTTTTGAAGAAATTTTTGATTTAACAGCTGTAAGAATACTAGTAGATAATGTAAAGGATTGTTATGCAGTTCTTGGTATAGTTCACACATTATGGAGACCTATTCCAGGCAGATTTAAGGACTATATAGCAATGCCAAAGCCAAATCTCTACCAATCGTTGCATACTACTGTTGTAGGTCCTGATGGAGAGCCTTTAGAGATACAGATAAGGACTCATGAAATGCATAACATAGCTGAAAATGGTATCGCGGCCCATTGGAAATACAAAGAAGGTATTTCTAGTAAAGAATCAAAAGTTGAAGAGAAACTTCAGTGGTTGAGACAAATGATGGAGTGGGAAAAAGACCTGAAAGACCCACAAGAGTTTATGGATGCACTTAAAGAAGATGTATTTAATAGTCAAGTTTACGTATTTACTCCAAAAGGAGATGTAATTGAATTACCAGCAGAATCAACACCTATAGATTTTGCATATAGAGTTCATACAAATGTAGGGAATAAGTGTGTAGGAGCTAAAATTGATGGAAGAATAGTTCCTATTGATTATAAGCTTCAAAATGGTAATATTGTAGAGGTACTTACATCATCTAATTCTAATGGGCCAAGTAGAGATTGGCTTAATATAGTAAAGACACCAAATGCTAAAAGTAGAATTAGACAATTTTTCAAGAAAGAAAGAAGAGAAGAAAATGTCGACCGTGGAAATACAATATTAGAAAGAGAATTTAAGAAGCATGATATACCACAGAAAGACCCTCTTGTTGAAAAATATATGGCATTAGTTGCTAAGAAATTTAATCAGCCAAGTGTTGAGGATTTAGTTGCTACTGTAGGTTATGGTGGTATAATGTCATCTCAAGTTGTATCTAAAGTAAAAGACTTATATTTAAAAGAAGTTAAAAAAGTTAAAAAAGAACAACAAATACAAGAAGAAGATTTAAATAAACACAATATAAGTGAAACAGAATACAGTAAAAAGAGAAAGAAAAACGCATCACAAGGAATTATAGTAAAAGGGCTTGATAATATCTTAGTAAGATTTGCTAAGTGTTGTAATCCTCTTCCAGGAGATGAAATTGTAGGATATATTACTAAGGGTAGGGGAGTAGCTATACACAGAGCTGATTGCCCAAATGCAAACAATAATGGGGATTTCTTCCAAAATAGATTGGTAGAAGTTTCATGGAGTTCAGCAGGCAAAGGTAAGTTTGAAGCAGAGATTCAAATAAAGGCTGTTGACAGAAGAGGAATTGTTAATGAAATAACTCATATTGTTGCAATGGATAAACTTAGTTTAAATGGAATAAATGCAAGAAAAGGTAAAGATAGCATTGTAAGTATAAACTTACTTGTAGAAGTTAATGACACAGAGGAATTAAAAATTCTAATGAAAAAATTAAAAGCAATTCCTGGTGTAGAAAGTATTTATAGAATGACAAATTAGAGTTAAAATAATAGGGAGGAAACTATGAGAGCAGTAGTACAAAGAGTATCTTCATCTAAAGTTACAGTAGATGAAAACACTATAGGTCAAATAAATAAAGGGTTACTAGTATTATTAGGAGTGACTCATGATGATAAATCAAGTGATGTAGATTATATGATTGACAAAATATTGAATCTGAGAATTTTTGAAGATGAAGATGATAAAATGAATTTATCTCTAATGGATATAGGTGGAGAGCTTTTAGTAGTATCTCAATTTACTTTATATGGAGATTGTAGAAAAGGAAGAAGACCTGGATTTAGTAATGCGGCCAAACCAGAACTTGCAAATAATCTGTATGAAGAGTTTATAAAAAAAGCAAAAGATAAAGGTGTAACAGTTGGTACAGGTCAATTTGCGGCTCATATGATGGTAGAATTAACTAATGATGGTCCAGTAACAATACTATTAGACTCAAGTAAATCTTTTTAAGGGGGAAAACTTTAATGGTTATAAAAAAATTTGTAGATAGTTATTTTGGAGTAAATACTTATGTATTAGGTGATGAAAAAACTAAAAAATGTGCAGTTATAGACCCAGGTGGAAGTTTAGTAGATACTCTAAGTTTTGTAAAAGAAAATGAATTAAATATCGAATATATAATTCTTACTCATGGACATGGAGACCATATAGGATATGTTAAAGATATTAAAGATAAAACTGGTGCTAAGGTAGTTGCACATATTGATGAAAAAGAATTATTAAATGATAAAAATAAAAATCTAAGTTATACAATGAGATGTGGAGCACAAGAGTTTGATGCAGATATATATGTAAATGATAAAGACAAGCTTGAACTTGGTGAATTAAAAATGACTTTCTTACACACTCCAGGACACACACAAGGGTGTATGTGTATAAGAGTTGAAGATGAATTGTTTACAGGAGATACTTTATTTGCTGGAAGTATTGGTAGAACTGATTTGTATAGTGGAGATTTTCATCAAATGGAAAAATCGCTTAAGAAATTATGTAAATATGAAGATGCTGTTAGAGTATATCCTGGTCATGGACCAGCTAGTACTCTAGGGGTTGAGAAGAAGACAAATCCTTATATGTAATTTTATATTAGTATTAAATAATGTATCAAATATTTAATAACTGTATTAGAGATGGGGTTCTTCTACTGTTAAATAGAAGGAGTTAAGTTGATGTTATATGTTTTTTTAAAAGGACATGATTATAAGTATGAAGTAGCAGAACTTATAAAATTGTTTACTAATGAATTTAAATTTAATGACTCTGATAAATGTGGTAATAACATGGAGTCAATGTATTTAATAAATAGGTTGATTTATGAAAATGGAGTCTTGTTTTCAAGTACTGAGTATTATGAAGATGAAAACTTGAAGTATGAATCAATACAAAATATAGAAAATATAAATCTTGAATTTTTAAATGGATTTGATAATAGCAAATCAATTGAAGAGTTTTTGAATAAGTTAGATAATGAAAGTAAGAGAAACTTTAAAAAACTATGTAAAGAAAGCATCAAAAAAAGCATGTTTATAGTGCTTAAGCAAATATTTAATTCTTATGTTCCATGGGGAATTTTGACTGGTATTAGACCAGTCAAAATTGTCCACAATCTAATGGATAAAAAGTTAGATGATAATAGCATAAGAACCATTCTAAAAGATAATTATTTTATAATAGATGAGAAAATAGATTTAGCTCTTGAAATAGCCAAAAGAGAGCGAGTGTTTATGTATCCTATAGATAAAAATAAAATTTCTCTTTATGTAAGTATTCCATTTTGTCCAACTAGATGTGTATATTGTTCATTTCCTTCAAACTCATTAAAGCAATTTGGGCATTTGAAAAGAGAATATGTTTATAAATTGATTGAAGAAATCAGGGGATTTGCCAAGCTTATTAAGGATACTAATAAAGAAATTGAAACTTTATATATTGGTGGAGGAACTCCTACTACATTGGATGAGGAAGAGTTAGATTTGCTTATAAATTCATTGTTTAGTGAATTAGATTTAACTAAAATCAAGGAATTCACTGTAGAAGCAGGTAGACCAGATACCATTACAGAGCAAAAATTAAAAGTATTAAAAAAACACAATGTAAGTAGAATTAGCATAAATCCTCAGACTATGAATGATGAGACTTTAGTTAAAATTGGAAGAGAACACAAGGTTTCTGACTTAGTAGACTGCTTTAATATGGCTCGTAGAATGGGATTTGATAATATAAACATGGATATAATTTTAGGTCTTATAGATGAGGACTTAAATATGGTAAGGAATACATTGGAAGAAATAAAAAAACTTTCTCCTGAAAGTCTTACAGTTCACACATTAGCTATAAAGAGAGCATCTAACTTGAATATAAATATGGATATGTATAAAGAACACCTAACACAGTATGAAGAAATGGTAAAAATGATAGATTTATCAATGAAGTATGCAAAAGATATGGGATTAAACCCATATTATATGTACAGACAAAAACATATGTTAGGCAATTTAGAAAATATAGGTTATGCTAAAGAAGGATATGAGTGCATTTATAATATACAAATTATGGAGGAAAAGCAAAGTAACTATGCATTAGGTGCAGGTGCTATATCAAAATTTGTTTATTTAGATGAAGATAGAATTGAAAGAGTAGAAAATGTAAAAAACGTTGAACAATACATTGCAAGAGTAGATGAAATGATAAAAAGGAAGAAAGAAGAGGTATATAAAAATGTTGACTAAAGCTCCTAGAGGAACTAAAGACATAACTCCAAAAGAGGCTTATAAATGGAGTTATGTAGAAAATAAATTTAGAGAAATATGTGCTTTATATGGATATGAAGAAATGGTAACACCTATATTTGAACATACAGAACTTTTTAAAAGAAGTGTTGGAGATACTACAGATATAGTTCAAAAAGAAATGTATTCTTTTAAAGATAAAGGAGACAGAGAAATTACATTAAAGCCAGAGGGAACAGCAGGTGTAGTAAGGGCATTTATAGAAAATAAATTGTATGCAGATACTCAGCCAACTAAGTTATTTTATGTTACACCTTGTTTTAGATACGAAAGACCTCAAGCTGGAAGACAAAGACAATTTCATCAATTTGGTATAGAAGCACTTGGAAGTGACACTCCTTCAATGGATGCTGAAATAATAGCATTAGCTGTTCAATTTTTTAATGAAGTTGGGCTAAAGGATTTAATAGTAAGCATAAATTCAGTTGGTTGTCCAGTTTGTAGAAAAGAATACAATGCTTTATTAAAAGAATATCTTGATTCAAAAGCAGATGTATTATGCGAAACTTGTAATGAAAGAAGAGAAAAAAATCCAATGAGGGTTATAGATTGCAAAAATCCTACATGTAAGGAAAATATTAAGGATATACCATTTATTGCAGACCATTTATGTGATGATTGCAAGACTCACTTTGCGAAATTACAAGAATATTTAAATGAAATGGATATAAACTTTGTAGTTGATAAAACAATAGTTAGAGGACTAGACTATTACAGAAAAACTGCCTTTGAAATTATATCTAATGATATAGGAGCGCAAAGTACTGTATGTGGTGGAGGTAGATATGATGGTCTTGTTGAGCAACTAGGAGGACCAAAAGGTATAAGTGGGATTGGATTTGGATTAGGAATTGAAAGACTTTTACTTACACTTGAAAACAATGGTATTGAAATAGAAAATCCACAGTCTACAGACATATTTATAGTAACAATAGGAGAAGAAGCAAATACAAAAAGCTTTAACCTATTAAAAGAATTGAGAAAAAATCATATAAGTGCAGATAAAGACCATATAGAGAGAAGTGTCAAAGCACAATTTAAATATTCAGATAAGATAAATTCTAAATTTACAATAGTAATTGGCGATGATGAGCTTAAAAATGATACTGCAACATTAAAAAATATGAAAACATCAGAGCAAATTACTGTAAAATTAAGTACATTAGTTGAAGAATTAAAACAAAAGCTGTAAAATAAGAAAGTATGATGTTTTGCATATTAGATAATAATATAGCATTAAAATTAAATAAAATGGAGGTAGTATCTTGGAAACTTTAAAGGGTCTAAAGAGAACTCACTACTGTGGAGAGTTGAGAGAAAAGAACATAAATGAAGAAGTTGTACTTATGGGATGGGTACAGAAAAAAAGAAACTTAGGTGGTCTTGTATTTGTTGATTTAAGAGATACAAGTGGATTATGTCAAATAGTTTTTGATACAGATGTAGATAAAGAAGCTTTTGAAAAAGCTGAAAAATTAGGAGCTGAATTTGTAATAGCTGCAAAAGGAAAAGTATGCGAAAGACAATCTAAAAATCCTAATATGCCAACTGGAGATATAGAAATATTTGCCACTGAACTTAGAATCTTAAATAAGTCAGAAACGCCACCTATTTATATAAAAGATGATGATGATGTTTCAGAAGCATTAAGATTAAAATATAGATACTTAGATTTAAGAAAAGCATCTATGCAAAGAAACTTAAAATTAAGACATAAAGTAATGAATATTACAAGAAATTACTTATCGAATAATAGATTTTGCGAAATAGAAACACCATTTTTAATTGCACCAACTCCAGAAGGAGCAAGAGATTACCTTGTACCAAGTAGAGTTAATCCAGGTAAATTTTATGCATTACCACAATCACCACAATTATATAAACAGTTATTAATGGTAAGTGGTATGGATAGATATTTCCAAATAGTTAAATGTTTTAGAGATGAAGATTTAAGAGCAGATAGACAGCCAGAGTTTACACAAATAGACTGTGAAATGTCTTTTGTTGAGCAAGAAGATGTTATGAATATGATTGAAGGATTGCTTGAAGCTATATTTAAAGAAGTTTTAGATGTAGAATTAACACTTCCACTTCCTAAGATGACTTATGCAGAAGCTATGTCTAGATATGGTTCAGATAAGCCAGACACTAGATTTGGATATGAATTAACAGATATATCTGATGTTGTTTGTAACTGTGGGTTCAAAGTGTTTGCGGATGCTACACAGCCAGGTAAAAGTGTTAGAGGTATAAATGTAAAGGGTAAAGCTGATGATTTTACTAGAAAGCAAATATCATCATTAGAGGAACATGCTAAAACATATAGAGCAAAAGGTCTTGCTTGGATGAAAGTAGGACAAGAAGGAGTAACTTCTCCAATAGCAAAATTCTTTAATGAAGAAGAAATGAATGCTATACTTACAAGAATGAATGCTGAAGCAGGAGATTTGCTTTTATTTGTAGCTGATAAAAACTCAGTAGTATTTGATGCTTTAGGACAAGTTAGACTTGAAGTAGCTAATAGACTTAACATGTTAGATAAAAATGTATATAATCTATTATGGGTAACTGAATTCCCTGTTTTTGAAGAAGATGAAGAAACAGGAAAATTCTCAGCAATGCATCACCCATTTACATCACCTATGGATGAAGACTTAGACAAGTTAGAAGAAGGTGATAAAGCATCTTTAAGAGCTAAAGCTTATGACATCGTATTGAATGGTTATGAGATAGGTGGAGGAAGTGTTAGAATATCAAATTCTGATGTACAATCAAAAATGTTTAAAGCACTTGGTTTTACAGAAGAAAGAGCTAATGAGAAGTTTGGATACTTATTAGAAGCATTTAAATATGGAACTCCTCCTCATGCTGGTTTAGCTTTTGGTCTTGATAGACTTGTTATGTTACTTGCAGGAGCTGACAATATAAGAGAGGTTATTGCATTCCCTAAAAATCAAAATGCTGTTTGTCCTATGACAAATGCTCCAACATTAGCAGAAGATGAGCAATTAGAAGAATTAAGTATAAAAGTTGATATAAAAGACAACGAATAATATATAGTTATAAGAAATTAAAATGTAAAAAGTCTGGATATAAAGCATATTTATATTCAGACTTTTTTAGTTAATCTATTTTTTCTATTTTAAATATGTTTATAATTTTGGCATCTGGGCAACAAAATACACATTCGTTTTTATTTTCCTCACCAGGTATGCTTCCACCATATCTTAGAATGTCAATATAAGGAAAAGCTACATGTAATGCCATTGGACATAATTTTCCTCTTTCTGTATCAAAATCAAATGAATCTCCAATCTTATGTCCATAATGACAAGCACCTTTTTCTTTTTTATCTATTAAGGTTATCTTTATCTTTGGTCTTCTAGCCATATTTTTATACATCCCCCTTGTATTTTTATTTAATATAAAAAGACTATAATTATAGCTTTTATTTAAAGATTTTTAAAATAATTAATAAGAAAGTCTTTAAATAATAACACAGCTTTAGATGTGTAATTTTCATTAAACCATGATAGATTTAAGTATCTTTTAAATTCAATATCTTTTATATGTAATAGTTTAATTTCTGGGTCTTTAGATAATCCCCATGATTTTCCACATATAAATCCAACACCTTGAAGTGATTTTATGAGTGCATAGATTGTATATGGTGAATCGCATTCAAAGGCTATTTTTGGTTTAAAATTAGCAGATTCACATAGTATATCTATTATTTCTCTATAGTTCTCACCCTTAGTTATAACTATGAAGTTTTCATCAGAAACTTCACTTAGGTAGACTTCATCTTTTAAAGATAAGTTATGGTTAATTGAAATACCTAGTAATATCTCTTCACAAGTTAAAGTTATATTATTTTCTGAATTTATTTTTGTAAATGAAGAAGATATATACAAATCAAAATCACTTTTCTTGTAAGAAGATGGCAGAGTATGTGAGACATTAAAAGTAATGTTAGGATATAGTTTTCTAAAATTACTTAAAAGTGAGGGTAGTACATTAGCTGCTGCAGTAGCTAATATTTTTACTTCTCCTGAGTTCTCTAAAGAAGTATCTCGTAATTCCTTTTTTGACATTTCTACCAAATCTAAAATACTATCCACTCTTTTTAAAAATAATTTTCCATATTCATTTAATACAATATATCTTCCTTTTCTATCAAACAACTTGACTCCAAGTTCTCTTTCTAAAGAAGATATGGTCTTACTTAAAGCTGGTTGTGCTATATTTAGTTTTTGTGATGCTTTTGTTATGTGTTCCATTCTAGCAACTGTTTGAAAGTACTTAAGATGCAATAAATCCATAATATAAAATACACCTCTTTTAATATGACTTGAGTTATATCAATTTGATAATTAACTATATATTATACATTATAATATAAAGCTTGTATAATAAACTATAGTATATCAAAAAGTTAATCACATAGTTAATTATGTATTATACATAATCTAATTAAAAAAAATGAGTCCAATATATAATTAATTAAAGAAATAATGCTGAAAATTTTAATTATATAAAAATATATCTGAGAAATAAATTGTATATCAAGCAAGGTAAAAAATTATTATAGAAGTTAAGATATACTAAAAATAAAATTTTATTTATATTATTTAATATCTTAGAGTAATGATATTAGCTAAATTATTATGTTATACTATCTTAAATAGGAAAAATTTAGATACTATAATTTTAGGGGGAGTTAAGATGAAATTAACTAAATCAATATCATCCGTATTGTGTTTATCTCTAGTTTTAAGCTTATCACCAGTGTCACATGCAAATGAAATAAGTAGAACAACATTGGAAAATACTTTAGTAGGTCAGGATAGATACCAAACTGCTATTGAAGTAAGTAAAAAAGGATGGAGTAGTGCAAATGAGGCTGTAGTTGTAAATAGTGAATCTATTGTAGATGCATTGTCTGTAACACCATTTGCAAAATTAAAAAATGCTCCTATACTATTGACAGAAAAAAACAATCTAAATTCACAAACTGAGAAAGAATTAAAGAGATTAGGAGTTAAAAAAGTTTATATAATTGGACTATCTAGTTCTGTATCAAATGATGTACAAAAACAGTTAGAATCTAATAATCTAACTACTGATAGAGTTGGTGGTAGTGATAGATACCAAACAGCCTTGAGTATAGCTAAAAAAATAGAGGAATTAAAAGATATATCAGAAATAGCTATAGTAAATGGATATACAGGTCTTGCTGATGCAGTTAGTATAGCTTCTGTAGCTGCGACTAATGGAATGGTTATACTTCCAGTGTCTGATTCATCTGGAATATCTAGCTTTAAAGATTTTATAGAATCTAAGAATATAAGTAAATCATACATAATAGGCTCTACTAATGCTGTATCAGATAAAATAAAACAAAGCTTACCTAATTCTGAAAGAATAGGTGGAGCAGATAGAAATGAAACTAATGGTAAAGTAATAGAAAAGTTTTATACATCCAATAAATTAAATAATTTATTTGTAGCCAAAGATGGAATGAAAAAGCAAAATCAACTTATAGATGCTCTAGCAGTAGGAGTGCTGGCATCAAAAGAAGATTCTCCTGTACTTATAGTAGGGGAACAATTAAGTACAACACAAAAGAGTGTATTTTCAAATAAAAGTGCTACCTCTATAACTCAAGTTGGTAGTGGAGGGAATGAGAGTGCATTTAAAGAATTAAAAGAGTTACAAACAAATAGTACTAATAAGAAAGTAATGTATGTAACTAATACAGATAAGGTGAATATAAGAAGTGATGCTACAATAGAAGCTTCTGTTATAGGATATTTAAATAATGGTGATGAAGTAGAAGTTTTAGAAGTATTAAAAACAGGATGGGTAAAAATAAAATACAATGAAGATATTGGGTATGTTAGTGGGTCTTATCTGACAAATAATAAGCCTGATAGTAGTAATGAAAATGTAAAAATAAAGTATGTAAAAGAAAAAGACGGTCTTAATGTTAGAAAAGGACCAAGTACAGAAGATGAAAAAATAGGACATCTTTCATATGGAAGTAAAGTGGAAACAATAGAAATGTTTGCTACAGGATGGGTAAAAATAAAATATAGTGGTGGATATGGTTATGTAAGTAATGATTATTTATCTGATACACCAGTTATTTAATTATAAATAATAGTAAAAGAAACTGCTTTAATATATGAAGCAGTTTCTTTTTTATAAAATTTTAAGCTTTGTGGTTATTTCTATTTGGATACCTTAATTCTAGGATTAATTATTATGGATATTGCTATCATACAAATACTTAAAATCCAGTGAATAATTCCAAACTTAGATATCAATAAATTCAATCCTGCTATAGTAAATAAACAATATTTAATTAGAATTAAAAGCGAATTTATAGAAATACCTTTTATTGAAAGTATTCTAAATCCTAGGAAAGACATTCTAAGCCCTACAAATGCCAATAATATACCTGTAATATCTTGAATTAAGTAATAGTATTCAAAGTTCATACTTAATCAACTCTTCTCTGGGCAATGTCAAATATCTCTAACTCTTCAATTTCATCATCTGTATATGTAAGCATAGTAAAGCCAGTTACACCATAAATAAATGAAATTATAGGAGTAATCCAACTTAAGAAACAGTATGGTATAAATTCTAGTGGACTTACACCAAGAGTTTGGGCACAGAAAACAGCATTTGAATTCCAAGGTATTAATGGTCCACCAAGTGTGGCTGTATCTTCTATAATTCTAGATAGATTCTGTGGTTTTAATCTAAACTCTTTGTATATTGGTGACATTAAAGTTCCAACAAATACTGAAGTAAACATCATTGATGAGCTAAATGCATTTGCAAAGTAACTTACTATAAAGGTAGACCCAACCAATTTAGTTCTAGATTTTCCTATTTTAATTATCATAGGCTGAAGTAGTACCTCTAAGAAACCAGTTTTTTGGAGAATACCAGCAATAACAAAAACTACAAAGACTAGTAAAACGGTTTCAGCCATGCTCATGATTCCCCCACGATTTAATAGCTTGTCAGCATAGGCAAATCCAGTATCGATAGTAAAACCTGATAGCATATAATTTAAAATATCACCTATTTTTTCTCCTTCTTGAAATACAGCTATGATAAGCCCCATTATAGCTGAACTTAATATAGATATAATAGGAGGTTTTTGTAACAATAGAAGTAATAATAAAAACATTATTGGAATCATTGCTACTAAACCAATATGAAAGTTTGAATTTAATACATCTTTAATTTGGTTTATTTGAACATAGTCAATAGTGTTATTTGAATATTTTAAGCCAATTACTGTATATAGAACTATACATATTACGTATGCAGGTCCTGTTGTGTAAACCATGTGTTTCATATGTGTAATCACATCTGTCTTACAAACTGCTGCAGCTAAGTTTGTAGAATCTGATAGGGGAGACATCTTATCTCCAAAGAAAGCTCCAGAAATGACTGCACCAGCTGTTAAACCAAGAGGAATACCCATGCTAGTACCAATACTCATCATTGCTATACCAGAAGTTCCAAGAGTTCCCCAAGATGTACCTGTAGCAACAGAAGTAAGTGAACAGACTATTAATGTTGTAAGTAAAAAATATTTGGGTGTTATTATTGTTAGACCGCTATACACTACTGTTGGTATCGTACCAGCAGCTATCCAAGCTGCTATTAGTACGCCAACAGAAAGTATAATTAAATTTGATTGAAAGGCATCCTTACCAACCTCAAATCCGAAAGCCTCTATTTCATCATTAGTGTAACCAAGCTTCATAGCAGCAGGAACTACTATAAGCCATGAAAGTAAAAACATTATAGTTATAGAGGCATTAAATACAACTATACCAATTGATGTTAAAGCTATTATTGCAAGCATTACTAACAAGGAATATCTAAATGAAGGTCTTTTTCTTTCTGTATCTATTTTCATAGTGCAAATTCTCCTTAAATATTTTAGTTGATTGCATTTTTTATTCTTATAAGAGCTTCTTCAAGCATACTTTTTGGGCACGCTAAGTTTATCCTTTGATACCCTTTTCCTCCAATGCCAAAACTATTTCCTTGATTTAAGGCAATCTTACCTTTTTTAACAAGTATACTTTCTAGTTCATCATCACTCAATCCAAGTTCACTAAAGTCTACCCATAATAAATAAGTTCCCTCTGGTTTTCTAACTTTAAGTTTTGGCATATTTTCATTTATATATTTTATAGCAAAATTTATATTGGATTCTAAATATTCCAAGAATGATTCTAACCAAGGTTCACCATTATTATATGAGGTCTCTGTTGCAACTAAGCTGAAGCAGTTATTTCTTTTTATATCAATTCTAGTGAAGGCATTATCTAACAACTTATAGTCTTTTTCATCAGGTAGTATCACATAAGATGATTGAAGACCAGCTATATTAAAAGTTTTAGTTGGAGCCATACAAGTAATTGTATTTTTTTCATATTCTTTAGAAATAGATGCCATAGGGATATGTTTATGTTTTTTTAATATAATATCACTATGTATTTCATCAGATATTACTTTTACATTATGTTTAAGGCAAATGTCTCCTAGTTTTTTTAATTCTTCTTTTGTCCATACTCTACCAACTGGATTATGAGGATTGCAAAGTATAAACAATTTTACATCTTTAATCTTGCTTTCAATGTCTTCATAATTCATTACATAATTTCCATCTTCTAGTTTTTGTAATGGGCTTATAACCAGTTCTCTATTATTATTTTTTACAACGCTATTAAAAGGACTATAAACTGGTTCTTGTATCATTATTTTGTCGTTTTCTTTTGTAAGTTCGTTTATTAAAAGACTTATAGCTGGTATAACACCTGGGCTATAAACTAACCATTCACTTTTAATTTTCCAGTTATGTCTTCTATCTAGCCAATTTACTATCGATTCATTGTAAGAATCTGTTCTTGTTGTGTAACCATAAATCTCTTGCTCTAGTCGATTTTTTAAAGCATCAATTATACAAGGGGCAGCTTTAAAATCCATGTCAGCTACCCACATAGGAAGTAAATCATTGGTTCCATATTTTTTATCCATCTCTGACCATTTAGACGAAAAATTATTACTTCTATCAACAACTTCATTAAAATTATAATTCATTATAAAAACCTCCAGTAATTTTAAAATTTATGTTAATAATATTAAGCAAACAACATGCCAAGATGGATAATAAAAAGTAATTAACAATAAGTTAATATTTGATATTAAGTAATTCCAAAGTATAGAGCAATTAAAAATATTAACTATATTTAGAACTTTGTGGAAAAGCTTATTTCGAATAAAGTTTCATATGTA
The DNA here is from genome assembly GCF_045900275.1 of Clostridioides sp. GD02367. Taxonomy (NCBI): domain Bacteria; kingdom Bacillati; phylum Bacillota; class Clostridia; order Peptostreptococcales; family Peptostreptococcaceae; genus Clostridioides; species Clostridioides sp. GD02367. Next base: position 14,708 of record NZ_JBJODK010000001.1, on the reverse strand, counting down.
TGAAAATATAAATAAATAGGGTTAAGTGGTTTAACAGTTTAACTTATTAGACCTGTTTATATTTTTTTATAAATTCAACCCCTTTTGATGTTATAACTGAACCACCACGACCAACAAGTATGTCTACAAGTCCAAAGTCTTGTAATTCTAGAAGTATATTTCTAATCTGTTGTTCTGTCAGAAATCTATTTTCATTTAAAGCTATTTTGTACAGACTTTTTCTGCCAATTCTTTCTTTTAAATCATAAGCCTTCTTTAAATTGTCCAATATAAATAGGTATTCCTCTAAAGGTCTTTTAAAGTTATAATCATGTTTTATTAAGTTTTTGTCTTTGTTAATGTTTAATTGATATTTTACTGTTTTATCTGTTACTTTGTTACAGACAGTCCTACTATAATTTGAATCTATAGTATCCAATATATATTCAGGTAAGTCACAAATTTCTATAACATCTTTTCCTAAGTAGCAGAAGTATTCCCCTAAATTTCTTAATTCCCTTACATTTCCTTCCCATTTATACACTTTAAAGATTTCTTTTACTTCTTCACTTAGAATAAAATTACATGGAATATCATACTTTAGAGAATTGAAAATCTCAAATATATCAGTAGGCCTTTCTCTAAGAGGGTGTATTTTAAGAGGAAGAACGTTTAATCTAAAGTATAAATCTCTTCTAAACATGTCTTTAGATACAAGTTCTTTTAAATTTCTATTAGTAGCTGCAATTATTCTTACATCAATATCAATGACATTGTTTGAACCAATACGCCTTACTTGTTTTTCTTGTATAACTCTAAGTAATTTAGATTGAGAATTTAAATCCATTTCTCCAATTTCATCCAAAAATATAGTTCCATTGTTAGCTAATTCAAATAAACCAATCTTTCCACCTTTTTTAGCACCAGTAAAAGCACCTTCATCATAGCCAAATAGTTCGCTTTGTAATAAATTTTCTTGAAAAGTACTACAATTTACTGCTACGAAAGGACCATCTTTTCTTCTAGAGGCGCTGTGAATAGATTGAGCAAATAATTCCTTGCCAGTACCACTTTCACCAATTATTAAAATAGAGGAGTTTGATTGAGCCATGCTATTGGCAATTTTTTTTGTATTAATGGTTTGTATACTAGAGCCTAATATATCATCAAATGTATATTTACTGACATTACCTGAATTGACTAATTGTGCTCTTAACTTGGCTTGCTTTTTTTCTAGTTGAGAGAATTTGGTCATTTTCAATATAAATCCATCAAATACATTTAATTGTATATGTTTAATCTCTAAATTTATATCTACATGATTTATTTTAATTAATTTTTCATAAAATGGAGCTTTATTGGTTAATATGTTTTGAAAATTTATTTCTCTTATACAATCACCAATAAATTCATAAATCATTTCATTTGCATTTATAGATAAAATTTTTCTAGCCATATGATTGTAAAATTGAATTATCCCATCATTATTGGTGCATATAATTCCATCATCAATTATAGATAATAATAAATCAAATTGCCTTTCAAATTTATTTGCATCTAATAGTAACTCACCTGTACTATAGCTTGTAGGTATTATTTTCTCTACATATTTTTTTATTAAGTCATCTTTTATTAGATGTTTTAGTTTAGTTTTTGTAGCAATTTCAACTATACAACTTAAATCTATTATTCTATATTTCAAGTCTATAACTTCACAATTTTTAACTTTAGGTAAGATTTTTTCGCCAGGAGTTAGTATTATAGCATCTGTAGGAGTAAATTCTATCTCTGGATAACAAGGTAGGATATTGATATTGTCTATTCCTAGTCTATGTATTAAAGATATTGTCTCTATTGCCATATCCTTACTTAGATTATATACATAAATAATTTTATCTTTTTCTAATCTTGATATCATATCTATACTGTTCTTTTCAAATGTTAACTTAGGTACAATAATTTGAGCATCATGATGGGATAATTTTGCTATTTCATCATATTTTAAATAAGCAGATAATAGTATCAAACTTTCTTTAAAAAATCTTAAATTTCCTTCTTCAAATGAGTATAAATTTATTTTTATATTGTTACCTAAAAATTGTCTTATTTGGTCTTCATAAATTTCTCCAGCATCTTTTTTTAAACTTACAATAGCTAATTCCATTTGTTTCATTTTAACCTCTCATACAAATTTGACTTATTTTAGATTATATAACAATTAAACTAGATATAAATAATTTTGTTTAATTGTTATTATAAATTTATTATAGATTATATATGGAAGTAAAAGAAATCGCTAAAATTATTCCTTTTATTTTTGTTTTTTGTATCTATTTGGTATAATAGTATTAAAGCGTATAATAATTTAGGCAAAATTTTTTAAGAGGAATATTAGAGGAGAATATAATATGAAAAAATGTCTTTACTGTAATAGGGATATAAAGTCACCAAATAATAAATTAGCTATACAATATGATGACAATACAAATATATATCCATGTCGTGCAGAATGTAAGGAAAAAATTGAAGAATATATAGCGAAAAAACCTACATATAAATTTATAAATATATTAGAGGTTCTTTTAGGTGTGGGTGGAATATTTTGTTTTTTGAGTAAATGGACTATTGCAGCCCAAGTTGTACTTGGAATTGATGCATTGGTTATATTTTTATTTCCATTAGCAGGATTTAAGATGAATGGAAAGTTAAGTATGGAACAAACTAAGAATCAAAGTAGGTCTATTGCAATATCAATTTTAGCATTTATAGTAGTAATAACTGTATTGTATTTTAAACAAATTGGTAAGTAGAGCATAATTGAATAAGACATCATTAGAGTATGAGGTGAGTTTATGGAAGAAAGAAAATTAGCGCCAAACAATGAGAGAGAAGCTCTTATAAAAAGATTAAAGAGAATAGAAGGTCAAGTAAAAGGGATACAAAAGATGGTAGAGCAAGAACGTTATTGTGTTGATATACTGGTTCAAATATCTGCTATAAGGTCTGCTATAAACAGAGTGGGCACGATTATACTGGAAAATCATATAAAAGGATGTGTAGCAGAAAGCATCAAACATGATGATGGTGAGCAAACTGAAGAAATGATAAAAGAACTTATGGATACTATAAATAAATTTACAAAATAAGGAGGCGGTTAGTTATGAATCAACAGGGATTTATTATGGAAATTGTTGATGATAGAACTGCAAAATTAAAAATGCAAAGACATTCAGCTTGTGCTGCTTGTGGAAAGTGTGCTACTACAGATTCGGCAGAGTCGAAGGAAATATTAGTAGAAGTAGATAACACAATTGGTGCAAAAGTTGGTGACCATGTAGAAGTAAGTATGGATAATATGAATGTATTAAAAGCAGCTGTAATGGCTTATATAATACCACTTATAGCACTTCTTGTGGGAACAATAGGGACTTACTATATATTAGGTGCAATAGGAGTAACATCTGGTGTTGAAGCCATAAGTGGATTGGTTGGAATCTGTCTTACAATACTTTGCTATCTGTACTTAAAGAAGAATGACAAAAAATTTAGAGATAGTAGAGAGTTTATACCAGTAATAACAAGAATATTAATTGACCTTTAAAATAATTAAAAAATAGCAATGTACTTTTTGAATAAATACCCAGTGTGTATTTGCAAAACTTTAGTACATTGCTATTTTTGTGTTTTATTTCGATTTTCTGTATGGAATAAAGTTTTTTCTGATTTTTAAAAGATTCAATGTTCTTACAAAAGAAGTTACAACTAATACACCTAATGCTATTGCAGCACTTAAAAATAGGGCATCTGTACCTTTTGACATGGCCAAAGAATAATTTTTTTGAATCAAAGATAACATTGTATTGTACAATCCAATACCTGGTATTAAAGGAAGGATACCTGGTATTACGAACACAATAGCTGGTTGTTTTAACTTTCTAGCTAAAGTCTCACTACATGCTGAGACTAAAGCAGCAGCTATAAATCCTGCAAAAACTGCATTTGTAGTAAAATTAAATAAATAAACATACACAATCCAGCCAATTCCACCAGTTATTCCAGCTGGAAGAAGTAGATAAAGTGGAGCATTAAAGAAAACAGCAAATCCAGCAGTTGCAATGCCTGAAAATAAAAAATGTAAAATCATTGACATATCAGTCATTAGAAAGGACCTCCTATTCTATACCATGTATCAAGAACAAAACCAACTCCAGAAGCAATTGCAATAATAATCATAGCTGCATCAAAAGCACGAGAAATTCCTGATATTAAATTACCTGATATTAAATCTCTAATAGCTTTTATAAAGGCAACTCCTGGGAGTAGTGGCATTATAGCACCAACTATAAGCATCTTAGGGTCATTTAAAATGCCTATTTCAACTAACAGAACTCCTGAAAGTGCAATTAAAAAAGAGGATACTAAACAGGAAAATGCAGATATTGCACTTATCTTCATAGTTTTATCATAAGTAATCGCGGCAAAGATTGCTATTATAAATGTAAGTATAAAATTTAATACATAATTCCCTCCAAGCAAACAAGCAAAACAAGCAGATGCAATTCCTGTACAAGAGTAAAATAACCACAAAGGATAAGGTTTTACATCTTGGATTTCATAAAGACGTGCAATGGCATTATCAATATCATATTCTTTGTCGCTTACAAATTCTCGAGAAAAACTATTTAATAAAGAAATCTTATTTAAGTTTATACCTCTTGATTGAATCGTTTTCATAAATGAAAAGCCATCAAATTTTTCATCAGAAATAATTATTACTGTAGGAGTTGTAAAAATATTTACATGATAAAATCCTCTTGACCTGCATATCCTAAGGACACTGTCTTCAACCCTAGATGTTTCAGCTCCATTTTTTATCATAAGTTCCCCTACAAATAGAGCTAATTTTAGAATATTTTTCTTATATTCAAGCTCCTCATTTTGATTCATAAATACACCTCCAAATTAAAAACCGTAATATTGAAATTATACCAAATTTCTAAGCAATATTCCTTAATATATATATAAATTATATTATCTTTTTTTATTTAAAAATAGTCACATTTAAATTATATCCAATTAAAAGAATTAGACAATATTATTTATTATATTTTAACTTAAAAATAAAGAAAGTAACTATGTTAAATATAGAAAAATAGCAAAACACTTGACTATTAATTTGTAAAGGACTATAATAATAAATTATCATATTGATAAAAACGAAAATTATGAAATGTCTGTAAAAATAAAAATTAAATAATAACTAGGAGGAGTAATATGTTTGAGAACTTGAAAAAAGCGGACCCTGAGATTTATGAAAGTATGAAAAGAGAGTTAAAAAGACAACAAAGAAATATTGAATTGATAGCATCTGAAAACATAGTATCAGTTCCAGTGATGGAGACTATGGGAAGCCATCTTACAAATAAGTATGCAGAAGGTTACTCAGGAAAAAGATACTATGGTGGATGTGAGTACATAGATGAAGTTGAAACTCTTGCAATAGATAGAATCAAAAAAATATTTGGAGCAGAGCATGCTAATGTTCAACCTCACTCTGGAGCAAATGCAAATATTGGTGTATATTTTGCTATGTTAAAACCAGGTGATGTTGTTATGGGAATGAATTTATCTCAAGGTGGACATTTAACTCATGGAGCTCCAGTTAATATTTCTGGTCAGTATTATAAATTTTATGAATATGGCATAGACAAAAATAGTGGACTTATAGATTTTGATGAAGTTAGAAAAATAGCGCATGAAGTAAAACCTAAAATGATAGTTGCAGGAGCAAGTGCATATCCTAGAGAAATAGATTTTAAAAAATTTAGAGAGATAGCTGATGAAGTTGGAGCATTGCTTATGGTAGATATGGCTCACATAGCAGGTCTTGTTGCAGCTGGCCTTCACCAAAATCCATGTGAAGTGGCTGATTTTGTTACAACAACAACTCACAAAACTTTAAGAGGGCCTCGTGGAGGAGTTATTCTTTGCAAAGAAAAGTATGCTAAAGCTATAGACAAAGCAATATTCCCTGGAATTCAAGGTGGGCCTCTTGAGCATATAATTGCATCTAAAGCAGTTTGTTTTAAAGAAGCTTTAAGTGATGAATTTAAAGAGTATCAAGTACAAGTTGCTAAAAATGCAAAAGCTCTAGCTGAAGAACTTATTAAAAGAGATTTTAAATTAATTTCTGGAGGTACAGATAATCATTTAATATTATTAGACTTAACTAATAAAAATATAACTGGTAAAGCTGCAGAAAAAAGATTGGATGATGCTTATATAACAGCTAATAAAAATACAATTCCATTTGACCCAAATGGTGCTCTTGTTACAAGTGGGATAAGACTTGGTACTCCAGCTGTAACTACTAGAGGTATGAAAGAAGAAGATATGGCGATAATTGCTGAGGCCATAGACCTATGTTTAACTTATGATGAAGAATCTAAGGCTAGAACATTAGTTGTTGGATTAACTGAAAAATATCCTTTATATGAAGAATATAATATTATGGATTAATTATAAAGAATAATTAAATAAAGTATGTTTAAATAATTATAATGATTGTGTATGTATTTGAATATATAGATATAAAACCCAATTGGTATAGGAGATAATCTTCTATATTAATTGGGTTTTGTACTTTTTAATTAAAACTTTAAGATTTCTTAAGAATTATACTAGGTTTTTCTAAAGATTTAAAGTCTATACTTATAAATATAGTAATTAGAGGAAAAGAAAGACTTTAATGAGGAGGGAATCTTATGAAAGTATTAATTCTTACAGGAAAATTTGGTATGGGTCATTACTCAGCATCAAATTCTTTAAGTGAAGATATAAAAACAAAATTTAATAATTCAGAAATAATAATTAAAGATATATTTGAATATATTATGCCTAACTATTCTGATAAAATGTACAAGACTTTTTCTATTCTTGTAAATCGGGGAAGTAGTCTTTATAATTTATTTTATAAATGTACAGAAAATGGAAAGAAAGATATAAAATTTACTTTTTCAGATTATTTTTTAACTAAATTAGACAAGTTACTTAATGAAATACAACCAACAGTAGTTATTTCAACTTTTCCATTTTGTTCACAATTAGTATCAAGATATAAGGAAAAGTATAATTCAAATCTTCCTTTGATAACATGTATAACAGATATAAGTAGTCACTCAGAATGGATTAGTAAAAATACAGATTGTTACTTAGTAGCTAGTAAATCTACGAAGGAAGAACTTGTTTTTAAGGGAATAGATGAAGAAAAAGTTAAAGTTAATGGTATTCCAGTAAAAAAAGAATTTAAAAAAATAGAACATATAAATCACTCAAATAAAAAAAATATACTTATAATGGGTGGAGGTTTAGGGTTACTGCCTAAGTCAGAACAGTTTTACAGTGAATTAAATAGTTTAGAAGGAGTAAAAACCACTGTAATAACTGGTAATAATAAAAAAATGTACTATAAGTTATCTGACAGATATGAAAATATAGAGGTAGTAGGCTATACGAATGAAGTATATAAATATATGAAAAATGCTGACCTTATTATTTCTAAACCAGGTGGAATAACTCTATTTGAAACTATTTATTCAGAACTTCCAATATTAGCATTTAATCCATTTTTACAACAAGAGATAAATAATGCTGATTTTATATTAAATAATAAGATTGGAAGAATACTTGATAAAAATAAAAAATACTATGTAGATGAAATAAAAGATTTAATTTATGATGATGCCACTCTTCAAGAGATGAGTAGAAATATGAAAGAATTAAAAAAACAGTTTGATAACAATACATTAGAAAATATTTTATTTTCATTTGATGAACAAGGAGAGTGTATAGAATGTATGTAGTAGGTTTAATTATAGTTGTTGCATTGATTTTTTTGGTACATTCAATTATACCTACATATTATAACAAACTATTAAATAAAGATGTATTAAAAAATATGACTAGAGAAAATGAAATTGCACTAACATTCGATGATGGTCCAGATAAGAGATATACAGAAAAATTATTAGATGTTTTAAAAGAAAATGATATAAAAGCCATGTTTTTTGTAGTTGCAAAGAATGCTGAAAAAGAGCCTGAAATTATAAAAAGGATGTTAAGAGAAAATCACATAGTTGGTTTACATTCATTGGAACATAAGAATGCATGGCTTTACAGTTATAATTATGTTAAAAAAGATTTTATGGAAAGTGTAAATATAATGAAAAATTTAGGTGTAGATATAAACTATTATCGTCCACCATGGGGTCATACTAATATATTTTCAAATCTATTTGTTAAAAAATATAATCTAAAAATGACATTATGGGACGTAATGGCAGAAGATTGGAGTAAAGATAGTACTGTAGAGATTATTATAAATAAATTAATGAGTAGAACAAAAGAAAATTCTATAATTTGTTTACATGATGCGGGTGAAAATTCAGGTGGTGCAGTAGGTGCACCTGAGCGTACTATTGAAGCTTTGAAGATAGCCATTCCAAAACTTAAAGATAGTGGTTTTAAATTTGTAGCACCAGAAAGGATGTAGCTATGATAAGTAAAACTGAAAAGAAAAATAAATGCCTAGGTAGTGTTGCTTTTTTAGTTTTACTAATGGGCATAACAGGATACTTTGTTTTTAGAGGGCAATCAATTGAATCATTAATAAAATCATTAAAAGGCGCAAGCCCTATGTTTATACTAATTGGATTTATGATGATGATTATATATGTTGCTTGTGAAGGTATAAACATATATTTAGGTGTAAAAGCCTTAAAACAAAAAACTACTCTTTTAAAATGTATGGGATATGCTTTTATTGGATTTTATTTTAGTTCAATTACACCTTCAGCCTCAGGTGGTCAACCAGCACAAGTTTATTATATGAAAAAAGATGATATAAATATATCTTACTCTTCACTTATATTATTAGTTATTGTTGTTATTCATCAAGTGGTTATATTAGCATATAGTGGAATAATGTTCATTATGGAACGTGAATTTATACTAAATAACGTAAGTGGTATGAATATTTTACTAATATATGGTGTAATAACAAATGTAGCTCTTGTAGTTGGAGTAATCGCAATTATATTTTCAAAGAGACTGGTAAATAATTTTATAATATCAATAACAAACTTATTAGGAAAGTTAAGAATAATAAAAGATGTTGAAGGTTCAAGAAAAGTTATAACTTCTCAAATTGAAGAATATGTTAAAGGTGCCCAATATATAAAACAGAATCCAAAGCTTGTAATACAAATTTTAGCTATAACGATTATACAAATAACAGCTATGTTTTTAGTACCATTCTTTGTATACAAAGCTTTTCATCTATCAACGTATACTGTATTTGAGATATTGGCAATACAATCGCTACTAAATATTGCTGTTTCATCATTGCCATTACCAGGAGCTGTTGGAGCTTCTGAAAACAGTTTTATGACATTGTTTAAAATATTTTTCCCAGGTCATTTACTAGTTCCAGCAATGTTACTTAGTAGAGGAATAAGTTTCTATGCATTTGTAGCTATAAGTGGTTTGATATGTATTATAGTACATGTAAAATCTTCTGAAAAAGTTAAATCAGTAAAAAAAGTCATTTATGCAAGATAATATTATATAGATTATTTTTATAAGTATGTCAATTTATGTATACATGTTAATTGAATAGTAAATGTATTTACAATAGTAGAAAGTATTAAAACGTGTGACATTGCTAAGCTTTTGCTAATAAAGTATAATATTTTATATAGTTTGAAATATTTAAGAAATATAGCAAAGAAAGGAGCTTAGTGATGAATAAAGAGATTCCAAAAAAAATTTTAGTAGCTGATGATAATCCTGAGATTAGAGAAATTGTAGAGATACTTTTAACTGGTGAAGGTTATGAAGTTGTTATGGCTACAAACGGGGAAGAAGCTGTAAACTTAGTAGATAGTACGATTGACTTGATTATTTTGGATGTTGTCATGCCTGTAAAGACTGGGTTTGTTGCATGTAATGAAATTAGAGAAAAAACAACAGCCCCAATCTTATTTTTGACTGCAAAAACTCAAGATTCTGATAAAGTTATTGGATTTTCAGCAGGAGGAGATGACTATTTGTCAAAGCCTTTTTCATATTCTGAATTAATTTCAAGAGTTAAGTCACTACTTAGACGTTATTATATATATCAGGGAAAGGAAAAGGAAAGAGAGCCAAACATATTACATACAAAAGAATTATATGTCAATTTAGATACTCAAGATGTTACATTGAATGGAGAACCTGTATTTTTAACAACCATAGAATATAGTATTTTAGTACTTATGTTAAAAAATAGAAAGAAGGTTTTTTCATCTGAAAATCTATATGAAACTATTTGGGATGAACAATATTTTTATACAGCAAATAATACCATAATGGTTCATATTAGAAATTTAAGAAAAAAATTAGAAAAAGACCAAAAAAATCCACAATACATAAAAACTGCATGGGGGAAGGGGTATTATATTGATTAGCAAAATTAAGCCATCAAAGTTGGGTGTTATACTATTGATATATGTAGTAATCTCAGCTGCAGTGGCTTTTATTTTAAATATACCACTTTACTATACTGTTGAATCTATAGTAAAAGACGTGTCAGAAGGAAAGGTATATTTTAAAAGAGAAGTAGACCAACTTATGGATGATTTTCAACTTTATGTTACTGAGAATAATGTAAGTTCAAATGATGGAGATAATATAGCAAAATGGAATGGTGATAACTGGTTTGTTTCTATGAAGATATACAAAGGAAATAAGGTTTTTTATGATACATTATACTATCCTAATGAAGTACCAGATAAAAGTGAGGAAAATGAATTTTATAGTAGTTCTATGGCTAGAAATTATGAAATACAATTTTCTAATGTTAAAGCTGATATAGTTGTAATAGCATTATTTAGATTCAGATTTCAAAATTTTATAGATGCAATCTCTATTACATTTATGGCACTTACATTTATTATAACATTCCTGCTATTATTAAGTAGAAAGATAAAATACCTAAGGAAAATAGAGATGGGTATAAAGATAGTGGAGAGTGGTAGTTTAAAGTATAGAATTCCAGTCAAAGGGAATGACGAATTATCATCACTTGCATCTAGTATTAATGAGATGAGTCAAACATTAGAGCATCAACTTATAAAAGAAAGAGAAATGAAGAATAAAAATAAAGATATAGTAACTTCAATATCACATGATGTTAGGACTCCATTAACATCAGTAATATGTTACTTAGATTTAATTAAAGACCATAAATATAATAGTCCTGAGCAACTAGAACAGTATATAAAAAATGTAAGGTCTAAAGCATATCAAATAAAAGATTTAACTGATGACCTTTTTACCCATTTTGTCAATTCAGGAGAGGAAGTTTCCAAAGAATATGAAAAGATAAATGCAAATGAATTTATTTTTCAATTGCTTTTAGATAGTTCATATACATTGGAGGAAAAAGGCTTTCATATAACCATAGAGAATGAACTTTATAATCAGTATCATATTTATGTAGATGTAACACAATTTAGGAGAATATTTGATAACTTATGTTCTAATATAATAAAATACGCTAGAAAAGATAAACCAGTAGTATTTTTAATTAAAGTTGAAGATTCTAAATTATTAATTATACAAAAAAATAGAGTGAGTAATTTTTCAAAAAATGTAGAAAGTTTTGGAATAGGTATAAAAAATTGCGAAAAAGTAGTTGCACATCATAATGGGAGTATAAATGTAAACTCAGATGATGAAGAGTTTTCTATTGAAATATCTATCCCAGTAAAGAAATTATAAAAATTTAAATTTTATATTGTACAGTTAATAATTGTGTATCTATGAGCAAGTAACAAGTTAACTTACAAGACCATATAATATTATTATCTTAAAAAAAGGGGACATAATAATATGGTTTTGACAGGAGCACATTATATTTACATTGTATTTATGGTAATTATATTAATTACTATGATTATGAAAAAGGATACAATAGTACCATGTATATTGGGTGTTTTTTTCATGGGATTATTCTTTGAGAAAAATATATTTGGGGCTATAACAGCAGTGTTCAACTCATTTATTATATCTTTAAATGAGTTGGGACCAATTATTTTAATTATAGCTATTATGGTTGCTTTATCTAAAGCATTAGAAGCTAATAATGCTATACAGTATATGGTAAGGCCATTTTCAAAAGTTATAAAAAATTCTAATACTGCATTTTTTGTAACTGGATTTGTCATGTTAATTCTTTCATGGTTTTTCTGGCCGACTCCAGCTGTTGCTTTAGTTGGGGCTGTTTTTTTACCTGTTGCTATGAGAGCTGGATTACCAGCAATTGGTGTTGCAGTGGCATTAAATTTATTTGGTCATGGTCTTGCTTTATCTACAGACTTTGTCATTCAAGGGGCTCCAAGTATAACAGCTGGTGCAGCAGGAGTTGCAGTATCATATGTTATAAATGACGGTATGATTCTATTCTGGGTAATGGGAATTGTAACGATATCTATGGCATTTTATACATTGAAAAGAGACATTAATAAGGGAATGTTTAGAGAAGAACTCAAAGATTTTGAAAGTGAAGAAGTAGAAGAGTTTAATGGAAAATCTAAAATAGCAACTATTTTAGTAGCTTTAGGATTTCTTGCTGATATAATTGCAATGTATGCATTTGACCTAAAAGGAGGAGATGCTTCAGCACTTTTAGGTGGTACAGCAGTATTTTTAATAATCATTATAAATACCATAAATTTTGGAAAAGATAGTCTTGAAAATGTCTGTGAGAATATAATTGATGGTTTTGTATTTGGTATAAAAATATTTGGAGCAATTATACCAATAGCAGCATTCTTCTATATGGGTGAAGTTGCACCTTTAACAGGCGTATTTGGAAAAGTATTAGCACCAGGCTCACAGGGCTTATTATCAGATATAGGCATAGCTCTTTCTCAAACAATACCGCTTAATAAGTTTGCTGTATCAGGTATAGAAACTATAGTAGGAGCAATAACTGGACTTGATGGTTCTGGTTTTTCTGGAATTTCATTAGTAGGCTCACTTGCTTCTGTGTTTGGAACAGCTATCAATGCAAGTGTTGGTGCATTAGCTGCATTAGGACAAATCAGTGGTATTTGGGTAGGGGGAGGCTGTTTAGTTCCTTGGGGACTTATCTCAGCAGCAGCAATTTGTGGAGTCAGCCCAATAGAGTTAGCAAAACGAAATTTTGTCCCAGTTATAACTGGGTTGATTGTAACAACTATAGTAGCGATGTTTATTATTTAGTTGAGTAAATAAGCATTAATTATATGCAAGTTTAAATAAACCTTGATTATATACAAATAAAAAATAGATGTATAGCTGTAATTTATAGTAATGATTTTACTAACATTAAGCTATACATCTATTTTTTATTGATATTCTTCTATTAAATGATTTATATAGAAGATATTTTTATATTGTACTTTATAATGCTTAATAGACTATGTCAATTTGTAGATTTTAGATACAATTTAAAGTATTAATATTAATACTTTAAAAGTTCAAACTCATATCCTAGCTTTCTTGAATCTGATATAATATTATTTAAAATTTCTGTACTAGTTTTGGAAACTGCATGTAATAGCAAAATAGAGCCATCATGTAAATTATCCATTATTTTCTTATTTGCTTCTTCATGTGATGGTTGTTTTTCAGTATCCCAATCCCTGTATGCAAAACTCCAAAACACAGTCTTATATCCTAAGTTTTTAGTCATTGCTAAACTTTTCTCTGAGTACTTGCCCATAGGAGGTCTGAAAAATTTAACCATATCTTTTCCAGTTGCATCCTTATAGAGTTTTTCAACATCAGAGAATTCACCATTAAAGCTTTTTAAATTACTTGTTTTTGTTGGCATAGATGGATGAGATTTACTGTGATTTCCAACTATATGTCCTTCAGACACCATTCTTTTAACTAAGTCTTTATTTTCCTTTATGTATGGAGATGTAACAAAAAAAACTGCTTTAACCTGATTTTGTTTTAAAATATCTAGTATCTTTGATGTATATCCATTTTCATAGCCCTCATCAAATGTAAGGTATAAAGTTTTCTGGCTATCTTTTTTAGGTCCATTATATATGGCATCATAGTCAGAAAATTTAAAATCAATGTCAGTATTTACCTCTGGGGTCTTATGTTTAGTGTTTGGTATGTAAAACCAATCAAGAGTGGTGTTATCTAAAGAGGATACATCTAGTTTGTCACTATCATTATTAATAGTATCTTGTTTTGATGGTTTATCTGTTCCATCTGAAACGACAACATTGGAAGTATCCTTATCGCTATCTAATTCTTTATTATCTTCTTGTGACTGTGTTTCTTTATTTTGGTTTGTATTTTGTTTGCTCTGTGAATTTGAACATCCAACAATAAAAAAAACAGATAGACAAATTAATGCTAAAAAATATAATATCTTTCTAAACATTTTGAAGCTCCTTTCTAAATTAATAACAATTGTACATAGTATCATTATAATTGTAAATTCTTACTAATAATAGTTACATCTTTGAAAATAAAGTCATAATAGTATTACAAATAGATGAATAATCGATAAATTTAAGAAAAAATGAAAAAAGTAGTTGACCATACTAGAATAAGATGTTATTATAATAAATGTGCTCAACAAGAAGTAAAAAAATAACAAGCACAAAGAAGCAAATTAAATG